>NZ_JAOCCV010000069.1:0-3492 GCF_029840585.1 Pseudomonas sp. GD03875 | reverse complement strand
AGAAGAAGCCGTTCATTCTCAGGCAAAAGCAAAGCTGAGATGATGTGGTCGTAGTCAGGATCTCTAGGGATAAGAGGTAGCAATGCAGCGTCTCATCGATATCTTTGAAAGCAATGACGATGCCTGGGCAATAGATAAATATGCGCGCTCGGATTATGTTTCAGTCGCCAAAGATCATGGGTATATATTCGGAAGCTCCCGCACAAAGCGAGAGGTTGAAGAATTTCTAATTGACGAGATGATAAAATTAATCTCGGGAGAGGATATAACAACCGCAGAGTTGGCCGGGGTCGTAAATCATCTTCATCTAAAAAGCGCAGCATCCCCTCGTCAAGAATGTGCGCATGCACTGTTCTTTATTCGTGCAATACGATTCTGTACGCAGGCACAATCTTCCTATACAGCTTCGGAACAATCATGGCAGAAAGCAAGAATGCTTTTGCAAGCATATCACTCCCTCTCGGATGTACTGCCCGGCTATATCTTCCATCCTAACTCTAACGACTTAATAGCAAGGTCTATTATTTACCTTAG
Source organism: Pseudomonas sp. GD03875 (assembly GCF_029840585.1). Taxonomy (NCBI): domain Bacteria; kingdom Pseudomonadati; phylum Pseudomonadota; class Gammaproteobacteria; order Pseudomonadales; family Pseudomonadaceae; genus Pseudomonas; species Pseudomonas sp. GD03875. The sequence goes on along the minus strand of NZ_JAOCCV010000069.1, from coordinate 2,958 downwards.
AGGGAAGGGGTATAAATCAAGCGTAATTCAAGGCAAGGTCACGTTCGCACCGGAATTTGAGGTGAAAATTCTTAACAGGTTGCAGCGGGATTTCAGAAGATTAGGTGCTTTGGGGCTAGAGACAGTTATACAAGAAATGTCATTACGGCATTACGATAATGAGATGCGACGTTTCTTGTTGAGGCCTGAGCCTTCTGTGGGCCAACAGTTGAGTCTAGATAGGCCGTGGGGCTACCTTTTTAACTTAGCACTTGCCAATCTTCATCGCCCAAGATCAATAAAGAATAAATTTGAGACTTACAGTGAGTCTATTGAGCTTGCAAGGCACTACTTCGCGACTAAGCGCTTGCAGAGCTTTACTAAATTTGAGGACATGCATCACACCCCTCAAACCATTCTGGCGGCTATAGCTCGGCAAATTGAATATGACCAGCAGTTTTCTATTGATCAAATAGCAGTAAAGCATATGAAGAAGATAATGTTCGGGTTTTTTACTTCCCCTAAATTATCTGGGGTTAATGTTGATATCTCACTTTATCTTGATATTTTTGAGTGGACTTCTTCTCGGGCGACGCATGACAAGCCTCTGATATTTGACTCCAATATGGTCTTTGAGGCATTAAAATACAAGCATTTACAGTCCTCGATCAAGGTTGCGCTCGAAAAGCTGTCATTCTCAACGGCGCAAATTAACAAAGGATATTTGTGGCCGAATCATATAGGCTTGAGAAATTATTATGAGAGGCCTTTTGTTTCTGTAGAGCAGAGATACGCTTACCCAAATCCGAATCTGTGCAGTTATGGCTTCTACTCTACGCTTCTTGAGTTATGCAAAGAAAGTGGACTTAATGGGAAGCTCATTGGAGATGTTACGGAGGAGTTATTTGCCAGTGCGCTGCGGGGCGCAGGCATCAAGTTTTTAGAAAACAAAAAGTACAAGATACCTAAGAATGTAAGAGATGAACTGCAAATAAATAGCACTGAGAGAGAGTGTGACTTTGTAGTGGAAACAGAGTCAACTGTTATCTTTATTGAACTTAAAAGAAAAACACTGACATCTGATGCAAGAGCTGGAAGCCCACTCCACTCCATGATAGATATTGCACAGTCACTTCTACATGCTCAGGCACAGGCCGGCTGCCATGAGTACATGTTAAGGCGTAATGGAGAGATTCAATATTTGGACGGAACCAAGATTGAGCTAAAAGATAGGCAAGTCGAGCGGGTCGCCGTTTCGATGTTTGGGTACTTTGGGATTCAAGATGGATTTTTTGTAAGTCAAATTTTGAACAGCCTTATAAATGGGCAAATTGAAAGCGGGGATTCAGGGGCCGATGAAAAGATTAATGTCCACCTCAGAGAGATAAATCGTCAGTTTAAAACTGACGAATTCAGGGAGGCATACAAGGACATAAGAGATCAGTTTATAAACTCTCGTTTTTTTAGCATTCCTCAGATGCTAGAAATCCTGTCAAATTCTTCTAATAATGAAGAGTTTGAGTCGGAGCTAAATTGTACCAAGCGCACTGGGACAAGCTGCAAAGACTGGTTTTTGGATTATCATTTTTTGAGGGGATTGCGAAAGCTTGACATCGACAAAGCAAAAATAGCGACATAATCAATTTTTCAACTAGCAGCAAACGGGATGAATCAGCACAGACTTACAGCTTCCGACTCGTTGCTGCCGGTGGAAAAAGGTAGGAGCCGGCCAAGAGCGGGCGTGTGTGGCGTGGAGCGACCGGCCAGAAGCGGCAGTCAGCCCAATAAATAAATCCGTCCCCTTTTCCACTCAATACCCTATCAGTACTGATTGAATGCACGCTCCACGAGCCTTAGTTATAAGATCCAAATGGGCCATACACAACATGGTTGGCCCTTATCATTTCCACAAACTCAGATTGTGAAGGTAAATTATCAGCATAGTTGGGCCACGTCTCTTTTACATGGATATCCCATGAGGCGGCATCCATCTCATGAATCGGTTGAAGAATTTCTTCAGGATGAAGCCCGTCTTTGGCTAGCTTCTTCAATATGTTTTCAACTGCATCAATGTAAGTATCACCTTGCGAGTAACACGTAACATATGCGCCACCTATTTCAGGGGGCATTATTGAGTCCCCCAGCCCCTTTACATGGAATGAAACAATAAATATTTTCCTCATCAAAGAACCTGTTGAATTAGCTATAAATCTTTCGAAAAGTGGATATATTTATTTATCGGATCACTGTCCGCTTCTGGCCGGTTAGCGACCACTGCTTTGGCTAGCCATCCTTGTCCTCCCACACGTGGAGGACCTCCCATGAACATCGTCGCTACCTGCAGTCGTCAGCCTTGGAACAAAGGAAGATTGGTCGGGCAGAAAGCCCCGCTCCGACTGAGAGATATCTGGGCCATCCGGGTAAGACTTCAAATTGCAGAGAACACTCGTGATCTGGCTCTCTTCGATTTGGCCATCGACAGTAAGCTTCGAGCTTGCGACTTAACCAAGCTCCGAGTGCGCGACGTTGCGCATGGCGAGCACGTGTCATCACGATCCATGGTAGTGCAGCAGAAAACGCAGCGGCCACTGCAGTTCGAGATCACTGAGCAAACACGGTCTGCTCTCGCTGCCTGGATACATCAGGCCCGGCTCCGCAGCGAGGACTGTCTTTTTCCGAGCCGACTGCATGCCTCAGACCACCTGTCCACTCGTCAATACGCTCGTATCGTCAAAGGCTGGGTGAAAACCATCGGCCTTGATCCAACCATGTATGGCACTCACACGATGAGACGTACGAAGGCATCACTGATCTATCGCAGAACGAAGAACTTGCGGGCGGTTCAACTGCTGCTCGGCCATACGAAGCTGGAGAGCACCGTTCGGTACCTGGGAATTGAAGTCGATGATGCTCTGGAAATGGCAGAGCAGACCGAGGTTTGACCATGTATAGCGACGGTCGAAGCCAGACCGTCGCTAA
>NZ_JAOCCV010000068.1:0-3743 GCF_029840585.1 Pseudomonas sp. GD03875 | reverse complement strand
CCCTTCACCACCGTATCTCTCCGGCTAATAGTGGTCATCCGTCGGTGGCTGCTTCTGACACGTTTGAGTGATGAGAAATTCGCACGCAGCATTGCAGTCGTTACATCACATAGCACGTGCCGCGGTCTAGCAAGTTCGAGAGCCGCCTACGACTTAAAGATCGCAGGTTCGACCCGTAGTGATCGCTTGACGAGCGATCCGTGAGTGGGAAAGTCAAGACGGCAGACCGCTGCAGCGCCGAGTAGCCTCTTGCTAGTGAACAACAGTGCGCCGGAATAAATCGGTGAGATTTTAGAGAATAATCCCGAAACCCAACCGGATACGTAGCATTGCCCGGCGTTATGCGAGAAGTTCCTCCAGCAATGCATCCTCGCTCGGCAACCCTCCGCGCCTGACAATGGCGCTGACTGAATCTGTAAGAAGGCTCCACGCCTCCAGCCAATCTGACAATCCCGGATCGGATTTTGCGCCATGAGCGATCTTGCTGCGCAGGTCGTAGGCTCGTTTTACACGTTTATGATAATCACGTCGGTCTCTGCCATTGGAGTTCAACTGCGCCATATACAGAGCCACCCGGAATGAAACCTCCGTGGTGACTCGTGGAAAGATGGACTCAAGGGCGGTCCAAATGTGCAGGATTGATTGCGCTCGTGAAGAGAGTTTAGGCGCATCAGTCATCGCAGATTCCAGCGCGTGCAGCGGGGAGTTTTTTTCCGTGACGCGCAGCCATTCTTCGGCGAACTTTGCCGCGTCATAGAACACATTATCAGACACACCGCGCTTATCGTTGATTGTCCTGCAGTCGAACGAAAGTTCCAAGGGCCATGCTTCTACCAAGTCCTCGCCAGACTTAATGCCGGTCCGCATCTCCTCAGGAAGTTTATCGAGGCTCAAGCCGCTGTCACGGCTATTGATCCCGGAGTACGCATTGATCGAATGCGTGGTGATGAATGGCGAGAGGAAAGGAGATACTCCGGTTCTATATAAGGCGACCTGCAGGGCTCGAAATTTTCGCTGTGCTTCCTCGACAGTTGCCACAGCAGAGACGCGAACTTCAAGTTTGCAATGGGCGAGAAAAATGTCCATTGCCTGATACGGCAGGCGAAGCTTGTGTCTTGTCGCCAGCGTGGCAAGATCAAACGTAGATGTTTGCCACTTCCGCGTCGACAACGCGAAGTGGCCTAAATCGAGCTCGGACTCTTCGAAGCATGGCGTCAAGAAGAGCACAGGAAAATAGTAGGAATTGTTCGCTGACATGGTGCGCCCCATAATATCCTTATCTGTTAGATAAAGCTCACTCGACTCGATGTTGTTGCAGCCATGTCGCTTCAGCTATAACTGCATCCAGCACACGCTCCAAGCGTGAAGTATCATAGCCACCACCACGAAGCGTCTCTGTCGTTTGATCGAGAAAATGACGCATATAAGTTTCTTTGAACTCAAGCGCTCCCTGCCAAGCATCGACGTCTTTCTTATAATTACTCCATCGAACTACCGCTGGAGATCGACTGGGAAGTCGTAGATCAAGATAGCATTCGATTGCCGCCGCGCGTCCGTTTATGTCCGACTCTCGTGTTCCCTCCGGACCTATCGCGGGAAATTTGCGCAGAGTGTCGTCGTCTGGAAGTAGCATCGCACGCATATTGGTCGGCATATTAAGATCTTCAAGGCGCTTCATCGCGTCGACACCTTCCGCGTCGTTATCCAGAATAAAAAGAACCTTGTTTTGTATATCTATTCTGACAAGGCCTTCTGCGAATTTTACCAAATTTCCAGTCCCCCAAAACGGGTGCCTCTCATCAACATCCACGAACCGGAAAAAATCTGCAACGTCGGGCCGCAGCGCGCTGAATGCTCTCTTAAGAATGCGAGAGTCGGTAGTCCCTTCCGTTGCCACCAGAATTGTCTTTGAGCGAATTGCGCCAGTCTTGAAATCCTCGTCGGAAGCCCAGCCGGCATCGACTAGCCGTCCATAGTCCCATACGACTTTTGCGTTTCTATTCTTTTCACTTTGTCCGAAAACTTGGAGCATCGAGTAAGCGCTGAGGAAACAAACTTTCGATGCGAAATAGCTTTTCTCGGACCAACACAAACCATCGCCAATGATCGGTAGTCTATTGATTTCAGCTTCGGCGTCACAAAAACGACCCCGTACATCGACAGTGCTTTCATAGGCGTCGCGATAGGTCTCGTCTAGATCTTCTATAGAATAACGACCAACAAAAGCGCAGAACTCATCGAACGACATGGTGTTGCTATTATCTATGTCGATTTCCGCTGTAACATCACAATATTCGGCTAATAGCGAATTGTACTCAGCTCGTGTGGTCTCAATTGTATTTCCTAGTAAATTTAGCCGAGAAAGCATTCGCGACAATGGACGGACTAGGGCGTCATATCCATCTTCGTCTGGATCATCGTCAGCGCTCGTCTTGACCCTCGCGCGGTCGCTTTCCTGGAACAGGGAGCGGTGATCAACGCCGGGATTATTCTTAGCCCAATCGATGGTCAAACCACCGACATCCAAATTGATCTCCGTGCCCACGCTATAACTCCGATGAGTGCGCCATACTTGGCGGTAATCCTCACAAAAAACTCAGGTGTCGTCATTTTTTTTCCGGCGAAGCGTTCCGGTTTTTTGCCATATGAGATCACCGGACGAACGCCGCTTCGTGGCCGATTCTTGCCCGTTGGGACCGACAAGAATCGGCCAATTGCTACCCCGGAGAGAGGCAGCCTCTGACCCGCTGCGGTGTTGGTCCTCTCCGGAGCGGGAATGCACCGAGCCGAGAGACTGTATGTAGTTCCCACTATGAATCTGCCAGGCGGACGAGATGCTTCATGAACGACGAAGTGATCTCCATGACAAACTCGATTTCCTCTTCAATTATAGCGTCGTCATGCTTGATGTAGTTGTTTTGGTACTTGCAGTAGTAGTCTAAGAGCTTGGCGAACATATTCGCAAATTCGCTCGAACCCTGCCTGTCCTTGATGAACTGTCCAATGTTGGCGAGCTGGTTCTCAAGTGACTTGTTGTTTGAGAAAAGACTCTTGAGGAGTAACTCCAGAGCCAAGCGCAGGTCGTCGAGCAGATTGCGCTCATAGGTCTGCAATTCGTATTTCTGAAGCGCCTTCTCGTATAGGTCAAGCGACTGGGGGTAACCGTCAAGCCAGTGCTTCGTTTCCTCGATCAGCGCCAGATTGACCTCGGCCGGCGCATCGTGTGGATCCAAGTGCGCGTATCTCGTGACTAGCCGGTGTATCAGCTCTTCTCGCTCGGCGCTGGGGAGGAGTGGGAAGGAAGGATGTCTGACCAGCGCCTTGAGGATGACGTACTGTTGTGAGGGCGAAAACGCTTCAATATTTCTGAGCAGTGCCGTTCGCTTGTTGATGCTGGCGCCTTCAAGACGCGGGACGGGCAGATGGACGTCGTACTCAACGGCGTAACCATTCAATTCCTTCATAAGCTTTGCCCCAGACAAACCCTTGGTGGTGTCTCCCAAGATGTCGGCAGCGTACTGCAGGAATGCCAAGGGGATCTTCTCGTCCGGAATGCGCATGTAGTGGTTCCTTGTATGGTCTCGATTAATTTCGCGCCGGGCTCTCCAATTTCCATTTTCGTGTAACGCTCCCACTCATGAAAGCCGATCCGCGACCGAAATAGTCATGCCCCGAATTCGACGAGGATTGCTGTCCGAGCACACGAAAGGCACTTATCTGACGTAAAAGCTAAAGTCCGCTTT
>NZ_JAOCCV010000067.1:0-3864 GCF_029840585.1 Pseudomonas sp. GD03875 | reverse complement strand
GGGCTCGTTCGTTTCGTCAAATGCCAATGCTATTAATTCGCATTTCATCGACGAATACCGACTTAAAGAGAGCTCCGATGAACGTCTCCTCCCGACGCTCCACCCTCGATCGCCTGCGTGCCCCGGCAGAGCTGCCCCTGCGGGCCCTGTCCCTGCTCACCCTGTCCATCGCCCTGGCCTCGGCGCCCGTCGGCGTGGCCGTCGCCGCCGAGGGCAGCGCCCAGACCCAGGCCGGCTTCCGCTTCGACATCCAGCGCCAGCCGCTGAGCGCCGCGCTCAACGCCTTCAGCGACGTCACCGGCTGGCAGGTCGGCCTGCAGGCTGACCTGGCCGACAACGTCACCTCGCCCGGCGTCTCCGGCAACCTCTCTGCCGAACAGGCGCTGCGCCGCCTGCTGGCCGGCAGCGGCCTGGTGTTCGTCCAGGTCGGGCCGCACAACGTCGTGCTGCAGCGCGCCAGCCAGTCGCGGGCCATGGAGCTGCAGCCGCAGACCATCACCGCCACCCGCCGCGCCCAGAACGTCGACGAGGTGCCGAGCACGGTCAGCGTGCGCGGCCGCACCGAGCTGGACCGCAACAACGTCAACAGCATCAAGCAGCTGGTGCGCGACGAGCCGGGCGTCTCCGTCGGCGGCGCGGGCCAGCGCGCCGGCATCACCGGCTACAACATCCGCGGCATCGACGGCGACCGGGTGCTGACCCAGATCGACGGAGTGGAAATCCCCAACAGCTTCTTCTACGGCCCCTACGCCCAGACCCACCGCAACTACGTCGATCCGGAGATCGTCAAGCGCGTGGAAATCCTCCGCGGCCCGGCCTCCGCCCTGTACGGCAGCAACGCCATCGGCGGCGCGGTCAGCTACTTCACCCTGGACGCCGACGACATCCTCCGCGAAGGCCGCGACGCCGGCGCCCGCTTGAAGGCCGGCTACAGCTCCGCCGACGACAGCTGGCTCACCTCGGCCACCGTCGCCGGCCGCCACGAGGCCTTCGACGCCCTGCTGCACCTGTCCCAGCGCAACGGCCACGAGACCGAATCCTACGGCAGCCACGGCGGCACCGGCCTGGACCGCACCGAGGCCAACCCGGAAGACGTGCGCACCACCAACCTGCTGGCCAAGCTGGGCTGGAACTACAACGACAGCGACCGCCTGCAGCTGACCTACGAGAAGTACGAGGACGACCGCGACACCGACCAGCTCAGCGCGGTCGGCGGCCCGTTCAACGCGCCCACCCCCGGGGTCGGCTCCGGCTACTACCGGGACCGCAGCGGCAACGACACCATCACCCGCGAGCGCTTCGGCCTGGAGCACCGCCTGGCGCGGGACAGCCTGCTGGCCGACAACCTGAAGTGGAGCCTGAACTACCAGATCGCCAAGACCGACCAGAGCACCCGCGAGCACTACGTGCCCGCCAACCCCTTCACCGGCATCGCCAGCCGCGACGTGATGCGCTTCCGCGACACCTACTACAAGGACCGCCAGTGGGTGCTCGACGCCCAGCTGGACAAGGCCTTCACCCTCGGCGCGACCGACCACCTGCTGACCTACGGCCTCAACCTCAAGCGCCAGGAAGTCACCGGCCAGCGCTCCGGCAAGGGCGTCTGCCTGCGCGTGTTGAGCGCCGCCTGCCCCGCCGTCGGCGCGATCAGCACCAACGCCTCCGACACCATCGCCACCCAGAGCGACTTTCCGGACCCGACCATCCACGTCTACGGCCTGTACCTGCAGGACGAGATCCGCTGGAACCAGTGGACCTTCCTGCCGGGCCTGCGCTACGACTACACCCGCCTGAGCCCCGAGCTGACCGACGAGTTCCTCGCCAACATCAACGGCACCAACGTGACCGGCTACAGCGACGACGACAAGACCTGGCACCGGGTCTCGCCCAAGCTCGGCGTCACCTACGCCTTCGACGACCACTACACCTGGTTCGGCCAGTACGCCGAGGGCTTCCGCACGCCGACCGCCAAGGCGCTGTACGGCCGCTTCGAGAACCTGGCGGGCGGCTACACCGTCGAACCCAATCCCGACCTCGAACCGGAGAAGAGCCGTGGCCTGGAAACCGGCCTGCGCGGCAACTTCGAGGGCGGCAGCTTCGGCCTGACCGCGTTCTACAACGAGTACCGCGACTTCATCGACGAGGACCAGCTGCAGGCCAACTCCGGCAGCCTCGAATTCCAGAGCCGCAACATCCGCCACGCCAGCATCCGTGGCGTGGAGGCCCGTGGCCGCCTGGACCTGGCCCTGCCCGGCCTCTACGCGCAAGGCAGCATCGCCTACGCCCGCGGCCGCAACGACGACAACGGCGAGCCGCTGAACAGCGTCAACCCGCTGACCGGCGTGCTCGGCCTGGGCTACGAGCAGGAGCGCTTCGGCGGCCTGCTGAACTGGACCCTGGTCAAGCGCAAGACGCGCATCGACAGCACCAGCTTCAACGCGCCGGACGGCACCAGCCGCCAGTTCGCCAGCCCCGGCTTCGGCATCCTCGACCTCACCGGCTACTACCGCCTGACCGACGACCTGACCCTCAACGCCGGCCTCTACAACCTGACCGACAAGCAGTACTGGCTGTGGGACGACGTGCGCGGCTACGCCAGCGTCGGCGAGAGCGGCCTGGGCGAGGCGGCGGTGACCGCGCCGGCCAACCTCGAGCGCCTGACCCAGCCGGGCCGCAACTTCGCCATCAACTTGGTGTGGGACATCTGATCCCGGCGTGAACCCGTCCCGCCCCGGCAGCGCCCGCCGCCGGGGCGAGGCGGCGTCCTTTACGTTATCCGCCGCCTCGTTCGTCTCGTCTTTCTGACACCCTCCGATCAAAGGACTCCCAGCATGAGCACGCTGCGCTCCCAGCGCCTCAACCAGGCGACCCACGCGCCCCACGAACGACTCGACAACGCCGTCAAGGCGCACGACCCGTTCGCCAGCCGCGAGAACTTCACCCCCTTCGTACAGGCCCAGTACCTGTTCCAGTCCGAACTGCAGGCGCTCTACCAGGACGCCAAGCTGATCGCCCTCTTCCCCGACCTGGCCGCCCGCTGCCGCGCCCGCCAGGCCGAAGCCGACCTCGGCGACCTGGGCTCCGCGATTCCGGCCCCGGTGCCCGGCGCGCCCGCCGACCTGTCCCGCGCCGAGGCACTGGGCTGGCTGTTCGTCTCCGAGGGCTCCAAGCTCGGCGCCGCCTTCCTGATCAAGCGGGTCGCCGCCCTGGGCCTGAGCGAAACCTTCGGCGCCCGCCACCTGGGCGAACCGGAAGGCGGCCGCGCCGCCGGCTGGAAGCTGTTCACCCAGACCCTCGACGCCCTGCCGCTGAGCGACGAGGAAGAGCGCGCGGCGGAAGCCGGCGCCCTGGCCGCCTTCGAACGCTTCGGCGTGCTGCTGCAGCACAGCTACGCGCTGGCCGAGGCCGCTTGAGTCCCACGCCCCGCTCGCGGCCGGTCCGCCTGCTGTATGCCCTGCTGGCCTACACCTCCCTGGGTGTGGGCTTGGTCGGGCTGGTGCTGCCGGGGCTGCCGACCACCGAATTCGTGCTGCTCGCCGCCTGGGCCGCCTCGCGCAGCTCGCCTCGGCTGAGCCGCTGGCTGGAGAACCACCGCCTGTTCGGCCCGATCCTGGCCAACTGGCGCAACGGCAAGGCCGTCGCCCGCCGCGCCAAGGTCGCCGCCAGCCTGTCGATGCTCGCGGCGCTGGCGATCATGCTGATCACCCTGCCCCACGGCTACTGGCTGTACGCGGTGATCGCCGGGATGGCGGTCGGCAACCTGTGGGTCTGGTCACGCCCGGACAGCCCCCCCGCCCCGCGCGACGCCTGACATCGCTGCGCGCCTGACGGATAATCCCCGCCCTGTCCCAATCGAATGTTGCT
>NZ_JAOCCV010000066.1:0-4524 GCF_029840585.1 Pseudomonas sp. GD03875 | reverse complement strand
GGCTTCGCATAATGCGTTACGTTACGTTAATTCGTGGCCGGACCATAGGCGCAGCCACTCCGGGCGCGATTTAATGTAACGTCACTTATGCGATGCCGACTCTCGACATACCCGAATATTTGTTACGTAACGCCTGCCTATATGCTCCAGGGCATGACGACCTGGGCGCCGTGGTCCACCTGCTTGAAGACTACGCCCGGCTGGTCGCGGAAGTTCGTGATCTGCGCCGCCGGGTAGCGCAGCTGGATGATGAGGGCGCCGCACTGGACGCCCGGATTGAAGCCTTGCAGGATGCCTGCCGGGCCATTCTTGATATTTAGCGCAACGTTACTTTAAAGGCCGTGTAGACGGCTTTTTCGCCCATGCTCGGCGCTTCTGCTATGCCGTTTATGGCGTCCGCCTCGGTGGCGTATTCTTCGCCCTTTGGCGTGATTCTCACCCAGTTTTTTGCCCTTGGGCTCTTCTTGCCGTAGACGGCCCATTCTTTCAGCGGTGCTGCTGGCTCGTCTCTGTGGCGGCGTTTCCGCTTTGCTGCTTCCAGCTCCTTTTCTAGCTCCTCGATTCGCTCCATTGCCTTCGCCAGCTCGGCGCGCAGATCCTCGGCAACGCCCTGGTGCATTTTTTCGTTACGTTGCGCTTTCAGGTTCTCGCGGTAGCGGCGCTGCCGCTCTGCATTGCTGAGTGCCTGTCCGGTCGAGGGCCTGCCACGGCGCTTTGCGGGCTTCGGCTCGTCCAGGGCGAGGGGTTGGGTCTGGCTGTCTGCGGGATCGATCATTGCGGCGGGCTCCGTTCCGTTTCGCTATGATTCAATTATAGCAACGTAACGATAAATGCTCTACCGTAACGTAACGATAAATGCGACCGCCCGTCGGATTATCTGTTATGTAACGGAAATTCCAGCGACTTCGACCTGCCCGAAGGGCATTAGGCGCATGCACGCCCTGTGCTGTGATCGCTGTGGTATCTGCGCCGAGACCCCGAAGGGCCGGACTACTGGCAGCCGCTCGCCCCGCGGTGCTGACTGCCGTACGTCGACGCTCGCGTTACTCGTTGCTGTAACCGGCCCAGGACCACCCCCGCGCATTGATCACCCATCGGCGTATGCACGCGGTGGCCTGCTGCGCAGTCTCCCAGGATCGTCAGCGCGCACGTTGTTCAGGTCCTGGTAAGTCCGGACGATCCAGCTCCGCTCTTGATTGCCTGCAGAAGCAAATTCCGAACATTGCGTTCGGCATGCTGCACGGCTCGGGGTGGGGGTGCTGTAACACCCCCACTTTACCGCACAATCGTTCGGTATTTGCCTCATCCGTGCTTGAGTAGCTCCCTGTTTTGGTGCTGCATGATCAGCGCCCGGATCACCTCTTTTGAGGTCTCTCGATCTTTTCCCTGTAGCTTTTGCAGCTGCTGGAATAGGACCCTTAGGTCCCCGTCTTCCCCGAGCTCGTCTTCGTCGAATAGCAGCTGATCAGCTGTGCAGCCGAGCGCTATGACCACGGCTTTCACCTTTGACACACCTGTGTCGCCGATTCCGTTTTCCATCCTCTGGATTAGCTTCAGGTTGAGCCTGGCTAAGACGGCGAGCTCACCTTGCGACAGGCCAGCAGCCTCTCTGAGCTTTCTTAAGTTCTCGCCTAGGGTCATTGCCGTCTCGCCTTTGGGACTTTGATGTATCAATTTCATCATGTTTTTACCCTGCTTATGTCCTAAGGCACTCTGCCATCGGACATATTTGTCTTGACTGGGACAAATATGTCATTACGATGCGACTCATCTGTCCTATGGATCGGTCGCAAATGTCTCCTTCGACTCAATCTCGCTCACGGATGTTCTACGACTGGCTGAAGGCCTATCAGGACTATCCGTTCGACCTTCCCAGGGTTGGCGAGACGATCTGCCGTCGCTTTGATCTCGAAACTGATGAGCTGCTTTCCACCAGCGTGCCGGCGTTCTACGCCGAGGGCAGCTACTGCACGACCTTCCGAATTCATGTGTGCGGCCGTCGCATTACCGTCGACGGTAACCCGTCCCGGCTCAACCGCCTGGACAACGTCTTTGGCATCGATTCGCTCGATGGCTGCATGCGGGTCATCAATGAGGTTTTGGCCGAGCTGAAGCTTCCGCCGATGACCCGTTGCACTTCGACGCAGCAGCTGCAAGATGGCTCGGTGATCGCCGATGGCGCGATCTTCCAGCGGCTGGACCTGACCAGCAATTTCTACGTAGGGCAGGGCAACGAAAGGGCGTTCCTGCGCGGCATTTCCAGCCAGCGTTTCCGCAACTCCATCGCCTACCTGTATCCGGACGGCAACACATGCGTGTGGACCCCCAAGGGCGGCGAGAAAGCCGGCTCCCTGGTGTATCCCGGTAACTACAACAAGGCGGCCGAGCTGGACGCTCACCTCCTGCCCAAGGTCAAGCGGACCTTCGGTGACGACTCAGACGAATACCGCTACGTGCGGGAACTGCGCGACTGGTGTGCATCGGTCGGCATGGTGCGCTCCGAAATCAAGTGTAGATCGGAGTTTTTGAAGCGGGAGGGGCTCCGGTTTTGGGGCCTCTTCGACGAACAGAAATTGCGAGAAATCCATAGGGGGTTCCTCATGGTAGGCGACAAGTGCGAGATCACTAACTTCGACGTTCTGACCGTTGCCGATGAGCTGGTGGCAAAGGGCATTGTCGAGCATCGTAAGGCTGCTATGTCCACCGCTGGCTATGTCTCTCTTTGGCAGTGCGGCCAGCAATTTGACTTCGATTCGCGAGCTGTTCAGAAGCACCGCGCCCGCCTTCGTCAGATCGGTATCGACATCAAGCTGCCGTTCGATGCGACCCGCCACGGCGTGGTCTTCATTCGCAACGTCCGTGAGGTGGAACGCACCTTCGACGTGGCCCTGCCTTCGTTCTACCGCTCGGCCGTCGTGCCGTCGCCGCTGCGGCTGGTGGCGTGATGATTCGCATGGTCTCGATGAAGCCGGGTAACGGCATGAGGCTGGCCATCAGTCTGAGCCGTGCAATCGGTGCTCAGGTCTGCAAGGTCAAGGGCTGCCGGTACCACTTCCCCCGCGGCTGTTTTGACAGCTGGTCGACCTATGCATGCATCCGCTGCCACCAGTGGAGCAGGTCTATCGAGGACACGCCGGCCCGTGGCCCGGATGACTTCGATCCTTGCGATGAGTATCAGTCCTGGGAGGAGGTGGAGGAGGGCGAGCGCCTCTACCAGCTTGACTGCCGCTGGTTCTCCTGCCTGCCGTTCCCGAGGTGGCTGTGATGAACAGAGTGAAGCTCAAGGGCAGGGTGCCCACGCTCCGCGATCAGCAGCGCGCCGCGACGACCCGCAAGGTCGCTCCACCTGTGCTCGATGCTGCAGCCTTCGGCGAGTTCGTCGGCCCTCCGACCCCTCGTCACATCCTGATTTCTCGGCTTCCTGCGAGCTGGGAAAACACGCGCCATTGGCGTGTCGCTGACGACCTCAAGCGCTACGGCCGGGTCGATCAATCGAAAACCAGCGCGCCTTACCTGGGCGACGTCTTCGGCTACGGCCAACCACCTCAAGAGGATCAAGCATGAAAATTCTTCGCGGCTTCGTCGCCGGCGTCGTCCAGAAAGGCACCCAGGAAAAGCCTTGGGCTGCTGTCGGTATCAACTGCGTTACTGTCGATTTCGACGGCTTCGAATCGACCCAGGTCGTCAAGTTCATGGTCGCCGGCCAGCAATACAAAGACGGCCTGCACAACGCCTATCGCCAGCAGATCGGCGCCGAGGTCTTCGCTCCCTACCGCGACGAGCTGGACGAGTTCAACGGCAAGGTGCGCATTCGCTATTCGCTGATGGGCGTGCCGCTTCGCTTGCAGGACGTGCCGGAGGCACCGGCCAAGCCTGCTCCCGTGCCTGCTCCAGCGCCGTCTACTGCCGCGAAAACGGCTTAAGGGAAGGGCGCCATGATCCTGGTCTTCTGCTTTGGCCTTCTGAGCGCTCTGTTCGCGCCTAGCGGCTGGAAAATCCTGATTGTCTTCTTCTGGTCGGCTGCCCTGATGGTGATTTCTGCAACTCAGGCGCTTTCTTAAACATGGCCGTAGTTGCTGTTCAAGTTTGCACGGATTGGACTATCAACTCTGATAGTTCAATGTCTTGCGCTCAACTTGCATGGCAGCAGGCCTATCTAATCCCTCCTGAAGCCGCTGGATATGTAGACATATTGGTTTCCGGGGGATTCTCGCCAGAGGCGTTCGCTATTGGTTTTGGCGGAACTCTCTTGGTGTTCGCAATCGGCCTTTCCGGTGGAATGGTCGCATCAATACTTAGACGCATGAGGTAAGTAACATGGAACTGAAGACCAAACTGCAATCCGTTCGCAACGTCGCCCTGGTCGGCTCCGCTGCTGTTCTCAGCACCGGTCAGGCTATGGCTGCCGCAATCCCGATCGATGTTACCGGTATTCAAGAGCAGATCAATGCTGGTGGCACCAGTGCTGGTACTGTCGCCGGTTACGTCGCCCTGGCGCTGGCTGTTCTGGCCTGCGCTGGTGTG
>NZ_JAOCCV010000065.1:0-5288 GCF_029840585.1 Pseudomonas sp. GD03875 | reverse complement strand
CTCCATTGATCCGGGCCGGCTGCAGAGCCATGTCCGCCTGGGTTAGAATCGCCCCCGCGCCGGCTCCAGCCGGCGCTTCCATTTTCATCCCCGGTCCGCCCTTTGCGAGGGTGACCACTGGAGAGCGTCCATGACCGACAAGATCGTCGTGGCGGCGTTGTACAAGTTCGTCTCCCTGCCGGACTACCAAGCGCTGCGCGAACCCCTGCTGAACACCATGCTCGAACACGGCGTGAAGGGCACCCTGCTGCTCGCCGAGGAAGGCATCAACGGTACCGTCTCCGCCTCCCGTGAAGGCATCGACGGCCTGCTCGCCTGGCTGCGCCGCGACGCGCGCCTGGCCGACGTGGACCACAAGGAGTCCTACTGCGACGAGCAGCCCTTCTATCGCACCAAGGTCAAGCTGAAGAAGGAGATCGTCACTCTCGGCGTGCCGGGCGTGGACCCCAACCAGCGGGTCGGCACCTACGTCGAGCCCAAGGACTGGAACGCCCTGCTCGACGATCCCGAAGTGCTGCTGATCGACACCCGCAACGACTACGAGGTAGCGATCGGTACCTTCGAAGGCGCCGTCGACCCGAAGACCAAGTCGTTCCGCGAGTTCCCCGAGTACATCAAGGCCCACTACGACCCGGCCAGGCACAAGAAGGTCGCCATGTTCTGCACCGGCGGCATCCGCTGCGAGAAGGCGTCCAGCTACATGCTCGGCGAGGGCTTCGAGGAGGTGTTCCACCTCAAGGGCGGCATCCTCAAGTACCTGGAAGAGGTACCGCAGGAACAGACCAAATGGCGCGGCGACTGCTTCGTCTTCGACAACCGGGTGACCGTGCGCCACGACCTCACCGAGGGCGACTACGACCAGTGCCACGCCTGCCGCAACCCGATCTCGGTCGAGGATCGCCAGAGCGAGCGCTATTCGCCCGGCATCAGCTGCCCGCACTGCTGGGACTCCCTGCCGGAGAAGACCCGCCAGGCCGCCCGCGAGCGCCAGAAGCAGATCGAGATTGCCCAGGCGCGCAACCTGCCGCACCCCATCGGCTACAACTACAAGGCGCTGCAGGAAGGCTGAACCGCTGCCCCAAACGGCCGCTCTGTACGTACACTGCAGCCATGCTCATCTCGTCGCCTGGCGACTAAGGACCGCGTCGTGCGCCCAGCCCGTCTGCTCTATGTGATGGACCCCATGTGCTCCTGGTGCTGGGGCTTCGCGCCGGTGGTGCGGGCCCTTGCCGAGCAGGCCGGCGCGGCCGGCGTGCCGACCCGGCTGGTGCTCGGCGGGCTGCGCCGGGAGCGGGCGGCGCTCGACCCGGCGACGCGGGCGCGCATCCTCGCCCACTGGCAGGCGGTGCATGCCGGCACCGGCCAGCCGTTCGGCTTTGACGACGCGCTGCCGGAAGGCTTCGTCTACGACACCGGGCCGGCCTGCCGCGCCCTGGTCGTCGCCCGCGAGCTGGATGAGGAGAGCACCTGGCCGCTGCTCCAGCTGATCCAGCACGCCTTCTACGTGGAAGGTCGCGACGTCACCCGCGCCCAGGTGCTGGTCGAGCTGGCCGAGCGCGCCGGCATCCCGCGCATCGAGTTCGCCGCGGCCTTCGACAGCCCGGCGATGCTGGCGGCCACCGAGGCCGACTTCACCTGGGTGCAGGACCTGGGCATCGCCGGCTTTCCCACCCTGCTCGCCGAGCGCGCGGGCCAGCTGGCCCTGCTGACCAACGGCTACCAGCCGCTGGACGCCCTGGCGCCGCTGCTGGGACGCTGGCTGGAGCAGGCCGCCCATGCCTGATCGCCTGACCTGGGCGGAGATTCGCCGCCTCGCGATGCGTCATCGCAAGGGCCTGCTGCTGGCCAACCTGATCGCCGTGTTCGCCACCCTGTGCAGCGTGCCGATCCCGCTGCTGCTGCCGCTGCTGGTGGACGAGATCCTGCTGGAGCAGGGCGACGCGGCGCTGCGCTTCATGGACCGCTTCCTCCCCGACGCCTGGGAAAACGCCATCGGCTACATCGGCCTGATGCTGGCGCTGACCCTGCTGCTGCGCCTCGGCGCGCTGGTCAGCAACGTGCTGCAGGCACGGCTGTTCGCGGGCCTGTCCAAGGACGTGATCTACCGCCTGCGCGTGCGCCTGATCGAGCGGCTCAAGCGGATCGCCCTGGGCGAGTACGAGAACCTGGGCGGCGGCACCGTCAGCGCCCACCTGGTGACCGATCTGGACACCCTCGACAAGTTCATTGGCGAGACCCTGAGCAAGGTGCTGGTGGCGTTGCTGACTCTGACTGGGACCGCCGCCGTGCTGATCTGGATGCACTGGCAGCTGGCCCTGCTGATCCTGCTGTTCAACCCGCTGGTGATCTACGCCACGGTGCAGCTGGGCAAGCAAGTCAAGCATCTGAAGAAGCTGGAGAACGACAGCACCTCGCGCTTCACCCAGGCGCTGACCGAGACCCTGGAGGCGATCCAGGAGGTGCGTGCCGGCAACCGCCAGGGCTTCTTCCTCGGCCGTCTCGGCCAGCGTGCCCGCGAGGTGCGTGACTACGCCGTGGCCTCCCAGTGGAAGAGCGACGCGGCCGGGCGCACCAGCGGCCTGCTGTTCCAGTTCGGCATCGACATGTTCCGCGCGGCGGCCATGCTCACTGTGCTGCTGTCGGACCTCACCATCGGCCAGATGCTCGCCGTGTTCAGCTACCTCTGGTTCATGATCGGTCCGGTGGAGCAGTTGCTCAGCCTGCAGTACGCCTACTACGCTGCCGGCGGCGCCCTGGCGCGGATCAACGAACTGCTGGCGCGGGCCGACGAGCCGCAGCACGAAGGTCGCATCGACCCGTTCCGCGGCCGCGAGACGGTCGGCATCGAGGTGCGCGGGCTGACCTTCGCCTACCGCGACGACCCGGTGCTGCAGGGCCTCGACCTGTCCATCGCGCCGGGCGAGAAGGTCGCCCTGGTCGGTGCCAGCGGCGGCGGCAAGAGCACCCTGGTGCAGTTGCTGCTCGGCCTCTACACGGCCCAGGCCGGCACCATCCGCTTCGGCGGCGCCAGCCTCGAGGAAATCGGCCTGGAGCGGGTGCGCGAGAACGTGGCGGTGGTGCTGCAGCATCCGGCGCTGTTCAACGACACGGTGCGTGCCAACCTGTGCATGGGCCGCGACCGTAGCGACGAAGCCTGCTGGCAGGCGCTGGAGATCGCCCAGCTGGCCTCCACCATTCGTGGGTTGCCGGAGGGCCTGGACAGCATGGTCGGTCGCTCCGGCGTGCGCCTGTCCGGCGGCCAGCGCCAGCGTCTGGCTATTGCCCGCATGGTGCTGGCCGAACCCAAGGTGGTGATCCTCGACGAAGCCACCTCGGCCCTGGATGCCGCCACCGAATACGCGCTGCACGAAGCGCTGGGCCGCTTCCTCAACGGCCGCACCACGCTGATCGTGGCGCACCGCCTGAGCGCGGTGAAGCAGGCCGACCGGGTGCTGGTGTTCGACGGCGGCAGCATCGCCGAGGACGGCGACCACCAACAACTGATCGCCGAAGGCGGGCTGTACGCCAAGCTCTACGGGCATTTGCAGCACTAGCGCGGAATGGCTCTCGGTGTGCACGGCTCACCCTACACGCCACTCGGAGCCTCCCGTAGGGTGCGCCGCGCACCGCCGGGAATACGTGTAGGGCGGGTGAAACCCGCGAGTCCGACCGCGGGTTTCACCCGCCCTACGGTCACAGAAAAAAGCCGCAGCCCTGCAGGGGGCTGCGGCTTTTTCTGACGGTGTTGCTTCAGAAGGACTTGGACACGGCCACGGTCAGGTTGGAGTCGCAGTAGTCGTCCTTGCCGTAGGCCGCCTCGCAGGACTCCGACGCGATGTCCGTATCGGTGTAGGTCAGCGACACGTCCAGGCCGAGGATGGTCTTGCCGATGCCCAGGCTCCAGTCCTTGTAGTCGTCGCCGCCGGCCTTCTGGTCGGTCAGGCCGTAGGTGGCGAACACGGTCAGCTCGTACGGCAGCGAGTACTCGTAGCCGACCCAGGTGTAAGTCGGATGAATCCCGGTCTCCACGCCGTACTTGTGCCCCAGGGTGAAGCCGTAGGCGGTGATGCTGGGGATCACCTCGTAGCCGTTCCAGGCGCTGGCCTGCGGGTAGGTGTACTTGGCCAGCTGCAGGTCGACGGAGATGTCGTCGGTGAAGCCGTAGCCGTAGCCGATGTAGTAGTCGATCTCGGCGTCGGCCCCGCTGGTGTTGCCGGGGAAGGCCTCGTCGTCCACGTTCGAGCCCCACACGCCGGCATACAGGCCGCTCTCGTGGGCGACGTCCAGGCTGCCCTGGATGGCGGCCTGGCCGGCGGTCTGCGACTGGCCGCGCCAGATGTAGTCGCTGGCCAGGGTGGCGGTCATGCTCACGTCGAACTTGCCCAGCGGGCTGTCGAAGCTTTCCGCGGTGGCGATACCCGCCAGCGAGACCAGGGTGGTGGTGGAAAGGGCCAGAGTCAGTTTCTTCAGCATTTGGTACTCCTGAATGCGCAAAGTGTCGGATGGCTTTCCTTGGTTTTATTCGCTCTGGTGGCGATTTCTGTTAAGCCGCTTCGCTATAAGCGCTATTCGTGCCAGCTTTGAGGAAATCGATATTTATCAACGGATTGAGGCGAGGAAGAAGACGCTTGAAGGCGTCTGAGGGCGGCCGATGTGCACCGGGCGGGCACGGCAGGCCCGCTAATGGGGCGCCGCAAGAAGGGAGTTGGAGAGGTAGGGCAGAGCGGCCCGGAGGGGGGCGGCTCACATAAGGAATGATCGGGCGCGATCAGTTGCTGGTTGAACTCCGCCCAGTAGGAGCGGACTTGTCCGCGAACAGGGCTGACAGCAAAGCTTCGCGGCCAAGGCCGCTCCCACAGAGATAGCTCACGACGCTCGGTTGGGGCATGGGCCGGCCCGATAAGCACTTGTAGGAGCGGACTTGTCCGCGAACAGGCCTGACAATAAAGCTTCGCGGCCAAGGCCGCTCCTACAACGGTGCATATGAGGGATGTTGCGCGTACAGGTTGCGGGTCAGATCAATAGGAGCTGGAGGCTTACCTCGGCTGGATATCGCCTGCCTGCCATCTGCTCTCGCTGTCGCTGATGGCCTGTGCGATGTCGCTGAGCTGATAGGAGGGCAGTTCCTTGGGCAGCGGGTCGAGCCCGACGCTGGCGAATAGCTGGCCGTAGCTGTTGCGCAGCTCGGCATAGGCCAGGTCGCGGCGCAGGTCCGCCTGCAGGGTGTTGAGCTCGGCCTGGATCAGCTCCAGCTCGCCGATGCTCTGGGCCTTGTGGCGGTTGCGCAA
>NZ_JAOCCV010000064.1:0-5777 GCF_029840585.1 Pseudomonas sp. GD03875 | reverse complement strand
TTAGGTCCTTATAATGCGCCCCACTTCCGGTGCAGGCCTCTCGGGAAACTCCTTGAAAATCAAAGAGTTGAACGAAAAAAGAGATTGCAACGGCGGCGAATTCGAGTAGAATGAGCCGGACTGACAGGGTGGTGGTTTGATCCTGTCAGTGCTTCGGTCGAATCGATCGAAAGCGGTTGAAAGAGGTGGTTGACAGCGGTTTTGAACGCTGTAGAATGCGCCTCCCGCTGACGAGAAGAAGATCTGATCGGAAGCGCAAGCGGTTGAGAGGAAACGAAAAATTCTTCAAAAACAGCTTGACAGATTGAAAGGCTGCTGTAGAATGCGCGGCCTCGGTTGAGACGAAAGACTTCGCCGAAACGCTCTTTAACAACTGAATCAAGCAATTCGTGTGGGTGCTTGTGAAGTAAGACTGGTAGTCAACTGATTATCAGCAACACAAGTAACACTCGTGAATTCGAGAGTTTATTTGCGATTGCTGAGCCAAGTTTAGGGTTTTCTCAAAACCCAAGCAGTATTGAACTGAAGAGTTTGATCATGGCTCAGATTGAACGCTGGCGGCAGGCCTAACACATGCAAGTCGAGCGGATGAAGAGAGCTTGCTCTCTGATTCAGCGGCGGACGGGTGAGTAATGCCTAGGAATCTGCCTGGTAGTGGGGGACAACGTTTCGAAAGGAACGCTAATACCGCATACGTCCTACGGGAGAAAGCAGGGGACCTTCGGGCCTTGCGCTATCAGATGAGCCTAGGTCGGATTAGCTAGTTGGTGGGGTAATGGCCCACCAAGGCGACGATCCGTAACTGGTCTGAGAGGATGATCAGTCACACTGGAACTGAGACACGGTCCAGACTCCTACGGGAGGCAGCAGTGGGGAATATTGGACAATGGGCGAAAGCCTGATCCAGCCATGCCGCGTGTGTGAAGAAGGTCTTCGGATTGTAAAGCACTTTAAGTTGGGAGGAAGGGCATTAACCTAATACGTTAGTGTTTTGACGTTACCAACAGAATAAGCACCGGCTAACTTCGTGCCAGCAGCCGCGGTAATACGAAGGGTGCAAGCGTTAATCGGAATTACTGGGCGTAAAGCGCGCGTAGGTGGTTCAGCAAGTTGAAGGTGAAATCCCCGGGCTCAACCTGGGAACTGCCTCCAAAACTACTGAGCTAGAGTACGGTAGAGGGTAGTGGAATTTCCTGTGTAGCGGTGAAATGCGTAGATATAGGAAGGAACACCAGTGGCGAAGGCGACTACCTGGACTGATACTGACACTGAGGTGCGAAAGCGTGGGGAGCAAACAGGATTAGATACCCTGGTAGTCCACGCCGTAAACGATGTCGACTAGCCGTTGGGATCCTTGAGATCTTAGTGGCGCAGCTAACGCATTAAGTCGACCGCCTGGGGAGTACGGCCGCAAGGTTAAAACTCAAATGAATTGACGGGGGCCCGCACAAGCGGTGGAGCATGTGGTTTAATTCGAAGCAACGCGAAGAACCTTACCTGGCCTTGACATGCTGAGAACTTTCCAGAGATGGATTGGTGCCTTCGGGAACTCAGACACAGGTGCTGCATGGCTGTCGTCAGCTCGTGTCGTGAGATGTTGGGTTAAGTCCCGTAACGAGCGCAACCCTTGTCCTTAGTTACCAGCACGTTATGGTGGGCACTCTAAGGAGACTGCCGGTGACAAACCGGAGGAAGGTGGGGATGACGTCAAGTCATCATGGCCCTTACGGCCAGGGCTACACACGTGCTACAATGGTCGGTACAAAGGGTTGCCAAGCCGCGAGGTGGAGCTAATCCCATAAAACCGATCGTAGTCCGGATCGCAGTCTGCAACTCGACTGCGTGAAGTCGGAATCGCTAGTAATCGTGAATCAGAATGTCACGGTGAATACGTTCCCGGGCCTTGTACACACCGCCCGTCACACCATGGGAGTGGGTTGCTCCAGAAGTAGCTAGTCTAACCGCAAGGAGGACGGTTACCACGGAGTGATTCATGACTGGGGTGAAGTCGTAACAAGGTAGCCGTAGGGGAACCTGCGGCTGGATCACCTCCTTAATCGAAGACTTCAGCTTCTTCATAAGTTCCCACACGAATTGCTTGATTCACTTGCGAAAAGCGATTGGGTTTAGACCCGAGAGTTAGACGATTGGGTCTGTAGCTCAGTTGGTTAGAGCGCACCCCTGATAAGGGTGAGGTCGGCAGTTCGAATCTGCCCAGACCCACCAATTGTCAAGGGATGTGGCCAAGTCCGTAGATGGGGCCATAGCTCAGCTGGGAGAGCGCCTGCTTTGCACGCAGGAGGTCAGGAGTTCGATCCTCCTTGGCTCCACCATTAACTCGAGATCGCTGAAAGCTCAGAACTGAGCATCCACCAACGCAGGTTGGGATGTTGAGTTCTGGTCTTTTCGCCAGAACTGTTCTTTAAAAATTTGGGTATGTGATAGAAGTGACTTGTTGAATGTTTCACTGCATTCAGCAAATCAAGGCAAAATTTGCGAGTTCAAGCGCGAATTTTCGGCGAATGTCGTCTTCACGTTACGAATCTATAACCAGATTGCTTGGGGTTATATGGTCAAGTGAAGAAGCGCATACGGTGGATGCCTTGGCAGTCAGAGGCGATGAAAGACGTGGTAGCCTGCGATAAGCTTCGGGGAGTCGGCAAACAGACTTTGATCCGGAGATCTCTGAATGGGGGAACCCACCTAGGATAACCTAGGTATCTTGTACTGAATCCATAGGTGCAAGAGGCGAACCAGGGGAACTGAAACATCTAAGTACCCTGAGGAAAAGAAATCAACCGAGATTCCCTTAGTAGTGGCGAGCGAACGGGGATTAGCCCTTAAGCTTCTTTGATTTTAGCGGAACGCTCTGGAAAGTGCGGCCATAGTGGGTGATAGCCCTGTACGCGAAAAGGTCTTAGAAGTGAAATCGAGTAGGACGGCGCACGTGAAACGTTGTCTGAATATGGGGGGACCATCCTCCAAGGCTAAATACTACTGACTGACCGATAGTGAACTAGTACCGTGAGGGAAAGGCGAAAAGAACCCCGGAGAGGGGAGTGAAATAGAACCTGAAACCGTATGCGTACAAGCAGTGGGAGCCTACTTTGTTAGGTGACTGCGTACCTTTTGTATAATGGGTCAGCGACTTATATTCAGTGGCGAGCTTAACCGAATAGGGGAGGCGTAGCGAAAGCGAGTCTTAATAGGGCGCTTTAGTCGCTGGGTATAGACCCGAAACCGGGCGATCTATCCATGGGCAGGTTGAAGGTTAGGTAACACTGACTGGAGGACCGAACCGACTACCGTTGAAAAGTTAGCGGATGACCTGTGGATCGGAGTGAAAGGCTAATCAAGCTCGGAGATAGCTGGTTCTCCTCGAAAGCTATTTAGGTAGCGCCTCACGTATCACTCCAGGGGGTAGAGCACTGTTTCGGCTAGGGGGTCATCCCGACTTACCAAACCGATGCAAACTCCGAATACCTGGAAGTGCCGAGCGTGGGAGACACACGGCGGGTGCTAACGTCCGTCGTGAAAAGGGAAACAACCCAGACCGTCAGCTAAGGTCCCAAAGTTATGGTTAAGTGGGAAACGATGTGGGAAGGCTTAGACAGCTAGGAGGTTGGCTTAGAAGCAGCCACCCTTTAAAGAAAGCGTAATAGCTCACTAGTCGAGTCGGCCTGCGCGGAAGATGTAACGGGGCTCAAACCATACACCGAAGCTACGGGTGTCACGTAAGTGACGCGGTAGAGGAGCGTTCTGTAAGCCTGTGAAGGTGAGTTGAGAAGCTTGCTGGAGGTATCAGAAGTGCGAATGCTGACATGAGTAACGACAATGCGAGTGAAAAACTCGCACGCCGAAAGACCAAGGTTTCCTGCGCAACGTTAATCGACGCAGGGTTAGTCGGCCCCTAAGGCGAGGCAGAAATGCGTAGTCGATGGGAAGCGGGTTAATATTCCCGCACTTCTAGTTACTGCGATGGGGGGACGGAGAAGGCTAGGCCAGCACGGCGTTGGTTGTCCGTGTTTAAGGTGGTAGGCAGAGATCTTAGGTAAATCCGGGGTCTTAATGCCGAGAGCTGATGACGAGTGTCCTTTAGGACGCGAAGTGGTTGATGCCATGCTTCCAGGAAAAGCCTCTAAGCTTCAGGTAACTAGGAACCGTACCCCAAACCGACACAGGTGGTTGGGTAGAGAATACCAAGGCGCTTGAGAGAACTCGGGTGAAGGAACTAGGCAAAATGGCACCGTAACTTCGGGAGAAGGTGCGCCGGTGAGGGTGAAGGACTTGCTCCGTAAGCTCATGCCGGTCGAAGATACCAGGCCGCTGCGACTGTTTATTAAAAACACAGCACTCTGCAAACACGAAAGTGGACGTATAGGGTGTGACGCCTGCCCGGTGCCGGAAGGTTAATTGATGGGGTTAGCGCAAGCGAAGCTCTTGATCGAAGCCCCGGTAAACGGCGGCCGTAACTATAACGGTCCTAAGGTAGCGAAATTCCTTGTCGGGTAAGTTCCGACCTGCACGAATGGCGTAACGATGGCGGCGCTGTCTCCACCCGAGACTCAGTGAAATTGAAATCGCTGTGAAGATGCAGTGTATCCGCGGCTAGACGGAAAGACCCCGTGAACCTTTACTGTAGCTTTGCACTGGACTTTGAGCCTGCTTGTGTAGGATAGGTGGGAGGCTTTGAAGCGTGGACGCCAGTTCGCGTGGAGCCATCCTTGAAATACCACCCTGGCATGCTTGAGGTTCTAACTCTGGTCCGTCATCCGGATCGAGGACAGTGTATGGTGGGCAGTTTGACTGGGGCGGTCTCCTCCCAAAGAGTAACGGAGGAGTACGAAGGTGCGCTCAGACCGGTCGGAAATCGGTCGTAGAGTATAAAGGCAAAAGCGCGCTTGACTGCGAGACAGACACGTCGAGCAGGTACGAAAGTAGGTCTTAGTGATCCGGTGGTTCTGTATGGAAGGGCCATCGCTCAACGGATAAAAGGTACTCCGGGGATAACAGGCTGATACCGCCCAAGAGTTCATATCGACGGCGGTGTTTGGCACCTCGATGTCGGCTCATCACATCCTGGGGCTGAAGCCGGTCCCAAGGGTATGGCTGTTCGCCATTTAAAGTGGTACGCGAGCTGGGTTTAGAACGTCGTGAGACAGTTCGGTCCCTATCTGCCGTGGACGTTTGAGATTTGAGAGGGGCTGACCTTAGTACGAGAGGACCGGGTTGGACGAACCTCTGGTGTTCCGGTTGTCACGCCAGTGGCATCGCCGGGTAGCTACGTTCGGAAAAGATAACCGCTGAAAGCATCTAAGCGGGAAACTTGCCTCAAGATGAGATCTCACTGGAGCCTTGAGCTCCCTAAAGGGCCGTCGAAGACTACGACGTTGATAGGTGGGGTGTGTAAGCGCTGTGAGGCGTTGAGCTAACCCATACTAATTGCCCGTGAGGCTTGACCATATAACACCCAAACAATCTGACGATTGTGGGTCGATGGTGAAGTCGACAAACGAACCGAAAGTTCGCTTAAGAACCGCAAAGCCAAGACATCACATACCCAATTCGCTGTAGCGACTCAACACCGATACAGCAACCGAATTGCTTGACGACCATAGAGCGTTGGAACCACCTGATCCCATCCCGAACTCAGTAGTGAAACGACGCATCGCCGATGGTAGTGTGGGGTTTCCCCATGTGAGAGTAGGTCATCGTCAAGCTCCTATCACCCAAACCCCCATCCGAGCAATCGGGTGGGGGTTTGGGCTTTTATGGGC
>NZ_JAOCCV010000063.1:0-6154 GCF_029840585.1 Pseudomonas sp. GD03875 | reverse complement strand
TGAGCGGAGCAAACATGCACAGCGCACAGTAGGGGCTGACGATGGCCGCTTGCCTGACGACCATGGAGGCCATCTCATCGGCTCCCAGTTCGGAGGCTTCGAGGGCTATGAAAATCTCACGCCTATGGCCAGTGAAATCAATAAATACCCCAATGGTAAATGGGGGAAAATGGAAGAGAACTGGGCGCAGGCGCTAAGAGATAAGAAGAGTGTTAAAGTCCATATTGAACTGATTTACACCGATGATACGATGCGAGCGGGAAAGTTTAAGGTTACAGAAATCATCGACGGCAACCGGAAAGTTAACGTGATTGAGAATCCAAGATGACGCCTAAGATTGAAGAGTCCTACCGTGAGATAGCGATATCTGTATATAACGAGCTGCCGGAAATTGGCTGGAAGAAAGCCGTATATACTTATCAGGTTATTTGTGGCTATAGCTCTCAAAATGGGTATTTTCTTAGCTCTGAAGGCCAGAGATCGAAGACCTTTGTAATAGACGGTGCTGGTTTTGATGCGCTTTTGCAGCTGCGTGATGAAATGGCAGCCCAGCACGCTAGTGGTCAAGCTTGGTATACAGCGAACTTCTCGTTGACCCCGGACGGAAAGTTTAACTTTGACTTTGACTATGATCACCTTCCTACCTTCGACATAATGCCTGATCCGGAAGACTGGCTAGAGGAGTTCAAAAAGTACCCACGGCCTGAACTGCAGGCGCAGATTCAGGATTGGATTGATGGCCGAGTACCCGACAAGGATTGGCGACTGTTGGTGGAAAGGCTTGAGCAGCTTGCATCTCACTAGTGTATTAGCGAGTGGATCTAATTGAGACTGGTCTGTCCCGGAGTTGGTGGACAGGTAGTTAAGAGTTACTGCTAGCCTTTCGCCGCTCAAACTCCATCGGACTGAGATAGCCCAGCGTCGAGTGGCGACGGCGGTGATTGTACAGGTCGTTTTTCGCCTCCTGGTAGCTGGCGTAGCGAGTCAGGTACACCCGCTCAGCCTTCAGCGAACGAAAGAAGCTCTCCATCGCGGCGTTGTCCCAGCAGTTCTTCGGACGTGAATGGCTGGGCGCGATGCGATGTCGCCGCAGCAAGGCCTGGTAATCGTACGCGCAGTATTGGCTGCCACGATCCGAGTGCAGCAGTAACTCGGTTTGCGGCTGTCGGTGAGCCACGGCCATCTCCAGCGCGGCGTGTACCAGGGCCTGCTGCATCGCCCAACCGACGACAGCGCGTGAAAAAGATCGAGCACGACGGCCAGATACAGCCAGCCTTGGGCCGTCTGCACGTAGGTCATGTCCGAGACCCAGTGCCGATTAGCGCGATCCGAGGCGAACTGGCGATCCAGGTGATTTGGGGCAATCGGCAGAGCATGACGATTGCTGGAAACCAGCCGCCAGCGCTTGCGCGAGCGAACGCGCAGACCGGCTTCGCGCATCAGTCGAGCAACCCGGTGTCGACCACACACATGCCCCATGGCCGCCAACTCGGCCTTGATTCGGCGATGGCCATAGATTCCATTCACCTCGTGGTGGATGGTGCGGATCTCTTTGCTCAGACGCCGATTCGCCATCTCTCTCGCCGAAGGTGGCCGCTGCTGCCAGGCATAGAAGCCGCTGCGTGATACCCGCAGCAGCCGGCACATCGGTGCTACGGGATAGCGACTGGTCAGCGCCTCGATGGCGCGGAACTTCACTTCGTGGGCTGCGAGAAGATGGCGAGCGCCTTTTAAAACATCGCGCTCCGTGGTGACCTGAGCCAGTTGCTGGCGTAGCCGGCGCAACTCCGCACTCTCGCCACGCTGCTTGCCATTGCCCGGAAAAGCAGGCGCTTCCATTTGCTCAGCAGGCTTTCAGCGATGCCCAGTGTCTCAACCACATGACGAAGCAGCGTGCCGGCAAGTACTTGGTCTACCGTCTCGCGTTTGAACGATTCGGGGAAACGTCGTCTGGTCTGGGTCATGAACACTCCTTGCGGTGGACATTATCCACCTTAAGTCAGTGTCCACTCAGCTCGGGACAGACCAATGGTGTCTACCTAGTTTAAGTGGGCAGCGCTTCTGGCCTATCAAGCGTATTTTCCATGCCTCTCAGCGCCGCACCTACAGCAAATCTTTCAAAGCCAAGTCATCCAAGAGTGTTCTACACCGGTGCCTCCAAGCGTATCGTCGGCGAGGCTGATGATCGACGGCACAAACTCCACGTAACGCCTCTCAAAGCTGTCGACCGCCGGGCCGGCCAATGGGGCTAGGAAAGAGAGTAACTTGAGCAGCAGAGTTTGATGCATAAGCTAAGCTGCCATCAGCGCTCCGAAACGGTGATTGTGACCGGAGTTGCTGGCACGAATAAGAATCCGCTGAAGGGATGAAGCGATGGATCTAAATCGTTCGTGGGGCTATTACCTGCTGTTGTCAGGACTGCTAGCGGGGTGTGCAGGATCCCAAAACCAGATGCAAGTTAGTCCTGACCACATTAGGATCAGCGCGGGCACCACCTCAGGTTTTCGGGTGTTTCATGGCGAATGCCTAAACACCGACGCGGACAACGTTAACCCTTTGCTGCTTCCGCTGCTGACCAATGTGATTTCCGGGGGCCTTAAAGCTGTCGGTACCGGCCTGAAGTCGTACGGTGAAGACTCCGATGCCAAATTTGCCTCTACGCTGAATTTCAACAGGGGCGAGGACGTGAGAGGTTGCCTCCATGTGGTTTATGGCAAAGTTTTTACCGATTCAGCTGACTTCCTAGATTCCTCGGTGAAGCTGGATAGTATCCTGCCGTTACCATGGCTGGCCGTGGCGCGCGCGAACGGTGAATCTGGGGAGTCTGTGGATGACTGGGTCGCAGGGTTGCCGCAAGTGCTTGCCGATGCAAAGGCGAAACTGGCCAGCAGCGGAGCCATGCTTGCCGAAAAGCCGAGTTTTTTCGCCGAAATGAAAATTATCCGATCTCCTGACGGTTCTAAAGTAGCCGTCCGCTTACGAGCTTTCTATTACGGCGAACGCTTGGACAAAGGCTGGTCTCTAAGATCAAAGTCCAAAGCAATTGTTCTCACTGTTTCTGGATTCGATCCATCCAAGGCGTTAGTTGAAAATCTAAAAAATGGGTATTCCGTGCTCCAATCAGACGTGCCCCTCGGACAGGCTTGGGTTAGCTCGGACTTACTCTCTCCTAATGGCGAAGGCAGAGGCCGGGATGCTTGGGATAGCCCTTGGTATGCCCTGCCGCCAGACAAAAATACGCCCACAACCCTGGTGGCCGGACTCCTTGAGACCACTGCGGGTAGCAAGTTCTTGGGTGTGTTGGGCGCAGCGCTCGAGGGGGGCGCTGACACCACAGCACAAAAGTATGTTGACTCACTCGACCCCGCTAAACGAGCTACTGCTGAGAACGCAGCAAGAACCGCTGAAAATACTGCGCGAACCAACGCTGCTGCCGCGGTTGTAACTGCCATATCCGATGTTGATGCAGCACAGGCTGCTTATGACGCATGTATCAACACAATGGAATCGGAAGATAGCGACAATAGCGCTAAGAGAGCTGCAGTAGTCGCTTTCGCATCAGCCAGGGTCACAGCGGCCGCATCAGTCGCTTCTGCAGAGCCATTGTTTTCACAGATGGGCGTTCCAGCCTCATTCCTGAATAACCCAGGGAAATGCAAGGTGCCGAAATGAAAGTTTTACAATGGATAGCCCTCGGCACGTTGGGAGTGACTCTGAATGCCAATGGTCAGGAGAATGTTATGGGTTGGGCGTCGGTCGACAGGGATGCTGACGTTCTGGTTAAAGGCGGCATGGAGGCCAGCGTCAACGATTTCACTGAAACTGTTGTGGTGGAGTTCGAAAGCGCATCAGAACAGGCGTACTGCACGGGTGTGCTTATCGCCACAGACGCGGTACTGACAGCAGCCCACTGCGGTTACCGAAAGTTGGTGCCGGTGAGGGTTACCGCTGCAACCAGCTTGAGCCAGGCGCTTAAACTCGGGTCTGGAGGTTATTCGAAGACTCCGCCAACCGGCCTGCCGCAAGTTCAATCAGCTGCGGTTGCTTCATTTGCGGTAATGGATGTGGGCGCTGTCGCACAAGGTAGAAACTTGGGCGGTCGTGACTTGATGGTGATCAAGATGAGAACTGGATTCATCTCTCCCGCTAGTCCTATTGCAATTTCGTCACTGAGTGGCCTTAACGACGCGAGGTATGTACGAGTCGTCGGTTTCGGGGATGACGGACAAGCGAACGCTGGCCGCAAGCTGTTCGCCGATGTGCCGATAGCGTCATCAAGGTGCACCCCGGCTCCTGTACCGGGGGCGGAAAGTTGCAAGGCCGGTCGCGAATTGTTTGCAAAAGACCCGCAAGGTGCATTCGATGCCTGCCCAGGTGATAGTGGTGGCCCAGTCTATGTGAGGAGCCAGTTTGGCCGGTACCGCTTAGTTGGGATCGCTTCTCGGGCATCAGGTTTCTCCTCCCAATGCGGTGGGGGGACGATAGTGACGCTGCTCGATGCAGAGCGCTTAAGTTGGATTAGCTCGCAAGTAGGGGTGCAGGTCAACGCGCAACCGCTGAGGCCGGAACTCCCGGTGGACAAGCGATGTGAGCCACCGGCTTGCTATTATAAATAGCTGTCGCAGTAGGACATCGAACAAAAACGGTGTAAGCGTCCGCCAACTCGCCTTGCGTAAATCAGGCCGGCACCCACTGATGCGGCAGCAGTTGTCCGATCTCACTGGCCCGCTGTGTCGGCAGCCGCGTCAGCACATCTTTGAGATAGGCATACGGATCATGTCCATTCATGCGTGCCGATTGGATCAGGCTCATGATCGCAGCCGCCCGTTTACCGCTGCGCAGCGACCCGGCAAACAGCCAGTTCGAGCGTCCGAGCGCCCAGGCCGTATCTGGTTCTCGATCTGATTGTTGTCGATGGGCACAGCTCTATCGTCCAGGTATCGCGTCAGCGCTACCCAGCGTTTCAGTCTGTAGTTGAGGGCTTTTGCCGTGGCTGATCTGTTGGGAACCAGATCGCGCTGGGCCAACATCCAGTCATGCAGCGTCTGTAAGCCACCGAGCGATTCACAGCGATCAAAACCAAGTATGCGCTGACCAATGCTGCGCTGCCTCTCCCAGTTCAGCTTGAGAGACATTTTTGTTGATGCGGCCTATAGGCTAGATCTGTTTGAATGGCAACCATTTTCCATAGCCAAGACAGGTACGGCTGTTCAAAAGATGAGCACACTCAACTGCTTCGGGTGGTGGGGGCGGTGGTGGATCTTCAAGCTCATTAGCGAACGCTGATATCTGCTCGGCGGCCTGCGCTCCAGCGTACTCGGCAACTCGCCCCTGCTGACGTGCATTCTTGACCAACATAACCGCCTCAATGCGTGTTAGATCCGAGCAACCACCTTGATCAAAAAGCCAAAGTAGATCCCGGGCAGCAGCATATGCAGCAACACCGTTCCCCGGATCGATTTCAAGTGCAGCAAGCCGTGCATCATGTGCTTCACCAAGCCTAAAACTGTTTCCCAGTTGATTTGCGAGGTTCGTCCAGGATTGAGTTTTCAGCGCAGGATCAGCTTCTGAATCCTGAGTCACTCTCCAATAGCATCTACGTGCTTCGGCGCGATGCTCTCGGGTGCTCTCTTGATGGTCCAGCCAACTCTGATTACCCGGCGGGTTGCCTACTGCTGCGACAAGCCCATTTGCTAGGTTGTAGACGATACCTACCACAGTCGGAAAATGACTTTCGAGCTCGCGAAGAAAAGCGAGGCCCTCTTCAATCGCATCTTTTTGCTGAGTCAATGCACCGCCATCCACCAAGACTGCCGCACGCAGGCTCATCAAATTGAAGCGTTCAGGTGTATCAAGGTCGATCGCCCGGGCCTGTCTCACAGCCTCAGCAGGATCGCTATCCAGCAAGCTATTGAGATGAGCGGACAGCTCGTAAAACCTGTCCAGCATTGATGACATTGTGCGACTCCCTATGGCTCGCCGTAGTTGCGTAGACACTGCTGTGGCTTTTGGTGGACTACCCCCGCTACAACTGGTCGCGCATCAAAGCAGCATTGATTACCTGCATTGATCTGTCCTTCGTTGAAGAGGGCAGCCAAAATCGGGTTTCACCTTATAGTGCCAGCAGTTGCCTGCGCCAGTGAGTGACCCCTTC
>NZ_JAOCCV010000062.1:0-6614 GCF_029840585.1 Pseudomonas sp. GD03875 | reverse complement strand
GACAGCCGCCGAAGCCTTCGCAAAAAATGATCCGACAGACGCCCTGTCATCGATCTACAAGGCGTGCTCGTCGGAGTCACCGCGAGCAATACCACCCGCTTCACACCGTCGATGACGTACTCATGCCCCCGCCTAAACTATCCCCCGTCTCCCCTATCGCGCGCATCCCAGCTGGACAAGCTGCCGCACCAGCAAGACTGCTGCCCGGTTGCTGACTGAGCAGCATATCCCGCCCGCCGCAAATCCCCCTGAACCGCTGCTAAGCCGCGCCCTTGCTGGCCTGCGGGGCAGTGGCACGATCGGTGCTATTTCCGGACTTCCACGGTCGTCCCGAGAATGTCCGCTCATGTGGTTCTATTGCTGCAAACGCCTGCTGGCGATGATTCCCACCCTGCTCGGCGTGCTGACGCTGACCTTTCTGGTCACCCAGTTCGTCCCCGGCGGGCCGGTGGAAAGCAGCCTCAGCCGACTCGATCAGGAGAGCGCGCGCACCGGCGCCGACGGTGGCGCCATCGGTGGCGGCTGGAGCTACAGCGGCCGCCAGGGCATCGACGCCCAGCAGGTGGCGCAGATGAGCGAGCAGTTCGGCTTCGACCGCCCGCTGCTCGACCGCTATCTGCACATGCTCGCCAGCTACCTGCGCTTCGACCTGGGCGAGAGCTATGTGCGCAACGAGAGCGTCTGGTCACTGATCCAGTCCAAGCTCGGCGTCTCGGTGTCGCTCGGGGTGTGGACCTTCCTCCTCACCTATCTGGTCTCGGTGCCGCTCGGGGTGGCCAAGGCGGTGCGCGCCGGCAGCCGCTTCGACCTGATCACCAGCCTGCTGATCCTCACCGGCTACGCGGTGCCCGGCTTCGTCCTCGGCGTCCTGCTGCTGGTGCTGTTCGGCGGCGGCTCGTTCTGGGACCTGTTCCCCCTGCGCGGGCTGACCTCGGACGACTGGGACGAGCTGGGCACCTTCGCCAAGATCACCGACTACCTGTGGCACGTCACCCTGCCGGTGACCGCCTCGGTGGTCAGCACCTTCGCCCTGAAGACGCTGCTGACCAAGAACACCTTCCTCGAGGAAATCCGCCGCCAGTACGTGCTCACCGCGCGCGCCAAGGGCCTGTCCGAGCGCCGCGTGCTGTGGAAGCACGTGCTGCGCAATGCCCTGCTGCCACTGGTGACCGGCTTCCCCGGCGCTTTCATCGCCGCCTTTTTCACCGGCAGCCTGCTGATCGAGACGCTGTTCTCCCTCGACGGCCTCGGCCTGCTCTCCTACGAGTCGATCAACAGCCGCGACTACCCGGTGGTGCTCGGCAGCCTCTACCTGCTGACCCTGATCGGCCTGATCACCAAGCTGATCGGCGACCTGGCCTACGTGCTGGTCGACCCGCGCATCAAGTTCGACGCAAGGACCGCCTGATGAACCTGCCCGCCACTCCCCTGCCGGCCGCCAGCCCCTGGGGCCGCCTCCTGGCCTGGCGCGCCGGGCGCCGCGCGGCACAGGCCGGCGAGTCGCTGTCCCCCGGCCGGCGCCTGTGGCTGCGCTTTCGGCGCAACCGCCTGGGTTACTGCAGCCTGGTCGTGTTCCTCGGTCTCTACGCCGCCAGCCTGGCCGGCGAGCTGATCAGCAACGACCGGCCGCTGCTGGTGCGCTACGAGGGCCAGTGGCACTTGCCGCTGCTGCGCGACTACCCCGAGTCGGTGTTTGGCGGCGAGCTGCCGATCGCGGCCGACTACAACGACCCGTTCATCCGCGCGCAGCTGGCGCGGCCGGGCAACTTCGTCCTGTACACCCTCAACCCCTACTACTACGACACCCTCGCCTATCACACCGACGCAGCCCACCACCCCGGCCCGCCCGGCGCGGACAACCTGCTCGGCACCGACATCGCCGGCTACGACATCGCCGCCCGGCTGATCTACGGCTTCCGCACCTCGGTGACCTTCGGCCTGGCGCTGACCGTGGTCGGCACCCTACTCGGCGTCGCCATCGGCGCGCTGCAGGGCTACTTCGCCGGCAAGGTCGACCTGATCGGCCAGCGCCTGATCGAGATCTGGGGCTCGATGCCCGAGCTGTACCTGCTGATCATCTTCGCCTCGATGTTCGAGCCGAGCCTGCTCCTGCTGTTCGTGCTGCTCTCGCTGTTCGGCTGGATCTACCTGTCCGACTACGTGCGCGCCGAGTTCCTGCGCAACCGCCAGCTGGAATACGTCAAGGCGACGCGGGCCATGGGCCTGTCCCACGGGCAGATCATCTGGCGCCACATCCTGCCCAACAGCCTGACCCCGGTGATCACCTTCCTGCCGTTCCGCATGAGCGCGGCGATCATGGCCCTGGCCAGCCTGGACTTCCTCGGCCTGGGCGTCGAGGCGCCGGCGCCGAGCCTCGGCCAGCTGCTGCTGCAGGGCAAGGAGAACCTCGACGCCTGGTGGATCGCGGTATCCGCCTTCGGCGTGCTGGTGCTCACCCTGCTGCTACTCACCTTCATGGGCGAGGCGCTGCGCAACGCCCTCGACACCCGCCTGGCCGACCCCGAGGAAAGCGCCCGATGAGCGACGACGTGCTGCGCCTGGACAACCTGTGCATCGACCTCGGCCGGCGCCGGGTGGTCGACGGCCTCGACCTGCGCGTGCGCCCCGGCGAGCGGCTGGCCCTGGTCGGCGAATCCGGCTCGGGCAAGACCGTCAGCGCCCTCTCCATCCTCGGCCTGCTGCCGGCCCAGGCGCGAGTCTCCGGCAGCATCCGCCTGGCCGGCGAAGAACTGCTCGGCGCCGGCGAGGCGCGCCTGCGCGAGATACGCGGCGGCGACGTGGCGATGGTGTTCCAGGAGCCGATGTCGGCGCTCAACCCGCTGTTCACCATCGGCGACCAGATCATCGAGACCCTGCGCCAGCACGAGGGCCTCGGCGCCCGCGAGGCCCGCGCGCGGACCATAGCCCTGCTCGAACGCACCGGCCTGCGCGAGCCGGAACGGCGCGTCGACAGCTACCCACACCAGCTCTCCGGCGGCCAGTTGCAGCGTGCGGTGATCGCCATGGCGCTGGCCTGCCGGCCGCGCCTGCTGATCGCCGACGAGCCGACCACCGCGCTGGACATGACCATCCGCGCGCGCATCGTCCAGCTGCTGCTCGACCTGCAGCAGGAGTTCGGCATGGCCATCCTGCTGATCACCCACGACCTCAACCTGGTGCGCCGCTTCGCCCAGCGCGTGGCGGTGATGGAACAGGGCCAGCTGGTGGAAACCGCCGAGACCGAGCGCCTGTTCGCCGCCCCGCGCCACCCCTACACCCGGCGCCTGCTCGACAGCCTGCCCAGGCGCGAGATCACCACCGTCGACCCGGCCGCGCCGATCCTGCTGGAGACCCGCCGGCTGCGCGTCGAATACCCGAAGAAGCGCCCCGGCTGGCGCGGCTGGTTCGGCCACGAGCGCTTCGTCGCCCTGGCCGGTGCCGACGTGCGCCTGCGCGCCGGGGAGACGGTCGGCATCGTCGGCGAATCCGGCTCGGGCAAGTCGACCCTGGCCCAGGCCATCCTCGGCCTGATCGCCACCCAGGGCGGCGAGCTGGACTACGCCGGCGCCCCGTCGCGCCAGCCCAGGGCGCTGCGCGCCTGGCTGCAGGTGGTGTTCCAGGACCCGTTCGGCTCGCTGTCGCCGCGCCAGACCATCGAGCAGATCGTCGGCGAGGGCCTGGCCCTGCACTACCCGCAGCTCGACCGCGACGAGCGCCGGCGGCGCATCCACGCGGTGCTGGAGGAAGTCGGCCTGCCGCTCGCCGCGCTGTCGCGCTACCCCCACGAATTCTCCGGCGGCCAGCGCCAGCGCATCGCCATCGCCCGCGCCCTGGTGCTGCGTCCGCAGGTGGTGGTGCTCGACGAGCCGACCTCGGCGCTCGACGTGTCGATCCAGCAGCAGGTGCTGCAACTGCTGGTCGGCCTGCAGCGCAAGTACGGCCTGAGCTACGTGCTGATCAGCCACGACCTGGCGGTGGTCAACGCCCTCGCCCACCGCCTGTACGTGCTCAAGGACGGCGAGATCGTCGAGGCCGGCGACACCGGGCAGGTGATCCGCGCGCCGCAGCACCCCTACACCCAGCGCCTGGTCCAGGCCTCCCTGTGAGAAGCGTCCGCATGCCCGTGTTCCGTTCCCTGCTGCTCGCCGCCGCCCTGGTCGCGCCCGCCGCCCATGGCGCCCACGCCGTGGCCCTGTTCGGCCAGCCCAAGTACCCGGCCGACTTCCAGCACTTCGCCTACGTCGACCCGGACGCGCCCAAGGGCGGCAGCCTGAGCATGTCGCTGGTCAGCAAGAACAGCAGCTTCGACAAGTACAACCCCTACAGCCTGCGCGGCACGCCGGCGCCGGGGCTGCTCGAACTGGTGTTCGAGACCCTGACCATCAACGGCCTGGACGAGATCAACACCCAGTACGGCCTGCTCGCCGAGGACATCGCCGTGGCCCCGGACTTCGGCTCGGTGGTGTTCCGCCTGCGGCCCCAGGCGCGCTTCTCCAACGGCGACCCGGTGACCGCCGCGGACGTCGCCTACTCCTTCGCGACCCTCACCGGCGGCCAGGCCAGCCCGCGCTTCAAGGCCTACTTCGCCGAGATCGAGCGGGTCGTCGCGCTCGACGAACGCCGCGTGCGCTTCGACTTCCGCCGCACCGGCCGCGACCTGTCGTTCATCGCCGGCAGCCTGCCGGTGTTCTCCGCCAAGTGGGGGCTGCAGGAAGACGGCAGCCGCGTGCCGTTCGACCAGCTGCGCTTCGAGGCGCCGATCGCCAGCGGCCCCTACCGCATCGAGCGGGCAGTGAGCGGGCGCGGCATCGTCTACCGCCGCGACCCGGCCTACTGGGCCGCCGACATCCCGGTGCGGCGCGGCAGCTTCAACTTCGAGCGCATCGAATACAAGCTCTACAAGGACCGCGACACCCAGGTCGCCGCGCTGCGCTCCGGCGACTACGACTTCATCGCCGAGAACCAGATGCGCTACTGGTGCTGCCAGTACATCGGCCAGCGCTTCGACGACGGCGAACTGGTCAAGCGCACCTTCCCCCACCGCAACCCGCCGGCCATGAACGGCTGGGTGGTCAACCTGCGCAAGCCGCGCTTCCAGGACCCGCGGGTGCGCGAGGCGCTGAATTACGCGCTGGACTTCGAGTGGATCAACGACAAGATCTTCGACGGCGAATTCGAGCGGGTCGACAGCTACTTCGCCAACAGCCCGCTGGCCGCCCGCGGCCTGCCCAGCGCGGCGGAGCTGGAATTGCTGGAACCGTTCCGCGACCAGCTGCCGCCGGCGGTGTTCGGGCCGATGTACCAGCAGCCCAGCACCCGCGCGCCGTCCAGCCTGCGGGCCAACCTGATCCGCGCGCTGGAACTGTTCGCCGAGGCCGGCTGGCACCACCGCGACGGCGTGCTGCGCAACGCCGCGGGCGAGCCCTTCGTGCTGGAAGTGGCCGGTACCCGCGCGCAGAGCCCGTACCTGGACCCGGTGTACCTCAACCTGTCGCGGATCGGCGTGGTGGTGAAGAAGCGCCTCACCGACGCCGCCACCGCCTACAAGCAGATGAGCGGCTTCGACTTCGACTACTCCACCCTCGCCCTGCGCGAGGCGCGCATGCCCGGCGACGAACTGTGGCGCAGCTTCAACAGCGCCGCCGCCGACCGGCCGGGCTCGGAAAACCTCGCCGGGGTGAAGTCGCCAGCGGTCGACGCGCTGATCAAGCGCCTGCTCGACGCGCAGAGCCAGGACGAACTGGAAACCGCCGCCCACGCCCTGGACCGGGTGCTGATCCACAACCACTACGTGATCCCCTGGCGCTACCTGACCAGGCACTACTTCATCTACAACCAGCGCCTGCGCGCGCCGCAGACCGTGCCGCTGTACTACGGCGCCTACGAGTGGACCATCAGCAGCTGGTGGGACGCCGACGCCCGACCGTCGACGGTGGCGAGCGCGCCATAGCCGCTCCGAAGCCCGGCCCGGTGCGCGCGGCGCACCCTACGGTGCCTGCTTACCCTGTGGGAGCGGCTTCAGCCGCGAAAACGTCCTCCACCCTGGCGACCCTGGGCCGATGGATGGCTTCGGCGATCCACGCTACGACCCGAACGCCGACCCATGGCAGCAGCCTCATGGGCGGCTTTGGCCACGATGGCGATGGATCGCCGCGGGCCCTTCGCGGCTGAAGCCGCTCCCACAAAGGCAACGTCGCTTGAGCCCGGTGCGCGCGGCACACCCTACGGCGCCTGCTTGCCCTGTGGGAGCGGCTTCAGCCGCGAAAACGTCTTCCACCATGGCGACTCTGGGCCGGTGGATGGCTTCGGCGATCCTCTCTACAACCCGAACGCCTACCCATGACAGCGATCTTGTGGGCAGCTTTGTCCGCGATGGCGATGGATCGCCGCCGGCCCTTCGCGGCTGAAGCCGCTCCCACAAAGGCAACTTCGCTTGAGTTCGCCCGCGCCCAAGGGGCGACATCGGATGCCTGCCGCGACACGAGGCCGGATCGACATTCGTTGTCTTGCGCACGCCCGGTAGGGTGCGCCGTGCGCACCGCTTGCCCCCTCGACTCGGCCGCTGTCCCTCACCCCAGCCCTCTCCCAAAGGGAGAGGGAGTTGGTCCGAGGTG
>NZ_JAOCCV010000061.1:0-7684 GCF_029840585.1 Pseudomonas sp. GD03875 | reverse complement strand
CCGGGATCGGAGTCGCCTGCCTCCCGGATTTCATCCGGGCTACGCGCTACGTCAAACGACGCCCTACGCCAGTAGCGCCTGCAGATCGCGGTACAGACCGTCGTCGATCTCCACCCCGTCCACCAGACTTCTGGCCCGCGCCTCGTAGCGGCGCTGCGACGGTAGCCGCGCCCCTTGGCCCTGGATCGCCTCGAACATGGCTTCGGCGCGGGCCAGGTGCTGGTCGGCCTGTTCGCCGAGGAAGCGCTGCGGGTCGAGGGCGATGATCAGCTCGCCGTGGTACGGCAGGGCATTGTGGCCCTCGTCGAAGGCACCGGACTCGGGACTGGTCAGGTCGCCGATCAGCGGACCGGCGATCAGCTCGATCATCGCCGACAGAGCCGAGCCCTTGTGCCCGCCGAAAGTCAGCATGGCGCCATGGTCGAGCACCTCGGCGGCATCGCTGCACGGCCGGCCGTCGCGATCCACACCCCAGCCGGCCGGCAGCGGTTCGCCGGAACGCCGGTGCAGCTCGATCTCGCCACGGGCGATGGCGGCGGTGGCGAAGTCGAAGACGAAGGGATGGCGACCGGCGCGCGGCCAGCCGAAGGCGATGGGGTTGGTGCCGAACAGTGGGCGGCTGCCGCCGGCGGGCGCCACGTAGGCCTGGGTCGGGTTGCAGGCCAGCGCCACCAGGCCCAGCTCGGTCAGCGCCTCCATCTCCACCCACAGCGCCGAGAAGTGCACGCAGCGGTTTATCGCCATGGCGGCGATGCCGTTGCGCCGGGCCTTCTCCGCCAGCAGCGGCAGGCCGGCGGCGAACGCCAGCTGGGAGAAGCCGCCATGGGCATCGACCCGCACCAGCGACGGCGCCTGGTCGATCACCTCGGGCTCGGCGTCGGCCACCGCCTTGCCGGACTTGAGCGTGCGCACGATGCCCAGCAGGCGCCAGAGGCCATGGGACGTGCAGCCATCGCGCTCGCCGGCGGTCACGGTGGCGGCGATGGCCTGCACGAAGGCCTCGCTGAAACCGGCGTGGCGCAGGATGTCGGCGGCCAGCTCATGGGCCTCGGTCAGGGTCAATCGGGTCATAACGGGCTCCTGGCAGTCTGCCCGTTACAGTGGCCTCTCGACGCCGCCGAGGCTTGATCGCTTTGCACACCCGGCATGCCGAATTCGGCACATCGCGCGAATGGCTCAAGCCGCGTGACGCTGCGGGCCGCGTGCGATGAGAAGGAAATCGGAGGGGATCAGATCGGGATAGCCACCGAGCTCCTGCTGCAGCCGGCGCTGTTCGGCGTAGTCCTCGATGGCACGGCGGAAAGCCATGCGGCGCTGGTCTTCCAGCTTGCGGCGGGTCTTGCTGTCGTGGACGGGTCCTTCGAGATGCAGGTTCATCGCGGCGCTCCTGGTCCGTTTACCGGGAGCTCAGCTTGCTGGGGCCGCATGACGCTACGGTGAAGCCAGCATGAATACTTCGCGACAGCGTCCACCGTTGCCCTCGTCCACGGCGCCCGCATAGAATGAGACAAATTCTCATTTGATCGACCGGCGCAGGCCGCCAGGGATGTCCATCATGTGCCCCGCCGATACGTCTCCCTCAACTCTACAGCGACCATCACGGCTGGCTGCGCAACTGGTTGCGCCAGCGCCTGGGCAACACCGCCGATGCGGCCGACCTGGCGCAGGACACATTCATCCGCCTGCTCACCTCACGGCCGGTCGACATCGCCGCGCCACGCGCCTATCTCGCCACCGTGGCCAACCGCCTGTTGATCAACCTGTATCGCCGCCGTTCGCTGGAACAGGCCTACCTCGACGCACTGGCCAGCCTGGCGGAAGACGAGGGTCCCTGCCTGGAAAGCCAGGCGCTGATACTGGAAGCCCTGCACGAGGTGGACCGGGTGCTCGCGCGCCTGCCGGCCAACGTG
Organism: Pseudomonas sp. GD03875; assembly: GCF_029840585.1. NCBI lineage: Bacteria > Pseudomonadati > Pseudomonadota > Gammaproteobacteria > Pseudomonadales > Pseudomonadaceae > Pseudomonas > Pseudomonas sp. GD03875. Next base: position 5,774 of record NZ_JAOCCV010000061.1, on the reverse strand, counting down.
CGCAAGGCCTTCCTGATGTCGCAGCTGGAAGGCTATACCCAGGAGGAGATCGCCACACACCTGGGCATCCACGTGCGCTCGGTGCAGCGCCACCTGGCACGGGCCTACGAGGAATGCATCATGCTCGCCGCGGAGCTGCCGTGAGCGCCCAGCCCCTCGACCGCCGCATCGCCCGCGAGGCCGCGCGCTGGTTCGTGCACCTGCAGGGCGCGGCCAGCGAGCAGGACCACGCCGACTGCGAGCGCTGGCGCGCCAGCCACGCCGACCACGAACGAGCCTGGCAGCTGGCCGCGCGCTTCCATGCGCGCCTGGGCGAGATCCCCACCGAGCTCGGCGTGCAGGCGCTGGACCGCCCGCAGGCGGACCGCCGCGAAACCCTCAAGCTGCTGACGCTGCTGATCGTCGCCGCACCGCTCGGCGTGGCCGGCTATCGCGGCCTGCCCTGGCGCGCCTGGACCGCCGACGAACGCACCGCCGTCGGCGAATCGCGCGAACTGACCCTGCCCGACGGCACGCGCGTCCGGCTCAACACCGACAGCGCCCTGGACGTGGCCTTCGACGAGACCCGGCGCCTGCTGCGCCTGCGGGCCGGCGAAATCCGCGTGGACAGCGCGGCGGACGCCGCCGGGCGCCCGCTGCTGGTGGCAACCGCCGAAGGTACGCTGCGCCCGGTGGGCACGACGTTCACCGTGCGCCAGCTCGACGGCGAAACGCAGGTCGCGGTGCTCGAAGGTGCCGTCGAGCTGCGCCCGCTGCACGCGTCCCGACCGACCCTGCTGCCGGCCGGCAGCCAGGCCCACTTCGGCGCCAGCCGGGTCGAGTCGCCGGAGGCGCTGCAAAGCCAGGCCAGCGACTGGAGCCACGGCGTGCTGCGCGCTGAGAAGATGCGCCTGGCGGATTTCGCCGCCGAGCTTGGCCGCTACCGCCCCGGCCTGCTGCGCTGCGACCCGGAGGTGGCCGAGCTGCGCATCTCCGGCGCCTTCCAGCTCGCCGACACCGACCTGGCGCTGTCCGCGCTGGCCCGTACCCTGCCCGTGGACATCCGCTACCGCACCCGCTACTGGGTGACCATCGCGCGCAAAGATGGCTAGGATCGCCATCTTACTTACGCCCCTGAATTCGATGTATAAATCACTTGATTGAACATAGTGCTGAGTGAAGAAGGGCAACCGAAGACAAGGGGCTCCAATGTCAACGCCCAGCTAATGCATAAGAAAGTAAGAGTCGGACAAGAACTCTTTTCCGTCAAAGATTGACACTAAACAGGATAGGCTAAAAATTACTGCCTGTACTGGAGAACAGAAATGCTGATTACCCGTTTAAAACTTAAAAACTGGCGCAATTTTCGTGAAGTGGATATTAATCTTGGACCTCGCGCTTACATAATAGGCGCCAATGCCGCCGGAAAGTCCAATCTTCTTGATGTGTTTCGCTTTCTTCGTAGCGTAGCGCAAGCCGATGGCGGAGGATTGCAGAAGGCTTTAAAAGAGCGCGGAGGGATAAGCAAGCTAAGAAGTCTACACTCACGTAAAGATACAGAAGTAAGCATAGAGGTAGAACTATCCGAGTCCTTGGAGATAGACTCTACCCGCTGGAATTATGAATTAGCTTTCAAAAGTGAAGGTAAAGGTGCACAGCGCGTGCTTATTTCACGCGAAATCATCAAAAGGAATGGTTTAACCGTTCGGATCCGCCCTAGCGTGGAAGATCAAAGAGATGAAATTCGTTTAACTCAGACACACCTTGAGCAAATCAATAACAATGCAGACTTCAGAGAGCTGGCCGAATATTTTTCGGACACCACATATTTACACTTGATCCCCCAACTTCTGAAGTTTAGCGAAGAAATTAGTGGCCGGCTAATCGAAAGCGATCCCTTTGGGCAAGGTCTTCTACAGCGTATTGCACGGACACCTCAAAAGACTAGAGATGCGCGCTTGCGTAGAATCGGCGAAGCGCTTGGCGCTGCGGTTCCCCAGTTCTCCGAACTACAGTTCGTTAAGGATGAAGTCACCGGCGCCCCTCATCTGGAAGCGCGCTTCAAGCATTGGCGCGTTAACGGAGCGTGGCAAAGAGAGGACCAGTTTTCCGACGGCACACTGCGTTTAATCGGTCTGCTGTGGGCGTTACTAGAAGGCGATGGCCTGCTGCTGCTTGAAGAGCCAGAGCTCTCACTTAATGATGCCATTGTTGAGTACGTACCCCTAATGATAGATCGCGTCCTACGCAGTCGTAAAAAAGGAATACGGCAAGTTCTGATTACCACACACAGCGATAACTTAATAGCCGCCGTTAACAACCCAGACTCTGTTCTGTTGCTACAACCCAGTGAGAATGGCACAACCGTCCGCGGCCCCAACTCAAGCGAACTTGAAGCGATGGAAAACGGCATGAACCCTGCAGAAGTTCTGCTACCGAAGACTCGGCCAGAGCGCATTGAGCAAATGGGAATTTTCTAATGAGCCAGATGTACGTGATAGGTGAAGATGCCTTGAGCTGTGCATTAGGAACACGACTGGTCACAGCACTGATGGGCTGGTCACTGGCTCAGCCCGCTGTAAACACCAAAGGTGGGACATACTTGATAAAAGCCATGCCTCGCTACACAGGTCTGGCTCACATTCACCCAGTACTCTGTCTTATGGATACTGACAGAGGATGCGCGGTAGAACTACGCCAGAAATGGTTGCCAGCTACTGCTCCAAGCAACTTTCTTCTTCGTTTAGCCGTGACAGAGAGCGAAAGCTGGATGATGGCTGATCGCGAAGCCTTAGCAGCTTTTTTCGATGTAGCAGTGCGCCTCATCCCTGATAATCCTGACGAAGAAGCTGACGCTAAACGTACAGTACTGAATCTAGCCCGACGTTCACGCCATCGTCGTATCCGGCAGGAAGTAGTATCGCCGCTAGACGCTAGCAAGCCTGGAACGGGCTACAACGTACACCTATGTGAGTTCATCAATCTCCACTGGCACCCACAGCAGGCTGCACAGTGCTCCCCCAGCTTAGCGCGTGCAATACAACGCCTCACGGAGCTGAAGGACGCTACCCTTTGAATCTCCCCAATCCTTAACACTCCACGGCACTTGCAATAGGAAGCATTGTCGCCTTTTCCGCCACTGACGTGTCCTCCCCGTAAACACAGCCAACACCGATCGACGGGGAACACACGATGCGCCACGACCAGCACCACCCTCTCCAACCCGCCCGGCCACTGGCCCGCGCCATCCGCGGCGCCGCCCTCGGCCTGCTGGTCGTTGGCACGGGCCTGACCGGCCAGCCCCTGCTGGCGGAGCCGGCCGACCAGCAACAGGTCCGCCACTACCACATCCCGGCCGGTCCGCTGAGCGCCGCGCTGGCCGAATTCGCCAGCCAGGCGGGCATCACCCTGCCGATCGATCCGGCACTGGTGGAAGGCAAGCGCAGCCCAGGCCTGGACGCCGCCACCGGCATTGCGGAAGGCATACAGCGGTTGCTGCAGGGCACCGGCCTGCGCGCCAGCCCAGCGGGCGATGGCTCCTGGGCAATGTACCCGGCGGGCGACGGAACGGCGGTGGAGCTGGGTGCGACCAACGTCAACGCGGGAGGGCTGGGCGCCACCACCGAAGGCAGCGGCGCCTACACCACCGGCGCGATGCAGACGGCGACCAGGCTGCCGCTGTCGATCCGGGAAACGCCGCAGTCCGTCACGGTCGTGACGCGCCGGCAAATGGACGACCAGAACCTCAACAGCATTGCCAGCGTGCTCGAAAGAAGCCCCGGCATCTCGCTGAACCACTACGAGAGCGACCGTCTAAATGCCACCGCGCGGGGCTTCCCGATCACCAAGATCCAGTACGACGGACTGTCGTCCCTGGACGACGGGTTCGGCTACGAAACCGACTGGCAGTCCGACACGGCCATCTATGACCGGGTGGAGATAGTCCGCGGGGCGACCGGCCTGATGACGGGCACCGGCGAACCCTCCGCCGCCATCAATCTCGTCCGCAAGCGACCCACCGCCGACTTCCAGGGCCATGTCCAGGCCAGCGCGGGCAGCTGGGACGCCTATCGAGGCGAACTGGACCTGTCCGGCCCCCTGGTGGCCGGGGGCAATGTCCGCGGCCGGATGGTCGCCACCCATGGCGACCGCCATTCCTACCTGGATCACTACAGCAAGGACCAGACCGGGCTGTACGGCATCCTCGAGGTGGACCTGGCGGCGGATATGCTGTTCACCGTCGGGCTGGACTACAGCACCAGCCACACCAATGGCGCCACGCATGGCGCGCCCGTGCCCATGTACTACTCCGACGGCAGCCGTACCCACCTCTCGCGCTCGACCACCACCGCCGCGGACTGGGCCTATCTCGATGCAGAACGCATCGCCAGCTTCGCCAGCATGGAAAAGACCTTCGCCAACGACTGGAAAGCCCGCTTGCAATACACCTACCGGGAAAACGAGGCGACGCCGAAGCTGCGCTACATAGACAGTTTCTTCGACCGGACCAGCGGGGCGGGCAATCTCTGGGTGGGCGGCACCTACTACGACATCGACGAAAGGCAGAACGCCGTCGACTTTTCCGCCACCGGTCCGTTCGCGCTGCTCGGGCGCGAGCACGAGCTGGTCCTCGGCTACTCGTACCAGGATCATGTGGAACACCGCAGATTCCACCCGCGCATCAATACGCCGCCGCTGAACAGCTTCTACGACCTGCCAGGCTATGAAGGCCCCGAGTTCGGCGAGTGGTACAGAACGGACAACCCGATCGACATCAAGGAACGGCAGGACGCCTTCTACCTCGCCAGCCGGTGGAACCTGGCCGACGCACTCAAGCTGATCACCGGGCTGCGGGTCAGCAACGTCGATTACGAGCTGACCGACTGGGGCATCACCAGCAAGGCCCGATACAGCAGCGAACTGACGCCTTACGCCGGCCTGGTCTACGACATTTCCGAGCACTACTCGGCCTATGTCAGCTACACCGACATCTTCCAGACCCAGACCGCCCGGGACCGCAACGGAGCCCTGCTGGAGCCGGTGCTCGGCAGCAACTACGAAGCGGGCCTGAAAGGCGAGTTCTACGGGGGCAGGCTCAAACTCTCGGCAGCCGCGTTCCTGATCAAGCAGGACAACCTCGCCGAATTCGACATCATCGTGAACGACGAATACCGCTACAAGGCGGTCGACGGCGCCAGGATTCGCGGCTACGAGCTGGAGGCCTCCGGCGAGATCCTGCCCGGCTGGAACATGGCCGGCGGCTTTACCCGGCATATCGCCAGGGGCGGGGACGGCCAGGCCATCCAGACCACCGAGCCGCAGAACATGCTGCGCCTGACCAGCTCGTATCGCCTGTCGGGCGCCCTGGACAGGTTCACCGTGGGTGGGCACCTGAGCTGGCAAAGCCGGATCTACGAGAAAGGCCGGGGACCGGGCGGGATCGACTCGGAGCAGGACAGCTACGAGCTCGTCCATCTCTTCGGCAAGTATCAGGTCACGGACGACATCAGCCTCCAGGCCAATATCAACAACCTGTTCGACAAGACCTACTACACCGGCATTTCCTACGGCTACGGCAGGTTCGGCGACCCGCGCAACTTCAACCTGACGGTTCGATACGACCTGTAGCACTCGCGCCGGCAGGCAGGTGGGCAAGGCTGCGCTTGTCCACCGTTGCCGATGCCGATCAATCCTCCGCGCTGCGCACCGACTTCGGCGACAAGCGCAGGCTGCGCAGGCTGCGCTTGACGCTCTTGAGGTGGTTGACCAGGTCGGGGCCGCGGGCCATGGCCACG
>NZ_JAOCCV010000060.1:0-8529 GCF_029840585.1 Pseudomonas sp. GD03875 | reverse complement strand
GTACCCGCCGTTGAGTAACGGCTACATTTGGCCACAAGGAAGGGGCTGGAGCATGGGGTGTTCTCATGAACGGCGAGCCGATGTATCAGAAGCTCCGCTCGCCGTCACTGAACACACCATGTTCGTTGTAGGCGATTACTGCCTCCGCTAGGTCGAGAGCGCCCTGCTCCTGCGTTGACAGTACCTTAGCGAGAAGCGCATCAGTTTGGAGATTGTCGTAGCGATCCTCCAAGGTCTTTCGTAAGCGCATCAGCCTTAAATTGGCGGTACTCACCAGCGCTCCAAAGGTTGTAGCTCTGACTTGGCCATAACGGCGCGTGTCATCACCAACGGTCTTGTCCGTACCAACACCGGGTGCGATTGATTGACCAACCACCCACGCCGTCACATATGGTGCACCACTCACAAAGCCCGAATTCGCTATGTCTTGAACATAACCGTCAGCTTGGTTTACCTCTCGGCGGTTTATTTTGAATCCCCCCTTCTTAAGCTCAATTAACAGGATATTTTGCATTTGAGCGACGGTTGGATCCTGAGGGTTAAGCCGCTCAATACCTATCAGTTGAATTGTGCTCTGATCCGGGAGGACAACAACATCAGGCCGCTTCTTTTCGTTAATAAAGGAAGCGCCTTCATCCCCCCACAATTGCTTGGCTACACTCCGTAGGGACGCGTTCGAGCAATACTCCATAGACTCAAACTCTGGGCCAAACAGCCAGCGGGATCTTAATATCAGCGGATGAAGTGTGTGCAGTTCATCGGTTTTGGGATCATCCGCGAGCCTTGCAATGGCCTCAATGACGCTGAGCCTGTCGTCAATCTCATCCAATACACGCAGAGCGTCTTTGATCGACCAGTCGGCCAGCAGGGCATCAAGCCCCTCGACGTCTGACGTTGACAAGTTAGCGAGTTTTTGAAGGAGTGAGGCGCCGCTTTTGGATTTCTCCAAGTTAATGACTGCTTTAACCGCCGTCGCAAGGAACTCAGGAGAGACCATTGGATGGGCTTGGGCGACTGCCTTGGTGAACTCAGTCACCTCAAGCTGTGCGCCTTGTCCCAAAGTTTTGAGTTCTGAGCGATTCTGAATGAGGGCGTCTTCCGATGTAGCTTCAACCACCTCGGCAGCCAGCTCATCGGCGACTTGATTGATATGTAATGCTGCAGCCTTGAAAAGCTCTTCTACAGCTGGCGTTGCCTTGAATCCTGTCCAGTCTGCTTGGACATGGTCATCAAAACCATAGGTATCCACGATGACCTTGTATCGCTTAGCAAATCGAGTACGGCCATCGAAATTCGCCACTTGGCCAATGGCCCAGGAAGGATTTCCTACAAGCCGTTGGTCTACCCAAAACGCTACTCCCTGATGGATAGACGAGTGGTTCTGCTGTGTAGAGTCGATGACAATTACCCTCGCAGATCTGCCTTCACTTAGGGGGAGGGTTTGCTCCTTCGCATACTTCTCAAGCTTGGCGAGAGTTAATGGCGCGCCATTAACTCGAATCTGGAAGCTGGGGTCATGGATGAAACGTGCAGCCAGAACAGTCGATATCTCTAGGGCATCAGGAAGTTTTCGAGTCACGGTGACGCAGAGCCTTGTGCCAGAACCTTCCCGCTTATCAAACTCCTCGGAGCGAACGACAAACGGGCTAGGGCCGGACTCTGTCCCTACGGTGAACCTACTCAAAGTTCCGTCGCGCCAGGTTTCGACAAGATACTCATCACCAAAGCAAAGAAGTCCATGGCGCCCTACGCCATTGCGGCCATAGGCTTTCCTGAGTTTCTCACTCTTACCTTTGGGAAATTCTACTTTCCAGCTTTGATGCTTCAGTCGATTGTAGCGAAGCATCATCCAGCGACCGCTGAACTGATGCGGCGTCATACCGTGGCCGTCATCGACAACGGTGAGCGTACCGCCAAGCTCTGATGGGATGATCAAATCGACCCGACTAGCACCTGCGTCCCAAGCATTTGCTACTAACTCGGTAAGGGCTACTTGGGGCACATGGGCTACAGGCCCAAGCTCCCGTAAGAGATAGTCCTCCTCGAACAGAGATAGATGACGCGTTTGTTCGGGCATGGGGTCCCTCCTTGGAGTGGTGCTTATCGTTTAGCAATTTGCGAACGCTCACGAACAATCCTACCTCAATGAACATCTACGCCGCCGTCCGATTTCGCCAATGGCGGCGCCCCCTCATCAGTTGAACTAGGATTACGTCGAGTCTGACCCTCCAATTGGCAAAACTTGGCCATGCATCAACTACGCAAAGATAATCATTACGTTCCCAAGCTGTACCTTAGGCAGTGGGCGCATGATGGGCTCATTCCTACCTACCGCTTGTTGGTTCCGAACGAGAATGTCTCCCTGTGGAAGAAGCAATCTCTGAAAGGGATCGCTTTCCACCAACACCTCTACACCTACCTGGCAGGGCAAGAAGAGACAGACGAGTTTGAGCGCTGGCTCGACAGTGAGTTTGAGAGTCCTGCGGAAGAGGCTATTCGTCGAGTTGTTCAAGAGGATCGCATGTCACCCGAGCATTGGAGGAGGCTGGTGCGGTTTGCTGTTGCCCTAGATGTCCGTACGCCGGCTCGACTCAGGCAGTTCATTCTTCGTCAGAACGAATCATTGCCTGCCTTGATGGAGTCGAGCATGCGGCGCTCCATTCAGAATCTGGAGGCCGCAGCTAGACGAAACGAGCCAATCCCACGCCCCACAAACGAGAGCGATGCTCTTTCGATCTTCAAGATATCCATAGAGGCGATAGCAGATGGAGGTGGCCAGGCGAAAGCAGAAACCGTAGTTGGAAGGCGGCTATGGATTTGGCAGATGAGGCACTTGCTCACGAAGACGCTAAGCCGTTTACCTGCACACAGATGGACGATCTTGCATGCCCCTGCAGGCATGTCATGGCCCACCTCTGACAATCCGCTGGTTCGCCTTAATTTCCAGAACTCGAAGAACTACGACTTCGGTGGCGGTTGGGGAGTCAAGAACGGGGACATACTGCTACCCCTGAGTCCGAAACACCTGCTTTACACCTGCATCGGCAATAAGGTCTGGTCGCGAGGAACCACGCCGGACACTAAGACTGCTCAGTTGATGCGGAGGATCATCATTGAGCATGCGGATCGCTACGTGTTCTCTAGTGAGCCTGGTGATGTTCACTTAATTCGGCCCAGATTGGTTTGTTCATCGACCTACAAAAACGAGTTGGCATCTTGGCAGCGCTGGCATCATGAACAGTGCCAAGCTGAAAGAGAGCTTCAAAGTTGACCCATCCAGATTGCGGCGGGAGGGGGAGATGAGGGCTGCTGATACCGCTCAACGCGTTTTGACTCTATAGGGTTGCCCGGCTCCTCCCCTTGCGAGACAGATCCAGACAGTGGGGCCGCAGGGTAGGCGCCGACTCAGCTTCGTGACGCGGTTTGGAGAATTAGAGGTACCCTGACACAACGATCATGTCCGCCTCTGGCCGGTTTTTTGCCTGTTGCTACTGGCTGCTTTGCGGAAGTTGGCACTAATCAGCGTATCGGAACGACCTTTCTGTCTCGATTTTCCGTGACAGCTGCTACTGACAAGCTACCTGTGGCAGATTCTTGAATGTGCTCACTCCACCAAGACATCATTGGCCGCCTGCGCTCGATGTAGTCCGCTCGGTTATAGGCGCCACGCACCTCATCCTTATCGACATGGGCTAGAGCTACTTCAATCAGCTCCGCATCCCAGCCATGCTCGTTGAGGATGGTACTGGCCATCGAGCGCATGCCGTGGCTGACCAAACGACCTTCAAAGCCCATGCGTTTGAGCGCCATGTTGGCGGTCTGGCTGTTGGTGTGGGTGCGTGGGTTTCGGTCCGCTGGGAAAACGTATTCCCTATGGCCGCTATAAGGTTTGATGGATTCAAGGAGCGCCATCGCTTGGTCTGTAAGCGGGACGATGTGAGAGCGGCGTTTTTTCATGCGCTCTGCAGGGATTGTCCAAATCCTTTTCTCTAGGTCGATCTCCGCCCAGCGGGTCGTAGCTGCTTCAACCGGCCTCGTCATCGTGTGGAGTTGCCATTCGATCAGACAGCGAGTCGTTCTTTTGATGCTGGCGTTGGCAACTGCCACCATGAGCTCATTTAGCTCATCGGGGGCGAGCGCCGCCATATTTTTTTTCTTTGGTTTTTTGAAGACGGAGCGAATGCCGCTGAGTGGGTTCGCGTGGATCAGCCCTGAGTTAACCCCATAGGTCATGATCTCGTTGAGCCGTTGGGTCAGTCGTTTGACTGTCTCAAGGCTGCCTTTGGTTTCCAGTGGTCGAAGTAGGTTGATGACCTTGGGGGCGGTGATGGCCGAGATTGGGGTGGAGCCCAGATCGGGGAAGATGTGCAAGGTGAGAGAGCGCCAAATGTCCTCACCGTAGGCCTTTGTGACCACATCCTTTTTCAGCTCGAACCAAGCTGTAGCAACGTTCTGAAGGGTGTGCTCAGTTGCTGCCTTTTTGGCCTGCTGCACAGTGTCGCGCTTTTCTTTTGGGTCGATACCGTGGGCGACGAGCTCGCGTGCCTCGACTGTCCGCTTGCGAGCTTGCGCTAAAGAAACCTCCGGGAAGGTGCCGAGCCCCATGTTGATCCGATTCTTCGTCACCGGGTGCCGGTAGTTGAAATTCCAGAGCTTTGACCCGTTGCTTCTGACTCGCATCTGAAGCCCATCTCCATCGCTTAGGACGTAGTCCTTTTCTTGAGGCTTGGCTGCTTTGATCTTGAGCTCAGACAGGCGTGTAGCTTGGGCGCACATAGGTATTCCATGGAGCGATTTGGTATTCCAAAAATTAGCAGCCGGTGGCTTGGAATACCACCTGGAATACCGGAATTCATGGATTCTGCTGGACGCTATCGGATCGTGATGATGCTGAAAGCCCCGGATTTACTGGATTTCAGGCACAAAAAAAGACGTCCGAGGACGTCTTTAGATGGTTGTTTGGTGGAGCCGGGGGGATTTGAACCAGTTTTTAAACGGTATCAATTCGGGCCTATCCCAGTCATTGCGGGGCTTGCGTCGGTTTTTCTGGTTCGATATAGGGTCGATTAGGGTCGGTTTTTTCGACACTTTTTCGACACTATTTTGTCATGTCGGGTGCAAATTTTTTGGCTTCTTCGCTAAATGGCGCTGAATTAACTTCTCTTCTATGAACTAAATAATCTTCCATCCTTGAAATTTCTCTATATCCGTCGCAGCCATAGTCTTTAGATTCTATTAGGCATATATATACCATTATATCTCTTGCTCCATCTAGGCAGTTATAATATCTGATTGAATTTTTTATTTCATTATCACATATTGATTCTGAAATTATATTTCCATCTTTTATTGTCCATGTGGCAATTTCTTTAAAGCCTGTTGTGGATGTATAGCTATATTTTATTTCTGTTGTTGCTGCTGTTGCTGTGTTTATTGATATGAGTGCTATTATTGCTAAAATTTTATTTTTCATTCCTTTGCTCCTTACGGGCATGCCAACGCTTAGCAACTTCCTGTGTTATCGCTATCCCGCGTTTGGTTTGTGCAAGTTTGAATGTGCCGCATCGTAGTCTGGACTTGTTTGTCCTTTGTCCGGCATTACTTCACCCGTCATTAGCCACCATCTGTAGTTTGGGTAAAGCTTTCCTAACTGCTCTATTTCTTCCGCTGTGATTCTGGCTTTACCTCGTTTGATGCTTTGCCATCTCACGTACTCCTTGCTGTTTACGGCCGCTAGGTCTTTTAGGCTAGTGGCTTCCAGCAATTGAAGTGCTCTATCAAGCATCTATAACTCATTCAGAAAAAATAATTTTATGGACTATTGCCATAATCATCTGGATTATGGATACTGTCCATATGGATTTATTCCATATGGAATAGGCCGCCAATGACCCTGAATAGTGCCGGAATGACCCTGACAATGGAACTGGAATCCCTGGAACACGCGAAGGAGCCGGCCTTGCCGGATGTTGAGTTGCCTGAGGTTTGGGCTGAACGGAATGGTGTGACGCCGGACATGGCTCGTGCCTGGATCAAGAAGGCCGTTTTGCCTTCGATCAAGGTCGGTAAGCGCCGCATGGTGAATTGCGTGCTGCTTCGCCAGCATCTTTCTGAGCAGGAGTGGGTGTCGTAATGACTGATCAGCTGAAAGCCTTTCTGCGCTCCCTTCTTTACCAGCTCGTTAACTACCGTATTCAGTCACGTGATTCGCGCGGTGATTACCGTGACTGGGCCAATTGGGGCCGTATTTCTGGCCGAATTGACCTTGCTGCGGAGCTGGGTTTGCTCACCCATGATCAATGGGTTGATCTGCATCGCCTCCTTTCTAGTGCCTCTGACTGCCTAGGCAAGCCATTCCCTCATCCCGCCAATGCTGGGCCGTGCATGCCGTTGCGTATCGCGTATGAGCGTCGCAAGGCTGCTCCTGTCGAGGCAAGGTCCCCTGTGCAAGCTGCTGAGCCTGCGATTCGTCCCTCGTGGCTGGATGGGGGTTTAGAGGCATTGGAGCTGGTTAAAGAGGATATGACTGCTGCTGAGCCTGTTGACGCTCCGTTTCTTGATATGAGTGACAGTCTTGCTATCTGCAAGCGCCTTCGCCCCGTAAAGCCCCAGGCGCAGGTGCTAGCCAATGAGCCTGAACAAGTATCTGCGCCTGCCTCATCCCGAGACCTGCGATTGCTCTGTCTGCTGGTCCCGTCGCGTACCGGTGGAACCCGCTCCCTGCCTGTCCACACCCTGCGACCAGTGCCGCCCTGCGTCGGTGTTCAAGGTCGATGGAATCTGGCGAGCGAAACCGGCTTTCACCTGCGCGAAACACAAGCCACCACGCCGTCCCCCGAAGTACTGGAACACTATCTACGACTCGGGCAAGCCGACGCCTTTCGTGCCTATTCGCGAGCCGTTCGAACTGGAGTAAGCCAATGAGCCAGCTTGCCGAAGTGACCGATGCCTATGTCCTGTGCCAGGACTGCGGCCATGCCGAAGCCTACAGCGACGCCAAGCACATGGGCGACGAACGCTGCCCGAAGTGCGAGGGCGAATTCTGTGGCTGCAATGCCTGTTCGGGCATTGCCCGCCTGAGTATCCAGTTCGAAGTCCAGGCCGAAGCCGAGCGCCGGGAGGCCAAGCCATGAGCCGCGCCGATCTGCTGTTTATTTCTATTTTTCTGGTCGTTGTAATGGCTCTTTTCATCGCCCGCGAAGTCGTCCTCGCAGAAGCCTCCCAGGTCAGGGGCCGCGCTCCCGGCTTGTCCGAACACGCTTCACCGTTCGGACAAACGGAAGCACGGGCGGAGCGCACCCTTGACCCGCCTCGACTACGAACAGCCTCCGCTGGGGAGGGCGGGGCAGCTCTACCGCCCCGCGCTCCCGAGCCCCCGGCGGCAAGGGTGGGATGACAAGGGCAAAGCCCTTGGTGTTGACCCGCTGACGGGCACCCGCAAGACCGAGTTTTAACCCGCAGACCGAGACAGCTAGCAGGCTGAACGAGTGAGTTCACCTGCACGGGATCGCTCGGCCTGCAGAAAGGCAAAACCGCGCAACAACGCGCACCCAAAAGAGGAAATACCGATGGCACGTTCGATTATGGAAGTTGCATTCCTGGGCACCCAAAAGACCGAAGTAGAGGGCGCCAAATACGTGAAGGTCTTCTACGGCGATGAGCCGGACGGCAAGACCGAACACGGCCTGTCCATCGTGGGCATGGCCGCCGCCGATGAGGTCGCCGACGAAGTCTTCTTCGCGGGTTCCGGCTTCGCCCCGCTGGAGACCGTCCGCATCACCTTTGAGGTCGCCCGAGGCGGCCAGAACAAGGGCAAGAATCTGGCCCTGCACATCGAGCCGGTGAAGCCACGCCCCGCAGCCTCGGCCGCTCCTGCTGCCTCTCAGGCCTCCGCGCAAAAGCCTGATTCCAAGGCTTAACCATAGGGGTAGTTGAGTCATGGATTACTTCTTCTGCTTCGTGCTGGGCTGCTTCGTTGGCTACCTCATTGGTTCCGCTGATGGCTTCGCCCAAGGGTTGGAGTTGGCCTCCATCGCTCGCGGCCTTCCGGGTTATTGAGGTTTTAAGAATGTCGGTCGTTGCTGTTCAAGTTTGCATGGAATGGACTACGAACTCCGATAGTTCAATGTCCTGCACTCAACTTGCATGGCAGCAGGCCTATCTAATCCCTCCTGAAGCCGCTGGATATGTAGACATATTGGTTTCCGGGGGATTCTCACCAGAGGCGTTCGCTATTGGTTTTGGCGGAACTCTCTTGGTGTTCGCAATCGGCCTTTCCGGTGGAATGGTCGCATCAATACTTAGACGTATGAGGTAAGTAACATGAAACTGAAGTCCAAGCTGCAAACTGTTCGTAACGTCGCCCTGGTCGGCTCCGCTGCTGTTCTCAGCGCTGGTCAGGCTATGGCCGCCGCGATCCCGATTGATGTCACCGGTATTCAAGAGCAGATCAATGCTGGTGGCACCAGTGCCGGTACTGTTGCCGGTTACGTCGCCCTGGCGCTGGCTGTTCTGGCCTGCGCTGGCGTT
>NZ_JAOCCV010000006.1:0-230865 GCF_029840585.1 Pseudomonas sp. GD03875 | reverse complement strand
AGCCAGGGGTAGGCCGGCATCTTCGACTCCGGCACCACGTTGCGCGGGTTGTACAGGTGCGCGCGGTGCCAGTCGTCCGAGTAGCGGCCGCCGACGCGGGCCAGGTCCGGGCCGGTACGCTTGGAGCCCCACAGGAAGGGGTGGTCCCAGACGCTCTCGCCGGCGACGGAGTAGTGGCCGTAGCGCTCGGTCTCGGCGCGGAACGGGCGGATCATCTGCGAGTGGCAACCGACGCAGCCTTCCTTGATGTAGATGTCGCGGCCTTCCAGCTGCAGGGCGGTGTAGGGCTTCATGCCCTTGACCGGCTCGTTGACCACGTCCTGGAAGAACAGCGGGACGATCTGGGTCAGGCCGCCGATGCTCACCGCCAGGATCATGGCGATGGCCAGCAGGCCGACGTTCTTCTCGAGTATTTCGTGCTTGCTGCTCATCAGTGGGCGACCTCTGCGGGAATCAGGGCTTCGGCGTCGTATTCGGCCGGCTTGGCGGCGCGAACGGTCAGCCAGGTGTTCCAGGCCATCAGGAACATGCCGAGCAGGAAGACGGCCCCACCGAGGACCCGCACCACGAAGCCGATGTGGCTGGCTTCCAGGGCTTCGACGAAGGAGTAGGTGAGGGTGCCGTCCTCGTTGACCGCACGCCACATCAGGCCCTGGGTGATGCCGTTGACCCACATCGAAGCGATGTAGAGCACGGTGCCGATGGTGGCCAGCCAGAAGTGGGCGTTGATCAGGCCGATGCTGTGCATCTGCTCGCGGCCGAACACCTTGGGAATCAGGTGGTAGAGCGAGCCGATGGAGATCATCGCCACCCAGCCGAGGGCGCCGGCGTGCACGTGGCCGATGGTCCAGTCGGTGTAGTGGGAGAGGGCGTTGACGGTCTTGATGGCCATCATCGGGCCTTCGAAGGTGGACATGCCGTAGAAGGCCAGGGACACCACCAGGAAGCGCAGGATGGGGTCGGAGCGCAGCTTATGCCAGGCGCCGGAGAGGGTCATCATGCCGTTGATCATGCCGCCCCAGCTCGGTGCCAGCAGGACCAGCGACATCACCATGCCGAGGGACTGGGCCCAGTCCGGCAGGGCGGTGTAGTGCAGGTGGTGCGGACCGGCCCAGATATACAGGGTGATCAGCGCCCAGAAGTGCACGATGGACAGGCGATAGGAGTAGACCGGGCGCTCGGCCTGCTTCGGCACGAAGTAGTACATCATCCCCAGGAAGCCGGCGGTCAGGAAGAAGCCCACGGCGTTGTGGCCGTACCACCACTGGACCATGGCGTCGGTGGCGCCGGCGTACAGCGAGTAGGACTTGGTCAGGGTGATCGGCACTTCCAGGTTGTTGACGATGTGCAGGATCGCCACGGTCAGGATGAAGCCGCCGAAGAACCAGTTGCCCACGTAGATGTGCTTGGTCCGGCGCTTCATCAGGGTGCCGAAGAACACCAGCGCGTAGGCGACCCAGACGATGGTGATCAGGATGTCGATCGGCCACTCCAGCTCGGCGTACTCCTTGGAGGAGGTCCAGCCCAGCGGCAGGCTGATGGCCGCCAGCACGATCACCAGCTGCCAGCCCCAGAAGGTGAAGGCGGCGAGCTTGTCGGAGATCAGGCGGGTCTGGCAGGTGCGTTGCAGCGAGTAGTAGCTGGTGGCGAACAGCGCGCAGCCGCCGAACGCGAAGATCACCGCATTGGTGTGCAGCGGGCGCAGACGGCCGAAGCTGGTCCACGGCAGGTTGAAGTTCAGTTCAGGCCAGGCCAGCTGGGCGGCGATGAACACGCCGAGCCCCATCCCGACTATGCCCCAAACCACCGTCATAATGGCGAACTGGCGGACAACCTTATAGTTGTATGCCGCAGTGCTGGTTGTGTTCATGTGTTGGGCTTCCATCCACGGTTTGTGAAAAGCAGGGCAAGCATGGGTAATGGCACGATGATGGTTATTGACGGGGATCAATGCCGCGCGCGGGGATGGCTGTGGAACGGGGCGGACACGATGTCGCAGGGGGTGCTGATCCTCGCCCACGGCGCCGGCGCGCCGATGGACAGCCCGTTCATGCAGCGCATGGCGGAGCTGTTGGCGGAGCGTGGAGTGGGCGTGCTGCGCTTCGAGTTTCCCTACATGGCGGAGCGGCGCCGCAGCGGCGGCAAGCGTCCGCCGAACCCGCAGGCGCAGCTGCTGGAGTGCTGGCGCGAGGTCTATCGGCTGGTGCGCGAACAGGTATCAGGGCCGCTGGCCGTGGGCGGCAAGTCCATGGGCGGGCGCATGGCCAGCCTGCTGGCGGACGAATTGGAGGCCGATGCGCTGGTCTGCCTGGGCTATCCCTTCCACGCCGCGGGCAAGCCGGAGAAGCCGCGGGTGGCGCACCTGGCGAAGCTGCGCACGCCCACGCTGATCGTCCAGGGCGAGCGCGATGCGCTGGGTGGTCGGGAGAGGGTGGAGGGCTACAGCCTCTCGCCGAGTATCGAAATACAGTGGCTGGAGGCCGCCGACCACGACCTTAAGCCGCTTAAGGCGTCAGGCTTCA
Organism: Pseudomonas sp. GD03875; assembly: GCF_029840585.1. Lineage (NCBI taxonomy): Bacteria > Pseudomonadati > Pseudomonadota > Gammaproteobacteria > Pseudomonadales > Pseudomonadaceae > Pseudomonas > Pseudomonas sp. GD03875. The sequence goes on along the minus strand of NZ_JAOCCV010000006.1, from coordinate 228,343 downwards.
GCCACGAGCAGCACCTGCAGCGCGCGGCGCAGGCCGTGGCGGACTTTTTACTCACGGGAACGGTGGGCGGGAGGGGCAGCCGCTAGGGCGTCCTCTCCGCGGCGCCCGCCTCGCGGCTCTGGGCCAGTTGCTCGGCGGCTTCCAGGCGCAGCATCTCGCGTTCGTCGAAGCGCTCCTTGGCCATCCGCTCGATGCTGGCCTGCTTGTCCTCGGCGGAGAGACCGCTGCTTTCGATGCGTGCCTTCTCGCGCCGGTAGTCGCCGAGGCGGCGCTGCCATTGCTCGCGGGTCTGGTCCAGGGCTTCGAGCCGGGCGGTGGCTTCGGCGCCGACCAGCTGCAGGCGCAGCTGCTGGATCTGCGCGGCGCTGGCGCCCTGGGCCTGCAGGGCGGCGGTCTGCTGGCGCAGTTCGGCCTGCAGCTGCGGCACCACCATGTCCTGCATCTCCTCGGGCAGGCTGGCGCGCAGGCTGTCCAGCGCCTCGGCCTTCTGCCGGTCGTCCAGCGACTGGTCGTGGCGGATCGCCAGGCGTTGCAGGGTGAACTGGTTGTAGGCCTCTTCCTGGGCGAAGAAGGCCTGGTGCGCCTCGGCGCTGAAGATGCTGGCGCGCAGGTTCTGCACCGCCTGTTCGCGCTGGCGCAGGGCGTCCAGGCTGGCCATCTGCGGCAGGTCCTTCTCCAGCTGGATCAGCTGGCGCTTGTAGTCCAGGTACTGGTCGAGCAGGGCCAGGGCCTGGCTCAGCGCCGGCTCCTCGAGCTGGCTGCGCACGTAGGCGCGCAGGCGCTCGACGCTGGTGGTGATGGTCTCCTCCTCGCCATAGGCGCTGAGGAAGTAATCGAAGATGCGCCGGATATCCATGGTGATCAGCAGGTTGCCGGCCTCGTCGAGGCGGAACTGCCCATCCACCTGGGTGCCCGCGAACGAGCGCGGCAGTGGCGTGATGCCGGCCGTCAGGGACGGGGGCTGGTGCGTACTTTGTTCCGGTTGCGGCAGTGTCATGGGCACGGGCGCGCCGGCGGGGGGCTGCGGTGCCGGAGCCGACTGGTCATCGGGTTCGAGCGGATTCAGGTGGAGCGTGACGGCGATACCGACCCCGATCACCAGGGGCGCGGCCAATAGCAGGAGCTTGTTCACGGCGAGACTCGGCAGGGAGGGGACATCGGGGCCTCGTGGGCCCCGATCCTGGGCTCAGAGGCCGGCCAGCTTGAGGCGGTTGGCCTGCTGGCGGTAAACGGTGACCGGATCGGTCTCGAACAGGCTGGTCAGGCCGAAGGTCTGGTTGACCTCGTCCAGGTGGTTCATCCGGTAGTTGTCGCGGATCACCATGCCCAGGTGCGAGCTGCAGCGGCCGACCAGGCCGTCGTTGGGCTCGTTGAAGGTCAGCGAGCTGGCGCCCAGCATCAGGTCGCTGATGTCCAGGAAGTTGGTCAGCGGGCTGGTGCCGCTCCAGGAGTAGTAGCTGACGCCGTTGACCTTGTAGGCGCCCTCGCCGCAGGCGCTGGTCGGGATGCCCTGCGGGAACTTGGCGTTGAACACCGCGGCGCCCTGGCTGTTCAGCGATTCGAGCGAGCCGAGGGAGTTCTGCGGCGCATTGCTCGGGCTGCCGGAGAGGAAGTTGATCAGCGCGCCCAGGCCGTTGACGATGCCGGCCAGCATGGCTTCGCCGGCGGAACCCGGCGGGACCTTGCGCAGGAAGTCGGCGGTGGCAGAGCCCTTGTGCGGCGCGCCGACGCTGGTGACCGAGGCGACCAGGTCGGGGCGGATGGCGGCGACGTAGCGCACGGTGGGGCCGCCGTGGCTGTGGCCGATCAGGTTGACCTTGCCCTTGCCGCTGATGGCGGCGATTTCTTCCACCTGATCCAGCAGTTCCTCACCGCGCAGCTCGGAAGTGTTCAGCTGGCTGACCTCGGTGATGTAGACGCTGGCTCCGTCCGAGCGCAGGGAAGAGGGGATGCCGTACCAGTAGTCGACCCCGAGGATGCTGTCGAAACCCAGCATGCCGTGGGTCAGGACGATCGGGTACTTGGTCTTGGTGTAGCCGCTGGGGCCGAACAGGCCGGCGTCGGCATAGCCGGACAGCAGCAGGGAGGTTCCGGCGCAGAGGGCGAGCAGGGTCTTCTTATTATTCATCGGTTGCTCTCGAACGGTGGTTGGGCGGTGGTTCCGTCCTTGTGTCAGCCACCCGTTTCCCTCCTGGAAGCGGTACTTCAGCCGTGCGAGAGGGGCATGATCTGTGCCAGATCGCGACAAATTTAGAACGAAGGCTCTAAACGGGCGTTTGCGATGCAGGCCCCGTAATCCGAGGGCTCCTGTCGGTAATGAGGATTGTTACCGAGGGAAACAGGGATGCCCCCTCCCTGGGAGGGTGACAGCTACCTGTGGCTCTGTTCGAGCGCTACCGGCTCAGCCCAGCGCCCACCGGGAGAGGGGGATATAGCGGCCCTGCTCGGACTGGTAGAGCACCATTTCCTCGACCCGCCAGGCGAAAGCCGGAGGGGCCTGCCGTTCGGCGAGGCGACTGTCGCGCGCGAGGGTCAGGTGGGGGCGGTAGGCGCGTCGCTCCACCGGTAGGCCCGCCTCGTTGAGCAGGTCGTCGAGGCCGCCGGCTAGGGCCAGCAGCTGCGCGGGAACCTGGCCGGGAGCCAGGTGCAGCAGCCCGCCCTGCCAGCAGTCGAGGCGGTCCAGGCGCAGGTCGAAGGCCAGCGCCTCCAGCGGCAAGCGCGGCGGCAACTGGTGGAGCAGTTCGAGCCGGCTCTCCGGCAGGTGGCCGAGAAAGGCCAGGGTCAGGTGGAAGTTGGCGGTGGGCACGGGCCGGCCGGCGAAATGGCAGCCGTCACGCCAGGCGGCGATCCGCTCGGCGATCTCGGTGGGACAGGGCAGGGCGAAGAACAGTCGCATGGGCTTACCTTGACAGTATTGGGCGGCGTTTTTAGCATCGCACCCCATGGCGCCGATTTAAGAGCAACTTGCGGGGCGCCGCCCGGTCGGGCGAATACCGCTAAAGCGCTGGCCGGTGTCGCCTCCCACCGCAGCCCGGCGGGAATCCGAGGCTGAGACTGCATCCATGAGTTGTCCGCGCACCCACCTGCATTTTTCCCCCCTGCCGCACGCCGCGGTCAATCGCCACCCGCATGTCCTGCTGGTCGGCAGCCATCAGCCGCGTTTGCTCAAGAGCCTGGAAGGCTGGCCCAAGCATTGGCCGGGCTCGCGCAATTTCCTCGTCCGCTTCGCCGGCGCCCAGGTCCAGGACCTCGCGCGGCTGCCGGCGGACGCCTTCGACTTGGTGGTGGTCGGTGCCGAGGCGCGACCGCTGGAGGACGAGTTGATCGGCCAGTTGGTGCGGGTGGCCCGCCAGGGCCTGATCAGCCTGCGCTGAACCCCGGGTAGTCGATGGTGGTGATGTAGACGGTCTGCTCGCCGCTCGGCGTCTGCACCCGTACCTCGGCGTCCAGCGCCTTGCCCACCAGGGCGCGCGCCAGCGGCGAATCGATGCTGATCAGGCCCTGCTTGAGGTCCAGTTCGTCGGGGCCGACGATGCGGTAGCGCGACTCGGCGCCGTCGTCGTCCTCCAGCGTCACCCAGGCGCCGAAATAGACCTTGTTCGGATCGGCGGGGCGGCTGTCCACCACCTTCAGGTTCTCTAGGCGCTTGGTCAGGAAGCGTACGCGGCCGTCGATCTCGCGCAGCATCTTCTTGCCATAGATGTACTCGGCGTTCTCCGAGCGGTCGCCGAGGGCGGCTGCCTCGCTGACCGCCTGGGTCACCTGGGGCCGGCGCACGTGCCAGAGTTCGTGCAGCTCGGCGCGCAGGCGCGCCTCGCCTTCGGGGGTGATCAGCGGAGTGCCGGCGGTGCGGGGCGGACGATAACGGCTCATGGTGCTCGCGAAGTCTCGGGATCGGGCGATTCTATCTCAGACTTCGCGCAGCACCGTCAGCGGCGAGGCATTCAGCGCACGCCGCGTGCCCCAGACGCCGGCCGTCCCTACCAGCAGCGCCCCGATGATTGGTAGCAGCAGAAGCCAGGGATGCGGCTGCCATTGCAGGTCAAGGGCGTAGCGGTACAGCAGGAAGCTCACCAGCTCACAGCCGAGCGCCGCCAGCAGGCCACTGGCCGCGCCGAGCAGGCCGAACTCGGCGCGGCGCGCGCTCATCAGCAACCGCCGCTCGGCGCCGAGCGCACGCAGCAGCGCACCCTGGCGCAGGCGCTCGTCGAGCGTCGCCTGCAGGCCGGCGAACAGCACCGTGAGGCCGGCGGCGAGGACGAACAGCAGCACGTACTCCACCGCCAGGCTGACCTGGGCCATGATGCTGCGCAGCTGCTCCAGCAGCGCCTCGACCTGCAGCAGGGTGACGGCGGGGAATTCCCGTGCCAGCGCCACCAGCTGCTTCTCGCTCTGCGGCGGCAGGTAGAAGCTGGTCAGGTAGGTGGCCGGCAGGTCCTGCAGGGTGCCGGGCTCGAAGACCATGTAGAAGTTGGGCTGGAAGCTGTCCCACTCGACTTCGCGCAGGCTGGCGACCCGCGCCTGCTTCTCCAGGCCGCCGACGTTGAAGGTGAGGGCGTCGCCGAGCTTGAGCCCCAGGCTCTCGGCCAGCTTGGACTCCACCGAGACGCCGGGCATGTCGCCCTCAGGCCCGGGTTGCCACCACTGGCCTTCCACCACCTGGTTGCCTTCCGGCAGCTCGGCGGCCCAGGTCAGGCTTAGGTCGCGGCGGACGGCCCGTTCGCCCTGGCTGTCCTTGCTCACATGGCTGCGCACCGGCTCGCCGTTGATCTGGGTCAGGCGCCCGGCGACGATCGGGTAGAGCGGCATCGGATGGGGCGACAGCTGCTGGAGGCGGGCGGCGAAGGCGTCGCGTTCGGCGGGCAGCACATTGAGGGCGAAATGGTTGGGTGCCTGCTCCGGCAGCTGCTCCTGCCAGGTGTCGAGCAGCTCGCCGCGCAGCAGCGCGATCAGGGCCATGGCCAGCAGGATCAGGCCGAAGGCCAGCGACTGGCCGGCGGCGGCGAGCGGGTGGCGCAGCAACTGGCCGAGGCCCAGGCGCCAGGGCAGGGAGGCGCGGGCCAGCAGGCGGCGCAGGGCGTTCAGGCCCAGCAGCAGCGCGCCACCGAGCAGCAGGGCGGCGAGCAGGCCGCCACCGAGCAGGCCGAGGGTCAGCTTCAGGTCCAGACTCAGGCGCCACATGATCAGACCCAGTGCCAGCAGCGCGGCGCCATACACCAGCCAGGAACTGGGCGGCACCGGCAGCAGGTCGCGGCGCAGCACCCGCAGCGGCGGCACCCGCCCCAGGGCGGCCAGCGGCGGCAGGGCGAAGCCCGCCAGGGCCACCAGGCCGGTGGCGATACCGGCGAGGGCCGGCAGCAACCCGCCCGGTGGAACGCCCGACGGCAGCAATCCCTGCAGCAGCTTGAACAGGATCAACTGGCCGCCCCAGCCGAGCAGGGCACCGGCCAGGCTGGCGAACAGGCCGAGCATGGCCAGCTGCAGGCCGAACAGGGCCAGTGCTTCGCGGCGCGACAGACCCAGGCAGCGCAGCAGCGCGCTGGCGTCGAAGCGGCGGGCGGCGAAGCGCGCCGCCGACAGGGCGACGGCGACACCGGCCAGCAGCACGGCGGCCAGGCTCGCCAGGTTCAGGTAGCGCTCGGCACGGCCAAGGGCGCCGCCGATCTGGCGGTTGCCGTCGCGGGCATCCTCCAGCCGCTGGCTCGGCTCCAGGCCGCTCTTCACCTCGGCGCGGTAGCTGGCCAGCGCCGTGCTTTCCCCGCGCCACAGCTCGCGGTAGCGCACCCGGCTGCCTGGCTGGACCACGCCGGTGGAGGCCAGGTCGTCCAGATGCATCAGGACGCGCGGGGTGAGGCTATAGAAGTCGCCGGCGCGATCCGGCTCGTGGGTCAGCACACGGGTCAGGCGCAGCTGCCGGTTGCCGACCTCGATGTCCTGGCCGATCTTCAGGTCGAGCGCGGCGAACAGCCGCGCTTCCGCCCAGGCCTCGCCCGGGGCGGGGCCGCCGCCGGTCTCTTCGGCGCCGTAGGGTTCGGCGGCGCTCTTCAGCTCGCCACGCAGCGGATAGCCGGCACTGGCGGCCTTGACGCTGGACAGCTGTATGCCCTGGTCGCCGGCGATCACGCTGGTGAACTCCACCACCTGGGCATGTTCCAGGCCCAGCCGGCGGCCCGCTTCTATCTGTTGCGGCGTCGCCGGGGCGCTGCCGCCCAACACCAGGTCGGCGCCGAGGAATTCCGTGGCGCGCAGCATCATCGCTCCGTTCAGGCGCGCGCCGAAATAGCCGATGGCGGTGCTGGCGGCCACCGCGACCAGCAGGGCGAAGAACAGCACGCGCAGCTCGCCGGCGCGGGCGTCGCGCAGCAGTTGGCGCCAGGCGAGGACGAACAGGCGGGCGACCATCAGGGTTCCACGCTGTCGACCAGATGCCCGGCTTCCAGGCGGATCAGGCGGCGGCAGCGGTGTGCCAGACGCTCGTCGTGGGTCACCAGGACCAGGGTGGCGCCCCGTTCCTGGTTCAGCTCGAACAGCAGGTCGCTGATACGCTCGCCGGTGTGGCTGTCCAGGTTGCCCGTGGGCTCGTCGGCGAACAGGATCGCCGGTTCGGCGGCGAAGGCCCGGGCGATGGCGACGCGTTGCTGCTCGCCGCCGGAGAGCTGGCGCGGGTAGTGGGTGAAGCGCTGGCCGAGGCCGACGCGCTCCAGCAGGGTGGCGGCGCGCTGGCGAGCGTCGCTGCGGCCTTCCAGTTCCAGCGGCAGCATGACGTTCTCCAGGGCGTTGAGGTTGTCCAGCAGCTGGAAGGACTGGAACACGAAGCCCACGTGCTCGGCGCGGACCCGCGCGCGGCGGTCCTCGTCCAGCGATTGCAGGGCGTTGCCGGCCAGTTCGACTTCGCCGGTACTGGGCAGGTCGAGTCCGGCCAGCAGGCCGAGGAGGGTGGATTTGCCCGAGCCGGAGCTGCCGACGATGGCCAGGCTGTCGCCGCGGGCGAGGTCGAGGGAGAGATCGTGGAGGATGACCAGATCGCCTTCCGTGCTGGGAACCACTTTGCTAAGGTGCCGCGCAGTGAGAATGCTTGCGCTCATGGAGAGTCCGATGCGTGCATTGTGGATGAGCGGTGCGCTGAGCCTGCTGCTGTGGGCGCAGGGCGCCCTGGCCGGCACCGTGCTGGTGGTCGGCGATAGTATCAGCGCCGCTTTGGGCCTGGATACCCGCCAGGGCTGGGTCTCCCTGCTGCAGGAACGGCTGCGGGAGGGTGGTTTCGAGCACCAGGTGGTGAATGCCTCGATCAGCGGCGACACCACCTCGGGTGGCCTGGCGCGGCTGCCGGCGCTGCTTTCGCAGCATCGGCCGCAGCTGGTGATCATCGAGCTGGGCGGCAACGATGGCCTGCGCGGGCAGCCCGCCGCGCAATTGCAACAGAATCTTGCCCGCATGGTGGATCTGTCCAAGGAGGCCGGGGCTGGTGTGCTGCTGCTCGGCATGCGCCTGCCGCCCAACTACGGCCAGCGCTACACGGAAGCCTTCGCCCGGACTTTCGCGGACGTGGCGCAGGACAAGCAGGTGCCCCTGGTGCCCTTCCTGCTCGACGGTGTCGGTGGCGTGCCCGGCATGATGCAGGCCGACGGCATCCATCCCGCCGTGGCGGCTCAGGGCAAGCTGCTGGACAACGTCTGGCCGACCCTGAAACCGCTGCTCTGAGCCTTCCCCGGCTGCGGGCTTTCGGCTATCTTGGCGGCCCGCCTCGGAGCCCCGAATGCCGCGTCCCGCCTGGTCCCTGTACGCCTACCAACTGATCGTGCCCGACGAACAGCTCGACCTGTTCGCCTGCCGCGAGGCGAAGGTGCATCTGGTGGCGCGACAACTGGAACTGGGCGGCTTCGCCGATCGCACATTGTGTGGCGGTTTGTTACCGGCGCTGCCCGTGATGCGCGCGGTGGACAAGGCCGGCCTGCGCGACAGGCGTCTGTGCCCGGCCTGCCGCGAGGTGCTGGATGCCGAACGGCGCGGCGAGCGGCTGCCCTGGTCCGGCGCCTGATGTCTCTCCCGGCCGGCCCGGCGCCCATGTACAATTCCGACTTTCTCCATCAGCCATTTACCCCAAGGATTAACGGATGTTGTCGCTCGCCCGCTCGCTGAGCCTCGCCAGCCTGGCCGTCGTCGGCCCCGCCGCCGCGCTCGAGTTGCCCCTGCCGCCCCCGGGCGAAGATATCGTCGGCCAGGTCCAGGTGATCAAGGCCCGCTACGAGGACACCTTCGCCGACATCGCCACGGCGAGCGACCTGGGCTATCTGGAGATGGTGGCCGCCAACCCGGGTGTCGACCCGTGGCTGCCGGGCGAGGGCAGCGAGATCATCCTGCCGACCCGCTACATCCTGCCGCCGGGCCCGCGCGAAGGCATCGTGATCAACCTGGCCGAGTACCGCATGTACTACTTCCCCAAGGGGCAGGACGTGGTGCACACCTTCCCGCTGGGCATCGGCCGCGAGGGCTGGGGTTCGCCGATCGCCCACACCACCATCACCGCCAAGACGCCGAACCCGGGCTGGACGCCGCCGGCGTCGATCCGCGCCGAGCACGCGGCCGATGGCGATCCGCTGCCGGCCTACGTGCCGCCGGGCCCGGACAATCCGCTGGGGCCGTTCAAGTTCACCCTGGGCACGCCCGGCTACCTCATCCACGGTTCGAACAAGAAGTTCGGCATCGGCATGCGCGTCAGCCACGGCTGTTTCCGCATGCTCAACAACAACGTGCTGGAACTCGCCAGGATGGCGCCGGTTGGAACTTCGGTGCGCATCATCAACGAGCCCTACAAGTTCGGCGTCAGTGGTGGAAAGGTCTATCTCGAGGCCCATGCACCGCTGACCGACGAAGGCGAACCGTCCGTGGTCGACAAGCACACGGCGGTGATCAACGCGCTGCTGAAGAACGAGGCCATGGGCGGCAGCATGCGTCTGGACTGGGACATGGTGCGCGAAGTGGTGGCTTCCGAGGATGGCATTCCGATCGAGATCGCCATTCCCGACCAGGCCGTCGCCACTCATGAAGAGGCACCGGCCTTCTAGTCCTTCCTATTTAAAGAGAGCCTGGCGGTGAAGTAACTGCGGGCTTCTCTTTCCGAAAGACAGTCAATAAAAAAGCCGATCCGGGTAACCGGATCGGCTTTTTCAAAGCCTTGGCAAGAATTACTTGCGGCTGGCTTTTTCCAGCATGCGCAGAGCGCGCTCGTTGGCTTCGTCAGCGGTCTGCTGAGCCTTCTGAGCAGCGGCCAGAGCTTCGTCGGCTTTGCGGTAGGCTTCGTCAGCACGAGCCTGGGCGCGAGCGGCGGCGTCTTCGGTAGCGGTCAGACGGGCTTCGGTTTCTTTGGATACGCTGCTGCAACCAGTTGCCAGAACGGCGGCCAGGGCCAGAGCAGAGAATTTCAGAACGTTGTTCATCGTGTTCCCCTTAAGGTGGACTTTCCATGAAAAGCAATTCCCCGAGCTTGGGAAATTAGCCGAGCCACATACTACCCGTTACTCTGGGCAAGTAAAATGAGCGGCAATAGGGTAGAGCAAAAAAATTTCATAACGGTTCAAGCTTTTTTGTTTAAAAAACATACAGTTCGCTTGGCTGCTAGGAAAGCCCCGACACTCTTACTGTCTGTCTCTAGTTCTTCGCTTGTATTGGCCGGGGCATCTTGGCGCAACTTCGATACCGGCCCACTGTCGTAATTTTCCCGTTCGCAACTGCGTTGTAGTGTCGGCGTTGCTGTTTCCCGTCCAAGTGTTCGGCCTCGAAGCTGCCCGGTGGGACCTGTCCACTGCCTTTGGCAGCGGCTACAGTAGAGTGCGTATGTCCATGGTGGATGAAGTCCTTGGCAAGGTTCGCAGCGTCGGCCCGGGTGTTTCTTCATCTGCAGAATATCGATTAAGGTAGGGACCGTTGCGAGGTTCCACTGAGGAGTTGAAATGAGCGAAGGGCTGTCCATCCACCATGACCAGGCGGGTCATCAGTTCGAGGCCGTGATCGACGGCCACCGCGCCTATCTGGCCTATATGGATCTGGGCAAGCAGACGCTCGACATCTATCGCACCTTCGTGCCGAACGCGCTGCGTGGGCGTGGCATCGCCGCGGCGCTGACCGAGCAGGCGCTGGTCTATGCGGAGTCGATGGGCTACACGGTGATTCCGTCCTGCTCCTACGTGGAGCGCTACCTGGAGCGTCGCCAGCGGCAGCGCTTGAAGCACTGAATGGATCGAAACGAAAACGCCGGGCAATGCCCGGCGTTTTCGTTGGTGCGCAGGATCAGCCGCGCTGGCGCTTTGGCAGCACATTCTTGAGTTTGGTGTGCATGCTGCGCAGGGTCTTCTCGGTGGTTTCCCAGTCGATGCAGGCATCAGTGATGGAAACGCCGTACTTGAGGTCGGAGAGATTCTTCGGAATCGACTGGTTGCCCCAGCCCAGATGACTTTCCACCATCAGGCCGACGATGGAGTTGTTGCCTTCGAGGATCTGGTTGGCCACGTTCTCCATGACCAGGGACTGCAGGGCCGGGTCCTTGTTGGAGTTGGCGTGGCTGCAGTCGACCATGATGTTCGGGCTGATCTTGGCCTTGGCCAGTTCCTGCTCGCAGACGGCCACGCTGACCGAATCATAGTTGGGCTTGCCGTTGCCGCCGCGCAGCACGACATGGCCGTAGGCGTTGCCCTTGGTGGTGACGATGGAGACGCCGCCTTCCTGATTGATGCCGAGGAAACGGTGCGGGCTGGAAACCGACTGCAGGGCGTTGATGGCCACGGTCAGGCCGCCGTCGGTGCCGTTCTTGAAGCCGACCGCCGAGGACAGGCCGGAAGCCATCTCGCGGTGGGTCTGCGATTCGGTGGTGCGGGCGCCGATGGCCGACCAGCTGATCAGGTCCTGCAGATACTGCGGGGAGATCGGGTCGAGCGCCTCGGTGGCGGTGGGCAGGCCCATCTCGGCCAGGTCGCGCAGCAGCTGCCGGCCGATGTGCAGGCCGTCCTGGATCTTGAACGAGTCGTCCAGGTACGGATCGTTGATCAGCCCCTTCCAGCCGACCGTGGTGCGCGGCTTCTCGAAATACACGCGCATGACCAGGTAGAGGCTGTCGGAGACCTCGGCGGCCAGCACCTTGAGGCGCTCGGCATACTCGTGGGCGGCCTTGATGTCATGGATGGAGCAGGGGCCCACCACCACGAACAGGCGATGATCCTTGCCGTCGAGAATATTGCGGATCACCTCGCGGCCCTGGGCGACGGTGCGCTGGGCGGCTGCGGTGAGGGGGATTTCGCGCTTGAGTTGCGCCGGAGTGATCAGGGTTTCATTGGATGAAACGTTGAGATCGTCAATCGGTAGATCAGCCATCGTGGTACTCGTCAGGTCACGGGAGCCGAGCGCCTCGTCAGGCGGAATCAGGGGGCGCAGCGGGGGAGAGGAACCTTAACGCTTTCGGGGCTGCCTAGACAATGGGAGAAACCGTGCGGTTTCAGTGGATTTGCGCGCCGGGAAACTCGGCGGCATGCAGGGCTATCCACTCGCGGGCGACCGATTCGACTTCCAGCTGCGCGCCCAGCTCCTGTTCGCGCTGATGGCGGTAATGTTCGATCTGGCAGACCTGCTCTACCATGCGAGCCCGGAACAGGGTGTCTTCGTCGATGAAGGCGATGCCGACCAGATAGCCTTCCGCCTGTTTGCGGCACCAGGCCACGACGCCCGGATAGCGGGCCTGATCGCCGAACAGGGGGATGCGTAGTTCCACGGCCGTGCCTTTGCGGAATCCCTTGCCGGAGTTGCAGGCCACTCCGCCCAGGCTGATGTTGTTGAGTCGCTGTCGGGGCAGGAAGGCGTGCCGACGCTGAACCAGTTCCACCGGCATGTCGGTCGGGTGACGCAGGAAACGACGCATTGTTACCACTTTGGGTGCCATCCATTTGATATCACACGAAGGCAGTATAGTGCCCGATCTGGAGCTGACCGACTTCGACGCGGACAAGCGGTTATTGGCGCTGCCGGGCATCTCCCTGCTTATATTCACCAGCACAGGCTGTGCCAGTTGCCGTTGGGCTCGTTGCGAACTGCCCGGCATGGCATTGCCCGTGGATCGCTTGTGCTGGGTGGACGCGGGCGTCAACGGTGGACTGGTCCAGCGCTATGGCGTGTTTCACCTGCCCAGCCTGTTCCTCGTTCGCGATGGCGAGTTCCTGGGCAGTTTGCAATCCCGCCTTGACCCGATCGTGCTTTCTGCAGTGATCGCCGAGGGCCTGGCCCGAGAGCCGGAAGAGCTGCCCTGATCGGCTTGCCAGGGGTGGCTACCGATCGCTGCTAATCTCCAGACAGGTCCCAGTCAGAAGTCAGGAGGCCGCATGTTGCGTTCGATTCTCTACGCCACCGATCTGGGGCTCTATGCGCCCTATGTCCTGCAGCACGCCCTCTCTCTGGCCAGGGCTTTTCAGGCGGAGCTGCACGTGGTGCATGCGGTGGAGCCGCTGGGGCTGTTCGCCGAGTCGGTGCTGAACACCTATCTGGACGAGAAGACCCTTGAAGAGCTGCGCAGCAAAGGCCTGACGACGGTCATGGCGAGCATCGAGCAGCGGGTGCTGGAGGGCTTCCGCGACGAGGTGGGCGAGGCGCAGCAGGATATGCAGATGATCCGCAGCGTGCGGGTGGCGCAAGGCGACCCGGCCCAGGTGATTCTCGAGGAGGCCCGGAAACTCGGGGTTGATCTGCTGGTCGTAGGCAGTCACAGCCATGGTGCAGCGCAGGATATCCCCTTGGGCAGGACGGCCGCGCGCCTGTTGCAGCTGGCGGAGACTCCCGTCTATCTGGTGCCGATGCTGCAGCATCGCTAGCGGCCCTTATCGCCAACCGTTAGACGAACGGCATACATGAATCAAAAAAACGTCTAGATTTAATCATCAAACCGTTAATATGGTTATATCGCTGCATTGGCACATTCGGGCAGCGCCTATCTGCTTTGAGGGATATCTATGAAGCTGCAGCAACTGCGCTACATCTGGGAGGTGGCGCACCATGACCTCAATGTCTCCGCGACCGCGCAGAGCCTCTATACCTCACAACCCGGTATCAGCAAGCAGATCCGCCTGTTGGAGGACGAGCTGGGGGTCGAGGTCTTCGCCCGTAGCGGCAAGCACCTGACCCGTGTCACCCCCGCAGGTGAGCGCATCATCACTACCGCGGGGGAAATCCTGCGCAAGGTGGAGAGCATCAAGCAGATCGCCCAGGAATTCTCCAACGAGAAGAAGGGCACCCTGTCCATCGCCACCACCCATACCCAGGCACGCTATGCGCTACCCGGGGTGATCAGCGGCTTCATCAAGCAATACCCGGAAGTGGCCCTGCACATGCACCAGGGCACGCCCATGCAGATCGCCGAGATGGCCGCCGACGGCACCGTGGACTTCGCCATCGCCACCGAGGGTCTGGAGCTGTTCAACGACCTGGTGATGATGCCCTGCTACCGCTGGAATCGCTGCGTGATCGTGCCCCAGGGGCACCCGCTGACCAAGCTGCCGAAGCTAACGCTGGAGGCCCTGGCCGAGCATCCGATCGTCACCTACGTGTTCGGCTTTACCGGTCGCTCCAAGCTGGATGAGGCCTTCAGCCACAAGGGCCTGACGCCCAAGGTGGTTTTCACCGCGGCCGACGCCGACGTGATCAAGACCTACGTTCGCCTGGGCCTGGGCGTTGGCATCGTCGCGCGCATGGCGGTCGACACCAAGCTGGACAACGATCTGGTTATCCTCGATGCCAGCGAGCTGTTCGAGGCCAGTATCACCAAGATCGGCTTCCGCCGCGGCACCTTCCTGCGCGGCTTCATGTGCGACTTCATCGAGAAATTCGCCCCGCACCTGACCCGCGATGTACTGGCCAAGGCCGTGCAATGCCACACCAAGGCCGAACTGGATGAATTGTTCGACGGGGTCGAACTGCCGGTGCACTAGCCGGAGCCAGTCCTCCCAGGCTGCAGAGCGCCCGACCTATTGCGTCGGGCGTTTTGCATTGTGGGGAGCAGCGATCTGCTGTTGTAGGGTGTGCCGTGCGCGCCGAAAGCCGGCAAGGACTCTTCTGGTGCGCACGGCGCACCCTACCGTGCTCAGGGATTCGGCGAACAGCCGAGAGCGTCTGGCTGAAAACAAAAAAGCCCCAGGTTTTCACCTGGGGCTTCTGAATTTGGCTCCGCGACCTGGACTCGAACCAGGGACCCAATGATTAACAGTCATTTGCTCTACCGACTGAGCTATCGCGGAACAGCGGTGCGTATCCTACTGATTAAAAAGGGGAAGTCAACACCTGTGAGGCGCTTTTTCCCCCGATTCGTCTCAGAGCACCTGAACGATGGCCCGGGTGACGGCGTCCAGGTTGTTGCGATTAAGCGCGGCGACGCAGATGCGGCCGGTGCTGACGGCGTAGATGCCGAACTCGGTGCGCAGACGCTCCACCTGCTCGGCGGTCAGGCCGGAGTAGGAGAACATGCCGCGCTGGCGGGCGACGAAGCCGAAGTCGCGCTTGGCGCCTAGGGCCGCCAGCTGCTCGACCATGGCCAGGCGCATGTCGCGGATGCGGGTGCGCATCTCGCCCAGTTCCTCTTCCCACAGGGCGCGCAGCTCGGGGCTGTTGAGCACGCTGGACACTACGGTGGCGCCGTGGGTAGGCGGGTTGGAGTAGTTGGTGCGGATCACGCGCTTGGCCTGGGACAGCACGCGGCCAGCCTCGTCCTTGTCGGCGGTGACGATGGACAGGGCGCCGACCCGCTCGCCATACAGCGAGAAGGACTTGGAGAAGGAGCTGGAGACGAAGAACGGCATGCCGGACTCGGCGAACAGGCGCACGGCGAAGGCGTCCTGGTCGATGCCCTCGCCGAAGCCCTGGTAGGCGATGTCGAGGAAGGGCACGTGCTCGCGCTCGCGCAGAACTTCCAGCACGGCTTTCCAGTCATCCAGAGAGAGGTCGACGCCGGTCGGGTTGTGGCAGCAGGCGTGCAGCACGACGATCGAGCGGTCCGGCAGGGCCTTGAGGTCTTCCAGCAGGCCGGCGCGGTTCACACCGTGGGTGTCGGCGTCGTAGTAGCGGTAGTTGCGCACCGGGAAGCCGGCGGATTCGAACAGCGCGCGGTGGTTTTCCCAGCTCGGGTCGCTGATGGCGACCAGGGCGTTCGGCAGCAGGCGCTTGAGGAAGTCGGCGCCGGTCTTCAGGGCGCCGGTGCCGCCGACAGCCTGGGTGGTGACCACGCGGCCTTCGGCCAGCAGGGCCGAGCCTTCGCCGAACAGCAGCTTCTGCACGGCGCTGTCGTAGGCGGCGATGCCCTCGATCGGCAGGTAGCCGCGCGGCGCGTGGGCCTCGATGCGGGCCTTCTCGGCCTCGGCGACGGCGCGCAGCAGGGGAATTCGGCCTTCCTCGTTGTAGTACACCCCCACGCCCAGGTTGACCTTGGTGCTGCGGGTATCGGCGTTGAAGGCTTCATTCAGGCCCAGGATCGGGTCGCGCGGCGCCAGCTCGACGGCGGAGAACAGACTCATGATTGCGGCGGTCTCGAGAGGAGAGGGTGGGAACCGGCAACTCCCGGCACGGAATCGGGCTTGGGGTTGCATAAACGGGTCGCTAGTATAGCGGCCCAGTCTGTGCGCGGCGACAGCGCCAGCGCTCATTCAGAAGCTATGACGCCGGCCGTTGAGCCGCGTCACAGTGTCATCGCGAGGTCGCATCATGTCGGATTTCCAGCTCGTCACCCGTTTCAAGCCCGCCGGCGACCAGCCGGAGGCTATCCGCCAGATGGTCGAGGGGCTGGAAGCCGGCCTCTCGCACCAGACCCTGCTGGGGGTGACCGGCTCGGGCAAGACCTTCAGCATCGCCAACGTGATTGCCCAGGTGCAGCGCCCGACGCTGGTGCTGGCGCCGAACAAGACCCTGGCCGCGCAGCTCTACGGCGAGTTCAAGAGCTTCTTCCCGAACAACGCGGTGGAGTACTTCGTTTCCTACTACGACTACTACCAGCCTGAGGCCTACGTCCCGTCCTCCGACACCTTCATCGAGAAGGATGCGTCGATCAACGACCATATCGAGCAGATGCGCCTGTCGGCGACCAAGGCGCTGATCGAGCGGCAGGACGTGATCGTGGTCTGCACCGTGTCCTCCATCTACGGTCTGGGCAGCCCCGAGGAGTACCTGAAGATGGTGCTGCACCTCGACCGGGGCGACAAGATGGACCAGCGCGCCCTGCTGCGTCGCCTGGCCGAGCTGCAGTACACCCGCAACGACATGGACTTCGCCCGCGCCACCTTCCGCGTGCGTGGCGACGTGATCGACATCTTCCCGGCGGAATCCGATCTGGAGGCGATCCGCGTCGAGCTGTTCGACGACGAGGTGGAGAGCATCAGCGCCTTTGACCCACTCACCGGCGAGGTGATCCAGAAGCTGCCGCGCTTCACCTTCTACCCCAAGAGCCACTACGTCACTCCGCGCGAGACGCTGCTGGAGGCGGTCGAGCAGATCAAGGTGGAACTCAAGGAACGCCTGGACTACCTGCGCGGCGCCAACAAGCTGGTGGAGGCCCAGCGCCTGGAGCAGCGCACCCGCTTCGACCTGGAGATGATCCTCGAGCTGGGCTACTGCAACGGTATCGAGAACTACTCGCGCTACCTGTCCGGCCGTCCTGCCGGCGCACCGCCGCCTACCCTGTACGACTACCTGCCGGACGAAGCCTTGCTGGTGATCGACGAGTCCCACGTCTCGGTGCCGCAGGTCGGCGCCATGTACAAGGGCGACCGCTCGCGCAAGGAGACTCTGGTCGAGTACGGCTTCCGCCTGCCCTCGGCGCTGGATAACCGGCCCATGCGCTTCGAGGAATGGGAGGCAGCCTGCCCGCAGACCATCTTCGTCTCCGCCACGCCGGGGCCCTACGAGGCCGAGCATGCCGGCCGGGTGATCGAGCAGGTGGTGCGTCCCACCGGCCTGGTCGACCCGGAAGTGGAGGTGCGCCCGGCGCGCACCCAGGTCGACGACCTGCTTTCGGAAATCCGCAAGCGGGTGGCCGCCGAACAGCGGGTGCTGGTCACCACCCTGACCAAGCGCATGGCCGAGGACCTGACCGACTACCTGGCCGACCACGACGTCAAGGTGCGCTATCTGCACTCGGACATCGAGACGGTGGAGCGCGTGGAGATCATCCGCGACCTGCGCACCGGCGCTTTCGACGTGCTGGTGGGCATCAACCTGCTGCGCGAGGGCCTGGACATGCCCGAGGTGTCGCTGGTGGCGATCCTCGACGCGGACAAGGAAGGCTTTCTGCGCAGCGAGCGCTCGCTGATCCAGACCATCGGCCGCGCCGCGCGCAACCTGCACGGCAAGGCGATCCTCTACGCCGACAACATGACCGGCTCGATGCAGCGGGCGATCGGCGAAACCGAGCGGCGCCGCGAGAAGCAGGTGGCCTTCAACCAGGCCCATGGCATCGTGCCGAAAGGGGTGCAGAAGGACATCAAGGACATCCTCGAAGGCGCCGTGGTGCCGGGGGCGCGCAGCAACAAGCGCAAGGCCGCGGCCAAGGCGGCGGAGGACAGCGCCCGCTACGAGGCCGAACTGCGATCGCCGAACGAGATCACCAAACGCATCCGCCAACTGGAAGAGAAGATGTACCAGCTGGCCCGCGACCTGGAGTTCGAGGCCGCCGCGCAGTTGCGTGACGAGATCCAGAAACTGCGCGACCGGTTGCTGCAGGTCTGACACGCGCCTTTGTGGGGGCGGCCTTGGTCGCGATAAGGGCCGCCCAAGAGCATCGCGGCCAAGGCCGCTCCCACAAATAGGCCGCTCCCATAAAAAGGCTGCTCCTACGAAGAGGAGAACTCAGCGCCGGCCGAAGATGATCATCGATACCCCGGCCAGGACCGCCAGGCTGGCGAGCCCGGCGGACAGGCCGAGGCGCTCGTCGAGGATCAGGTAGCCCAGCAGCAGGGCCACCACCGGGTTGACGAAGGCGAAGGTCGACACCAGGCTCGGCCGCACCTCGCGCAGCAGCCAGAAATAGGCCGGATACACGCCCAGGCTCACCGGCAGCACCAGGTAGGCCAGCCAGAGCCAGCCGGAGGTGCTCAGCTGGTCCAGTCGCAATCCCTGCCAGTCACCATGCCAGAGGCCGAAACCGGCCAGCACCAGCGCCCCCACCAGCATCTGCAGGCCCAGGCCGGTGGCCGGCGAGCGTAGCGGCGGACGCTGGCGCAACCACCAGGCACCGATCGCCCAGAGCAGGGTGGCCAGCAGCACCAGCGCGCCGGAGAACCATTGCAGCAGGCCGGCGCCTTCGCCCAGGCCGCCGCCCATCAGCAGCACGATGCCGCCGCTGGCGACGGCCAGGCCGAGCAGCACCCAGACCGGCGGGCGTTCGTCCAGCAGCCACTCCAGGGCCACGCTCCACAGCGGCAGGGTGGTGTAGAGCATCGCCAGCATGCCGGTGGGCAGGTGCTGGTTGGCATAGATCAGCGCGCCCTGGCCGACCGCGATCAGCAGCAGGCCGCCGATCAGGGCGGCGCCCCAGTCGCTGCGCTGCACCTTCGGCCCGCCCTGCACGGCCACCCAGAGCAGCGCCAACAGGCCCGCCAGGCAGAAGCGCAGGGTGCCGATGACGAAGGGCGGCAGCTCGCGCAGGAGGAAGTGGTTGGCCAGGTAGGTGGTGCCCCAGCCGACATAGATGACCAGGAAGGCGCCGACCAACAGGAAGGAGCGGTAACGCGAGGCGGGCATGTCGAAACCAGAAAGCGGGAGGTGGCGGGCTCAGTGAGCCGCGCCACCAGTGGCGCCGGCGGGCAGGGCGCGGGTCAGCAGCACGGCGAACATGCTGATGGCCAGGGCCAGGCCGACGAAGTGGAAGGCGTCATTGTAGGCCATGATGGCGGCCTGCTGGTGGGTGATCTCGCTGAGCTTGCCCAGCGCGGCCTGCTGGCTGCCGAGCTGTTCGGCGAGCAGTGCCAGGCGCTCGTCCACTTGCGGGTTGCCCGGCACCACGGCTTCGCGCAGGTAGTCGAAGTAGGTCTTGGCGCGGCTGTCGAGCAGGGTGGCGAGGAGGGCGATGCCGATGGCGCCGCCGAGGTTGCGCAGGATGTTGAACAGGCTCGAGGCGGAGCCGGCGTCCTGCGGCTGGATATAGGCGGTGGCGATCAGCGAGATGGTCACCATGATCATCGGCTGGCCCAGGGCGCGGATGATCTGGATATGGTTGAACTGCTCGCCGGCGAAGTCCGGGTTGAGCACCCCGGAGAAGAAGCTGGAGATGCCGAACAGGGCGAAGCCCCCGGCGCACAGCCACTTCGGCGAGATCACCTTCATCAGTTTCGGCACCAGCGGGATGATGAACAACTGCGGCAGGCCCATCCACATGATCACCTCGCCGATCTGCAGGGCGTTGTAGCCCTGGATCTGCGCCAGGTACAGCGGCAGCAGGTAGATCGAGCCGTAGAGGCCGAGGCCCATGCCCAGGCTGGCGATGCTGGTGAGGCCGAAGTTGCGTTCGCGCAGGATGCGCAGGTTGATCAGCGGGTTGTCCCGCGACAGCTGCAGGATGACGAACAGGATCAGGCTGACCACCGCCACGCTGCCCAGGCCGACGATCAGCTGGGATTCCAGCCAGTCCTTGCGATGGCCTTCTTCGAGGAACACCTGCAGGCAGCCGAGGCCCAGGCCGAGGGTGACGATGCCGGCGTAGTCGGTGCTTTTCAGCAGTTCCCAGTGCGGTGCCTTCTTCTCCAGGCCGTACATCAGGCCGGCGATCATCAGCAGGCCCGGCGGCACGTTGATATAGAAGATGTATTCCCAGCCCCAGTTCTCGGTCAGCCAGCCGCCCAGGGTCGGGCCGATGGAGGGGGCGAAGGTGGCGGTGATGGCGAACAGCGCCATGCCCTTGGCCCGGTGGTGCTCGGGCAGCTTGATCAGGGTCAGGGTGAAGGCCAGGGGAATCAGCGCGCCGCCGGTGAAACCCTGCAGGGCGCGGAACACGATCATGCTCTCCAGGCTCCAGGCGAACGAGCAGAGCAGGGAGGAGGCGAGGAAGCCCAGCGAGACCCACACCGCCAGGCGCCGCGCCGAGAGCAGCTGCACCAGCCAGGCGGTGAGCGGGATCATGATGATCTCGGCCACCAGGTAGGAGGTGGAGATCCACGAGCCTTCCTCCAGGGTCGCCGACAGCGCGCCCTGAATGTCCTTCAGCGAGGAGTTGGTGATCTGGATGTCCAGCACCGCCATGAACGCGCCGAGCATGGCGCTCATCACCGCGATCCAGTCGCGCCGGGTCGGCTCGCCGACCGGGCGCAGCAGGGCGTCAGCCGCCATGCTGGGCGTCGCTGGAGATGTCCACGTTCACTTCCACCGACATGCCGGGGCGGATCCTGCCCTTGAGAGGGTTATCGGCGGCGAAGGTGAGTTTCACCGGGATGCGCTGGACCACCTTGGTGAAGTTGCCGGTGGCGTTGTCCGGCGGCAGCAGGCTGAACTGCGCGCCGGAGGCGGCGAACAGACTGTCGATGCGGCCCTCGATGGGGGTGTCCGGGTAGGCGTCGAACGTCAGCTCGGCGACCTGGCCCGGCTGCATGCGGCCGATCTGGGTCTCCTTGAAGTTGGCCTGCACCCAGATATCGTCGCTGGGCACGATCGACAGCAGGTAGGCGCCGGCCTGCACCACCTGGCCGCTACGCGCCGAGCGCTGGCCGATCACCCCGCTGATCGGGGCGTGGATCTCGGTGCGCCTGAGGTTCAGTTCGGCCTGTTCGATATCGGCGCGGGCGTTGGCGATCTGCGCGTTCAGGCGCTTGATGTCGGCCTGCAGGGCATCGACCTGCTGATGCTGGGCGGCCAGGTCGGCCTCGGCCTTGGACAGCTGCGAGCGGGCCACCCGGCTGTCGGCGGAGAGGGTGGTGACCCGTTCCTCGGAGACGAAGCCCGGCTTGCGCAGGGCCTGGGCGCGGGACAGGTCGATCTGGGTCCGGCTGAGGGTTGCCTGGCCGGCCGCCACATCGGCCCGGCTGGCGGCGATCAGGCTGCCCTGCTGGTCCAGCCGGCTCTGCGCCTGGGCCAGTTCGGCCTCGCGGGTGGCCAGGGCGGCGCGGGCGCGCTCCAGCTCCAGGCGGAAGTCGGCGGCTTCCAGGGTCAGCAGCAGCTGGCCCTTTTCCACCTGCTGGTTGTCGGTCACCAGCACCTTCTCGATACGGGCGCCCAACTGGCTGGAGACCCGGGTGATCTCGCCCTGGACATAGGCGTTGTCGGTGCTTTCGTGAAAGCGTCCGACCAGCAGCCAGTGCCCGAACAGCCCCAGGGCGATCAGCACGAGCACGATGGCGAAGATGGACAGACGGCGTTGCAACTGGGCAGGCATGGCAGGGGCTCGAACAGCGGGCGAAAAATGTAAGCGAATTTAACAATGTTGCCGCCAAAGCTGTAGCCGGTAGAATTCGCAAACTTTGTTGCGCCTGAGGAACAGTCATGGGGCTCGATGACGCGTTGATCTTCACCCGGGTGGTGGAGTGCCACAGCTTCACCCAGGCCGCGCAGAGCCTGAGCATGCAGAAGTCCACGGTCAGCCGGCGCATCGCTTTGCTCGAGGAGCGCCTCGGCGTGCGCCTGCTCAACCGCACCACGCGCAAACTGCGCCTGACCGAGGTCGGCCAGGCCTACTACGAGCGCTGCCGGCAGATCATGCTGGACTTCGCCGAGGCCGAGCAGGCGGTGATGCAGTTGCAGCAGGCGCCCTCGGGGCTGCTGCGCATCACCGCGCCCATCGAGTTCGGCCAGTTCTTCCTCGGCAGCGTGCTGGGCCACTTCATGCGCCAGTACCCGCAGATCAGCGCGGAGGTGGAGCTGACCTCGCGGGACGTGGACCCGCTGGAGGAGGGCATCGACATCGCCATCCAGGTCGGCCAGCCGCGCGACTCCACCCTGATCGCCCGCAAACTGTTCGAGAGCCGCCGTTGCCTGTGCGCCAGTCCCGAGTACCTGGCCCAGCACGGCGCGCCGCGGACCATCCATGAGCTGGCCGGCCACCGGGCGATCCTTCTGCCCCAGGATTCGCCGCGCTACTGGCCGCTGCTCGGCGAGCAGGTGCCGTGCCAGCGCGTGCTGTCCTGCAACAACATCACCCTGGCGCGCGAAGCGGCGCTGGCCGGCGCCGGCGTCGCCGGGCTGCCGGTGATGATCTCCGAGGAGGCGCTGGGCAACGGCCGTCTGGTGGAGCTGTTGCCGGACGCGCGCCTGCCGGTGGGGGAGCTGTATGCCGTCTACCCGTCCCGGCGCTTCCAGGCGATGAAGGTCAAGACCTTCCTCGACTTCCTCATGTCCAGCCTGCGCCAGACCGCGCTGCTGGAGCCGGCAGTGGCCGGCCTGATAACATCGCGCCCTTAGCCAACCCTTCTGTTCCCGAGACTTGTCATGACCAAAGTCCGCACCCGCATTGCACCGTCGCCGACCGGCGACCCGCACGTCGGTACTGCCTACATCGCCCTGTTCAACCTGTGCTTTGCCCGCCAGCACGGCGGCGAGTTCATCCTGCGCATCGAGGACACCGACCAGCTGCGCTCGACCCGCGAGTCCGAGCAGCAGATCTTCGACGCCCTGCGCTGGCTGGGCATCGAGTGGAACGAAGGCCCGGATGTCGGCGGTCCGCACGGCCCGTACCGGCAGAGCGAGCGCGGCGCGATCTACAAGAAGTATTCGGACGAACTGGTCGCCAAGGGCCACGCGTTCCCGTGCTTCTGCTCCGCCGAGCGCCTGGACCAGGTGCGCGCCGAGCAGATGGCGAAGAAGGAAACCCCACGCTACGACGGCCACTGCATGCATCTCGCCCCCGAGGACGCGCAGAAGCGCATCGCCGCCGGCGAGTCCCACGTGGTGCGCATGAAGGTGCCGAGCGAGGGCGTGTGCGTGGTGCCGGACATGCTCCGTGGCGACGTGGAAATCCCGTGGGATCGCATGGACATGCAGGTGCTGATGAAGGCCGACGGCCTGCCCACCTACTTCCTGGCCAACGTGGTCGACGACCACCTGATGGAAATCACCCACGTCCTGCGTGGCGAGGAGTGGCTGCCGTCGGCGCCCAAGCTGATCAAGCTGTACGAGTACTTCGGCTGGGAACAGCCCAAGCTCTGCTACATGCCGCTGCTGCGCAATCCGGACAAGTCCAAGCTGTCCAAGCGCAAGAACCCCACCTGCATCACCTTCTACGAGCGCATGGGCTTCATGCCCGAGGCGCTGCTCAACTACCTGGGCCGCATGGGCTGGTCGATGCCGGACGAGCGCGAGAAGTTCTCCCTGGCCGAGATGATCGAGCACTTCGACCTGTCGCGTGTTTCCCTGGGTGGGCCGATCTTCGATATCGAGAAGCTGTCCTGGCTCAACGGCCAGTGGCTACGCGAGCTGCCGGTGGAACAGTTCGCCCAGCGCGTGCAGGAGTGGGCCTTCAACACCCAGTACCTGATGCAGATCGCGCCCCATGTGCAGCAGCGGGTCGAGACCTTCAGCGACATCGCGCCGCTCTCCAGCTTCTTCTTCAGCGGCGGCGTGCAGCTGGACCCCGCGCTGCTGGTGCACAAGAAGCTGTCGCCGGACCAGGTACGCCAGGCCCTGCAGCTGGTGCTGTGGGAGCTGGAAGCGCTGCGCCAGTGGGACAAGGAGAAGATCACCGCCTGCATCCAGTTCGTCTGCGAGGGCCTCGGCCTCAAGCTGCGCGACCTGATGCCGCTGATCTTCCCGGCCATCACCGGCAAGGCCAGTTCGGTCTCGGTGCTGGACGCGATGGAAATCCTAGGTGCCGACCTGTCGCGCTTCCGCCTGCGCCAGGCCATCGAACTGCTCGGCGGCGTCAGCAACGGCGAGACTAAGGAGTGGAAGAAGTTGCTGGAGGGTTTCCGCGGCTGAGCGGGGAGGGCGCCGGTCATCGCCTCGCGAAGGCGTGACTTGGCCAGCCTCTCGGGGTAAGTGATTGTTCTGCCTCCAGAATTTTTTCGGGCCCGATAAAAAATTGTGTTGACAGGCAAATACCTCGCCCCTAATATGCGCCCCGTCCAAGCGACGGGGCTATAGCTCAGCTGGGAGAGCGCTTGCATGGCATGCAAGAGGTCGACGGTTCGATCCCGTCTAGCTCCACCAAATTGCCACCGAACGAATTCCAGCGCGTTCGAGTGAATGAAGGTTTCGTCCCCTTCGTCTAGTGGCCTAGGACACCGCCCTTTCACGGCGGTAACAGGGGTTCGAGTCCCCTAGGGGACGCCACTTCACGCAGTGCTCGCACTGCACGTCGAGAGACGCAAAATCCGGGGCTATAGCTCAGCTGGGAGAGCGCTTGCATGGCATGCAAGAGGTCGACGGTTCGATCCCGTCTAGCTCCACCAAACACTGACAGGGCCAGCCGCGTGCTGGCCTTGTTCTTCGAAGGTTCTGTCCCCTTCGTCTAGTGGCCTAGGACACCGCCCTTTCACGGCGGTAACAGGGGTTCGAGTCCCCTAGGGGACGCCACTTTCTTTCCGCGTTTTGCGGACTTCAAGGGTCATTCTTCGGAATGGCCCTTTTGTTTTTCTGCGGTCTGCTTCCGTAGCCCGGATGCAATCCGGGAGGTTGATCCCGAGGCCATCCGGGCCGCTTCCACGCGGAACACGAGGCGCTGCCGGTTGTTCTAAACCGCTACACTCCCTCTCCATTGTTCTCGGCGGGCCGGAGTTGTGCTCCGGTCCGGCTCGGCGCCGTCATAGCTGCCTATGCCGTTTGGTGTCGGAATCTCGATGAGGGGGAAATGACATGAGCCTGACGATGGAAGCGGTGCTGCAGCGGGCGCGCCCGGTGCTGCCGGTGCTGGTGATCGAGGATTGCGAGCTGGCGGTGGACATGGCCCGCGCGCTGCATGCCGGTGGTGTCAGCGTCCTAGAAGTGACCCTGCGCACGCCCCGCGCCTTGGATGCCCTGTCGGCGATCCGCAAGGCGCTGCCGGAACTGCTGGTCGGTGCCGGCACGGTGATCCACGCCGAGCAGTTCCAGGAGGCCCGCGATGCCGGCGCCCAGTTCGCCGTCAGTCCCGGTTGCACCGAGCGCCTGGCCGCCGCCGCGGAGGATTCCGGGTTGCCCTACCTGCCGGCGGTGATGACGCCGTCCGAGGTGCTGCTGGCGCTGGAGTACGGCTATCGTTCGCTCAAGCTGTTCCCGGCCAACGGCGCCACCAGCGTGAAGATGCTCAAGAGCTTCAAGGGTCCCTTCACCGGCATCCGCTTCTGCCCGACCGGGGGCATCACCGCAGATAACCTGCTGAGCTTCCTGCGCCTGCCCAACGTCGCCTGCGTCGGCGGCACCTGGATCGCGCCGGACAACCTGATCCGCGCCCGCGCCTGGGACCAGATCACCCAGCTGGCCAGCGAGGCCCGCGCGCTCGCCGCCAGCCTGGAGGTCAAGCAGTGAGCTGGGACCTGCCGCAACCCTTCGTCATCGATCTGCAAGTGGTCGCCGAGGACATCGACGGCCTGGGCCACGCCAACAACGCGGTCTACGTCAGCTGGCTGGAGCGCTGCGCCTGGCGGCATTCCCAGAGCCTCGGGCTGGACCTGGCCGAGTACCGCCGCCTGGATCGCGCCATGGCGGTGGTGCGTCACGAGGTCGACTACCTGGCCAGCGCCTACGAGGGCGAGGAATTGCAGATGGCCACCTGGATCGTCGAGTCGGATCACAAGCTGAAGATGAGCCGCCACTTCCAGCTGTGGCGCCCGGCCGACGCCTGCACCCTGCTGCGGGCGCGCACCACCTTCGTCTGCATCGAGCTGTCCACGGGCAAGCCCCGGCGCATGCCGCCGGAGTTCATCGAGGGCTACGGCCAGGCCTTGCTGGAGTCCTGATCCTCATCGAGTAGCGGGGCGAGGAACACCTGGTCCGGTTCCACCTTCACCGCGAACTGCCTGGCCTCCCCCGGAAGCAGCAGCACCGACTGCTCCGTCTCCGGCCCCTGCCCGCCGCAATAGCCGGCGGAAGATATGGCCACCGCCAGGCTGAGCTGGCCGCTGGGCAGGTCGAGGCTGGTGCGGTCGCCCGGCCCCAATGTCGCCACGATCTCCCGGTTCACGTAGAGCTCCACGTCGCAGGCGTTCGGCGCGTCCTTGTCGCGGCTGACGATCAGGCGTCCCGGCGCGTCCGGCGCCGGGGCAGGTGGTTGGTGCTGTACGCCGGAGGGCAGGGTCTCGGCCGCCTGCGCGAGGCCGCCGGTCAGGCAGATGGCGAGTAGCGAGCTGCGCAGCATGAGGGTTCTCCCTTTCGTCTTCAGGAGTGTTGACCATCTTGTGTCGCGGGAGTGTCCCCTTAAACTGTGCGCCCCGTTTCCCCGGACCGTTCCATGCAAATCGCCCTGGCCCCCATGGAGGGACTGGTCGACGAGATCCTGCGCGATGTGCTGACCCGTGTCGGCGGCATCGACTGGTGCGTCACCGAATTCATCCGCGTCAGCGACCGGCTGCTGCCCGAGGCCGCCTACCACAAGCTCGCCCCCGAACTGGCGGACGCCGCGCGGACCCGCGCCGGCACGCCGATGCGCGTGCAGCTGCTTGGCTCCGACCCGGCCTGCCTGGCGGACAATGCGGCCTTCGCCTGTACCCTGGGCGCGCCGGTGATCGACCTCAACTTCGGCTGCCCGGCCAAGACGGTGAACAAGTCGCGCGGCGGCGCGGTGCTGCTCAAGGAGCCGGAACTGCTGCATGCCATCCTCCGCGAGGTGCGCCGCGCCGTGCCGGCAGAGGTCCCGGTGACCGCCAAGATGCGCCTGGGCTTCGACAGCCCGGACGGTGCCCTGGATTGCGCCCGCGCCCTGGCCGAGGGCGGTGCCGCGCAACTGGTGGTGCATGCGCGGACCAAGGCCGACGGCTACAAACCTCCGGCTCATTGGGAGTGGGTAGCGCGGGTGCAGGAGGCGGTCGCCGTGCCGGTGTACGCCAACGGTGAGATATGGACGGTCGACGACTGGCGGCGCTGCCGCGAGGTCAGCGGCGCCGAGGACATCATGCTCGGCCGTGGCCTGGTGTCGCGGCCCGACCTGGCCCGGCAGATCGCCGCGGCCTGCGCCGGTCGCGAGGTGCTGCCCATGACTTGGGACGAGCTGCTGCCGCTGCTCCGCGACTTCTGGCGACAGGCCCGGCGCAAACTGGCGCCGCGCTATGCGCCGGGGCGCCTCAAGCAGTGGCTGGCCATGCTCACCCGCAGCTACCCGGAGGCGGTGGTGCTGTTCGCTGAGGTGCGCCGGGAGAGCGACTGCGAATGCATCGATCGCCTGCTGGGCGCACCATGGACAGCGCTGGCGGAAAGCGTCTAGCGGCCGGCGCAGAGTCGTTTTCGGTGCGTGCGGCGCACTGCCTGGCGGCCTGTTGGCTGGGAGCTGGAAATAATCGTCATTCCCGCGTAGGCGGGAACCCAGACACTCCGCAGCACCTGGGCTCCCGCCTGCGCGGGAGTGACGGTGAGGGTTTTCAGCGTTTACTTAGCCTGGCCGGGCCGGATATTCGGCCTCGGCGCCGGGCTTCACCGGACGCTGGTGATCGGCATGATCCGGTTCATCGCGAATGTCTCCCCTTGAAATCGAAACCAGGGCTCCCATCTATGGATTGCGGGATGCCGAAGTCGGGTCCCGCGGTGAAACACTTGCTGATTATTCAGGAGACGCAACATGAGCAACGTACTTTCCCTGGCCCCCCTGTTCCGCCAGTCCGTCGGTTTCGACCGTTTCAACGACCTGTTCGAATCGGCGCTGCGCAGCAGCGAGAGCGGCAGTTCCTACCCTCCCTACAACGTCGAGAAGCATGGCGACGACCAGTACCGCATCGTGGTCGCGGCCGCCGGCTTCCGTGAAGACGACCTCGAGCTGCAGGTCGAGCGCGGCGTGCTCACCGTCACCGGCGGCCGTCGCGAGCGCGAGCCGGGCGCGGGCGAAGTCACCTTCCTGCACCAGGGCATCGCCCAGCGCGGCTTCAAGCTGTCCTTCCGCCTGGCCGACCATATCGAGGTCAGGGCCGCCGCACTGGCCCATGGCCTGCTGAACATCGACCTGGTGCGCATCGTGCCGGAAGAGGCCAAGCCCAAGCGCATCCCCATCGGCGGCGAGAAGCCGGCGCTGGAAGGCTGATGGCGCGGTAGTGGAGGGAAGAGAAGGGCACCTACGGGTGCCCTTCTTCGTTTCAGGCGCGGCGGCTGGTCATCAGCAGCTGGTGGAATTCCTGCAGGGGCACCGGCCGGCTGAACAGGTAGCCCTGGTACTGGTGGCAGCCCTGTTGCAGGAGGAAATCCAGCTGCTCCTGCTGTTCCACGCCTTCGGCGATCACCTCGAGGTTGAGGCTCCTGGCCATGGCGACGATGGCGCGCACGATCTCCGCGTCGTTGGGGTCGCTGGTGGCGTCGCGGACGAACGACTGGTCGATCTTCAGCACGTCCACCGGCAGCCGCTTGAGGTAGGTCAGCGAGCTGTAGCCCGTGCCGAAGTCGTCCATGGCGAAACTCAGGCCGAGCTTCTTCAGGCGGCGCATCTTGGCGATGGTGTCGTCCAGGTTGTGGATGACGATGCCTTCGGTGATCTCCAGCTTGAGCATGCTGGCCGGCAGCTGGCTCTGCGCCAGGCAGCGTTCCACTCGCTCGACGAAATCGTTCTGGCGGAATTGCCGAGGACTGATGTTGACGCACAGCTGGAAGGCGTCGCGGCCGACCAGGCCGTCGCGCATCATGCGGGCGCTGGCGTGGCAGGCCTCGCTCAGCACCCAGGCGCCGACCTCGAGGATCAGGCCGCTCTCTTCCAGCACCTGGATGAACTGCGCCGGCGACTGCGGGCCGAGGGTCGGGTGGCTCCAGCGCAGCAGCGCCTCGCTGCCGATCACGTTGCCGTCGCGGGCGTCCACCTGGGGCTGGAAGTACAGCTCGAACTCGCCGCGGGCCAGGGCCAGGCGCAGGTCGCTTTCCAGGCGCAGGCGCTCGCTGGCGGCTTCCTGCATGGAGCGACGGAAGACCTGGATGGTGTTGCGCCCGGAGTCCTTGGCCCGGTACAGGGCGATGTCCGCGCGCTTGAGCAGGTCGGTGGGGTTGTCGCCGTGGGCCGGTACCAGGGCGATGCCGATGCTGGGCGTGACCTGCAGGCGATGGCCGTCCAGCAGCATCGGCTCGGCCAGCAGGCCGCGCAGTTTCTCCGCCACCTGGCGGACCTGGCGATTGACCTCGGTGCGGCTGCCTTCCAGGCCGGAGATCAGCACCACGAATTCGTCGCCGCCCAGGCGGGCCACCGTGTCCTCCAGGCGCACGCTGGCTTCCAGGCGCGCGGTGACCATCTTCAGCACCGCATCGCCCACCGGGTGGCCGAGGGAGTCGTTGATGTGCTTGAAGTGGTCCAGGTCGAGGAACAGCAGGGCACCGTGCAGGTTATGGCGCTTGAGTAGGGCGATCTGCTGGGTCAGGCGGTCCATCAGCAGGGCGCGGTTGGGCAGGTTGGTCAGCGGGTCGTGGTAGGCCAGGTGGCGCACCTGGGCCTGGGCTTCCTTGAGCTCGCTGATGTCGCGGGCGTTGAGCAGCAGGCAGGGCGTGTCGTTGAGCTCGATGGGCTCTACCGACACTTCCACCAGGCGGATGCTGCCGTCGCGATGCTGGCCGTGCATTTCCAGGTGGTAGGCGCGGCCCTCGCTGCGGACCAGTTCGACCATGCGCTCGCGCTCTTCCGGGTAGGCCCAGACGTTCAGTTCGAGGGAGTTGCGGCCTATGACCTCTTCGGGGCGGTAGCCGGTGAGCCGGCAGAAGCCTTCGTTGACCTCGATGTAGCGGCCGCTGTCGAGCTCGCTGATGGTGATGGCGTCGGGGCTGGAGTGGAACGCCTTGGCGAACTTCTCCTGGCTGGCCTTGAGCGCCGCCTCGGCGGCCTGGCGCTCGGTGATGTCGCGGAAGGTGGTGGTGATGCACAGCTGGCGGTCGACGCGGATGAAGCGGCTGGAGACGACGCAGCTCAGCTCGCGGCCTTCCTTGGTGTGGAAGCGTGCGATTTCGTTGCTCAGGCTCTGGTCCTCGGCGAGCTTGGCGAACAGCTGGAGGCGCTGGCTCTCGTCGACCCAGAAGCCGAGGTCCGGCGCGCTGTGGCCGACGATTTCCTGGGGCTGCCAGCCGAAGGTCTGGCAGAAGCTCGGGTTGACCTCTATGAACGTGCCGTCGCGGACCCGGGAGACGCAGATGGGCTCAGGGCTGGCCTGGAACAGGGTGACGAACTTCTCCTCGGAGGAGGCCAGGCGTTGCTCGCGCTGGACCCGCTCGGTGATGTCCATGAGGATGCCGGTCATGCGCAGCGGTTCGCCCCGGTTGTCGCGGTACAGCTTGGCGGTGCTCTCCAGGTAGCGCATCTCGCCGTTGCCCAGGCGGGTGCGGTAGGTCACCTGGTACTGCCGCTGGACGCCTTCCACCGCATCGCGGTAGGCCTTGCGCATGATGCTGCGGTCGGCCTCGGGCACGTGCTGGAAGAAGTGGGCGAACTCGCCGTGGTAGGGCTCGGGCGGCAGGCCATGGAGGCTGGCGGCACGCTCCGAGCCGTAGAGCATGTTGCTGGGGATGTGCCAGTCCCAGGTGCCCAGGTTGGCCGACTCGAGCGCGAGGGTCAGGCGCTCCTGGCTGTCGCGCAGGGCCTGTTCCTGCTCGCACTGCTGGGTGATGTCGCGGATCACGCCGAACACCTGGGGGCGGCCGTGTTCGTCGGGCTGCGGCCGGCCGCTGATCTCCAGCCAGCGCAGGCTGCCGTCCGGCCAGCGGATGCGGTGGCGCATGGCCTCGGCGATGGGCTTGCCCTCCAGCACCTGCTGGAACAGGCGCTGGACCATGACCCGGTCTTCCTCGGGGATCAGCTCGATGTAGTCGACCCGGTGTTCCAGGGGATTGCGCGGGTCAAGGCCGAACAAGGCCTGGGCGCCGCGCGACCAGCTGACCTTGCCGCTGCCGATGTCCCAGTACCAGGCGCCCAGGTGCGCGCCGGTGAGCGCGGCGAGCAGGCGCGGGGCATCCTGCCAGGTCTTTTCGAACTCGGCGGGGTCCATGGCCGGTATGTAGGGGAAGGGCGGCTGCTTGGGAGGTCTGGACATCGCGTTTCTCGTCCGGCGCTCGGCACGACACGGCCGCCTGGTGGGAAGAGGCGTGATAGAGGCGTGCAAGCGGCTTTTTCTTATCGTTATGCCCCCACGTTAGCCGCTGATCACGCCTCAAGGCAAGCGACGGCTTTCGTCGAGCAGGGCCATGAAGGCTTTGGCCGCGTTGGACAGGGTACGTTCCTTGTGCAGGATGTAGCCGAGCCGCCGTTGCAGCTGGATGCCCGGCAGGGGCAGGCGTACCACCTGGTCGTCGAGCATGGTGCGTGGCAGCACGCTCCAGGCCAGGCCGATGGAGACCATCATCTTGATCGTCTCCAGGTAGTTGGTGCTCATGCCGATGTTCGGCGTCAGGCCCTGGGCGGCGAACAGGTTGTTGACGATGTGGTGGGTGAAGGTGTTGCCGCCGGGGAACACCGCCGGGTGCGGCGCCACGTCGGCCAGGGTCACGGCGCCGTTGCGCGCCAGCGGGTGCTCGGGGGCGGCGACGAAGTCCAGCGGATCGTTCCACACCGGCACCGCGTGCACCGGCTCGCGGGTCTCCGGGGCCAGGGTGATCACCGCCAGTTCGGCGCGGCCGTGGAGGATTTCCTCGTAGGCCACCTCGGAATCGAGGAACTGGATGTCCAGCGCCACCTGCGGATAGGCGCGGGTGAAGGTGCGCAGCAGGGGCGGCAGGCGGTGCAGGCCGATGTGGTGGCTGGTGGCCAGGGTCAGGCGGCCGCTGATCTCGCCGTTGAGGTTGGTCAAGGCGCGGCGGGTGTCGTCCAGTACGTTGAGGATCTGGTAGGCCCGTGGCAGCAGGGCGCGGCCGGCCTCGGTCAGGCTTACTTCGCGGCCCAGGCGGTCGAACAGGCGTACGCCGAGCTGCTGCTCCAGGCCGGCGATGCGCTTGCTCACGGCCGGCTGGGTCAGGTGCAGGCGTTCGGCGGCCTCGGAAAAGCTGCCGGCCTCGGCGATGGCGATGAAGGCGCTCAGGTTGGCCAGGTCCATATCGAATTCCAATCGGTTATGCAATGGATGAAAAATATGAATTTGAGTTATTCAAGGCAAGTCCTTAGCATCTCCACATCGGTAGAAGGGCTATAGATCCTTCACCTCCCGCACCGCTGATGAGGACCCTTTCGATGGCCGGCAAGACGCTCTACGACAAGCTCTGGGACATGCACGAGGTGAAGCGCCGCGACGATGGCTCGTCGCTGATCTACATCGATCGTCACATTCTCCACGAGGTGACCTCGCCCCAGGCCTTCGAGGGCCTGCGCCTGGCCGGGCGTCAGCCGTGGCGCATCGACGCCAACATCGCCACCCCGGACCACAACGTGCCGACCACCCGCGCCGAGCGCCAGGGCGGTCTGGAAGCCATCGTCGACGAGGTGTCGCGCATCCAGGTGCAGACCCTCGACGAGAACTGCGACGATTTCGGCATCCTCGAATTCAAGATGAACGACGTACGCCAGGGCATCGTCCACGTGGTCGGCCCGGAGCAGGGCGCTACCCTGCCGGGCATGACCGTGGTCTGCGGCGACTCGCACACCTCCACCCATGGCGCCTTCGGCGCACTGGCCCACGGCATCGGTACTTCCGAGGTCGAGCACGTGCTCGCTACCCAGTGCCTGGTGGCCAAGAAGATGAAGAACATGCAGGTGCGCGTCGAGGGCAAGCTGCCGTTCGGCGTCACCGCCAAGGACATCGTGCTCGCCGTGATCGGCAAGATCGGCACCGCCGGCGGCAACGGCCATGCCCTGGAGTTCGCCGGCAGCGCGATCCGCGACCTGTCGCTGGAAGGCCGTATGACCATCTGCAACATGTCGATCGAGGCCGGTGCCCGCGTGGGCATGGTGGCAGTGGACGAGAAGACCATCGAGTACGTCAAGGGCCGTCCGTTCTCGCCGCAGGGCGAGCAGTGGGAACAGGCCGTGGCGCAGTGGCGCGAACTGGTGTCGGATGCCGATGCGCATTTCGATACCGTGGTCGAGCTGCGGGCCGAGGACATCAAGCCGCAGGTCAGCTGGGGCACCTCGCCGGAGATGGTCCTGGCCGTCGACCAGAACGTGCCGGACCCGGCCGTCGAGGCCGACCCGGTCAAGCGCGACTCCATCGTCCGCGCCCTCAGGTACATGGGTCTGCAGGCCAACCAGCCGATCACCGATATCCAGCTGGACCGCGTGTTCATCGGTTCCTGCACCAACTCGCGGATCGAGGACCTGCGCGCCGCCGCCGAGGTGGCCAGGGGCCGCAAGGTCGCCGCCACCGTCAAGCAGGCGATGGTCGTGCCGGGCTCCGGCCTGGTCAAGGCGCAGGCCGAACAGGAAGGCCTGGACAAGATCTTCATCGAGGCCGGCTTCGAATGGCGTGAACCGGGCTGCTCCATGTGCCTGGCGATGAACCCGGACAAGCTGGGCAGCGGCGAGCATTGCGCCTCGACCTCCAACCGCAACTTCGAGGGTCGCCAGGGCGCCGGTGGGCGTACCCACCTGGTCAGCCCGGCCATGGCCGCGGCTGCGGCGGTGACCGGTCGCTTCGTCGACGTGCGCGAACTGATCCAGGCCTGAGGAGTTAGATAGATGAAAGCCTTCACCCAACACACCGGCCTGGTCTGCCCGCTCGATCGTGCCAACGTCGACACCGATCAGATCATTCCCAAGCAGTTCCTCAAGTCGATCAAGCGCAGCGGCTTCGGCCCCAACCTGTTCGACGAGTGGCGCTACCTGGACGTGGGCCAGCCCAACCAGGACAACTCCAAGCGCCCGGTGAACCAGGACTTCGTCCTGAACTTCCCGCGCTACCAGGGCGCCAGCGTGCTGCTGGCCCGCGAGAACTTCGGCTGCGGCTCTTCCCGCGAGCACGCGCCCTGGGCGCTGGAAGAGTACGGCTTCCGCACCATCATCGCGCCGAGCTACGCCGACATCTTTTTCAACAACAGCTTCAAGAACGGCCTGCTGCCGATCATCCTGACCGACGCGGAAGTCGACGAGCTGTTCCAGCAGGCCGAGGCCACCGAGGGCTACCAGCTGACCGTCGACCTGGCGGCGCAGACCGTGACCCGTCCGGACGGCAAGCAGTACGGCTTCGAGGTCGACGCCTTCCGCAAGCACTGCCTGCTCAACGGCCTGGACGACATCGGCCTGACCCTGCAGGACCAGGAAGCGATCAAGGCGTTCGAGGCCAAACACCAGCAGAACAGCCCCTGGCTGTTCGGCGCGATCAAGTAGGGTGCGCTGCGCGCACCGACCGACTGACCATTTGCACGGTGCGCATGGCGCACCCTACGGCGTATGAGGATGTGATGAGCAAGCAGATTCTGGTTCTCCCCGGCGACGGCATCGGCCCGGAAATCATGGCCGAGGCGGTCAAGGTCCTGAACCTGGCCAATGACAAATACAGCCTGGGCTTCGAGCTGTCCTTCGACGATCTGGGCGGCGCCGCCGTGGACAAGTACGGCGTGCCGCTGGCCGACGAGACCCTGGATCGCGCCCGCGCCGCCGATGCGGTGCTGCTCGGCGCCGTCGGCGGACCGAAGTGGGACAAGATCGACCCGGCCATCCGCCCCGAGCGCGGCCTGCTGAAGATCCGCTCGCAGCTCGGCCTGTTCGGCAACCTGCGTCCGGCCATCCTCTACCCGCAACTGGCCGAGGCCTCCAGCCTCAAGCCGGAAGTGGTCGCCGGCCTGGACATCCTCATCGTCCGCGAGCTGACCGGCGGTATCTACTTCGGCCAGCCGCGCGAGAGCAAGGTACTGGAGAACGGCGAGCGCATGGCCTACGACACCCTGCCGTACAGCGAGAGCGAGATTCGCCGCATCGCCAAGGTCGGCTTCGACATGGCCCGCGTGCGCGGCAAGAAGCTGTGCTCGGTGGACAAGGCCAACGTGCTGGCCTCCAGCCAGCTGTGGCGCGCCGTGGTCGAGGAAGTGGCCAAGGACTACCCGGACGTCGAGCTGTCGCACATGTACGTCGACAACGCCGCCATGCAACTGGTGCGCGCGCCCAAGCAGTTCGACGTGATCGTCACCGACAACATGTTCGGCGACATCCTGTCGGACGAGGCTTCCATGCTCACCGGCTCCATCGGCATGCTGCCGTCCGCCTCGCTGGACGCCAACAACAAGGGCATGTACGAGCCGTGCCACGGCTCCGCGCCGGACATCGCCGGCCAGGGCATCGCCAACCCGCTGGCGACCATCCTCTCGGTCTCGATGATGCTGCGCTACAGCTTCGGCCAGGCCGCGGCGGCCGACGCCATCGAACTGGCCGTGAGCAAGGTGCTGGACCAGGGCCTGCGCACCGGCGACATCTGGTCCGAGGGCAAGACCCGGGTCGGCACCGCCGCCATGGGCGACGCGGTAGTCGAAGCGCTGCGTAATCTGTAATCTGTCGGGCCCGCTGCGAGCAGCGGCCCCACTTCTCCATAGGGTGTAGTCGTTATGAAACGCGTAGGTCTGATCGGTTGGCGCGGTATGGTTGGTTCCGTGCTCATGCAGCGCATGCTGGAAGAGCGCGACTTCGACCTGATCGAGCCGGTGTTCTTCACCACCTCCAATGTTGGCGGCCAGGGGCCGGCGATTGGCAAGGACGTCGCCCCGCTGAAGGATGCCTACAGCATCGACGAGCTGAAGACCCTCGACGTGATCCTGACCTGCCAGGGCGGCGACTACACCAGCGAAGTCTTCCCCAAGCTGCGCGAAGCCGGCTGGAACGGCTACTGGATCGACGCGGCCTCCAGCCTGCGCATGGCCGACGACTCGGTGATCGTGCTCGACCCGGTCAACCGCCGGGTGATCGACCAGTCGCTGGACGCTGGCACCAAGAACTACATCGGCGGCAACTGCACCGTCAGCCTGATGCTGATGGCCCTGGGCGGCCTGTACGAGGCCGGCCTGGTCGAGTGGATGAGCGCCATGACCTACCAGGCGGCCTCCGGCGCCGGCGCGCAGAACATGCGCGAGCTGATCAGGCAGATGGGCGCGATCAATGCTTCCGTGGCCGATGACCTGGCCGACCCGGCCAGCGCCATCCTCGACATCGACCGCAAGGTCGCCGAGACCATGCGCGGCGAGGCTTTCCCGGTGGACAACTTCGGCGTGCCGCTGGCCGGCAGCCTGATTCCCTACATCGACAAGGAGCTGCCCAACGGCCAGAGCCGCGAAGAGTGGAAGGGCCAGGCGGAGACCAACAAGATCCTCGGTCGCTTCAAGAACCCGATCCCGGTGGACGGCCTGTGCGTGCGCATTGGCGCCATGCGCTGCCACAGCCAGGCGCTGACCATCAAGCTGAACAAGGATGTGCCGATGGGCGACATCGAAGGCCTGATCAGCCAGCACAACCCCTGGGTCAAGCTGGTGCCGAACACCCGCGAAGCCAGCATCCGCGACCTCGGCCCGACCGCCGTCACCGGCACCCTGAGCGTTCCGGTCGGTCGTCTGCGCAAGCTCAACATGGGCTCGCAGTACCTCGGCGCCTTCACCGTCGGCGACCAACTGCTGTGGGGTGCGGCCGAGCCGCTGCGCCGCATGCTGCGTATCCTGCTGGAGCGCTGATAGTCGCCGTGGCGCAAAGGGCCGGTCATAGACCGGCCCTTTTCGTTTGTCCGGCGGGCCGGGTAGAGTGCCGGTCCGCTTTTCTGTTCAAGGCTTTCCGATGTCCAAGACCTTCGATATAGCCGTCATCGGCGCCACTGGCACCGTCGGCGAAACCCTGGTGCAACTGCTGGAAGAGCGCGGATTTCCGGTCGCCACCCTGCATCTGCTGGCCGGCAATGCCTCAGCCGGCCAGGCCATGGCGTTCCGCGGCAAGAACCTGCGGGTGCGGGAACTGACCGATTTTGATTTCGCCCAGGTACAGCTGGCGTTCTTCGCGGCGGGCGAGGACGTTTCTCGGCAATACGGTGCCAGGGCGCATGCCGCTGGCTGTTCCATAATCGACCTTAGCGGTGGTCTGGAGCAGGCGCTGCCCGTGGTGCCGGAAGCCAATGCCGAGGCGCTGGTCGGCGCGAACGCTCCTTATCTGTTGGCCAGCCCGGCACCGGCCGCGACCGCCCTGGCCGCGGTACTGGCGCCATTGCGCTCCGCGCTCGGCCTGCGCAGGATCACCCTGACGGCGGCCCTGGCGGTTTCCAGCCTGGGGCGCGCTGGTGTCAGCGAACTGGCCCGGCAGACCACCGAGCTGCTCAACATGCGCCCGCTGGAGCCGCAGATGTTCGATCGCCAGGTCGCCTTCAACCTGCTGGCCCGGATCGGTGAGGAGGAGGGCGGTCATGCGCATCTGGAGCGGCGGATCGCGGCGGAGCTGAAACAGGTGCTGGCCGTCGATGGCCTGAAGGTATCCGTCACCTGCTGCGTCGCCCCGGTCTTCTTCGGCGACAGCCTGGCGGTGTCCGTGCAGACGGACGAACCGGTGGACCTGGCGGCGGTGGCGCAGCGGCTGGAGCGACAGCCGGGCATCGAATTGGTGGAGAGTGGCGACTATCCGACCGTCGTGGGAGATGCGGTGGGGCAGGATGAACTGTATGTTGGTCGCCTGCGCGCCGGCCTCGACGATCCCGCGGAGCTCAATTTGTGGATTGCGTCAGATAATGTGCGAAAAGGCTCGGCGCTCAATGCTGTGCAAATTGGCGAGTTGTTGATAAAACACTATCTGTAAAAGATACTTAGCCCCAAATTTGAAGAATTATTCTAGCTTGGCAATACTGTTTTGGTAGTTTCGCTGGCGGGGAACCGGCTCAGGCGGGTGCAGGCAGCGGGCTTCAGAATCGTCTCGTTTGACGAGAAAAAAAGATAAAACAAGGGATTACGCTATGGTTCGGGTTCGCAAACTGGTGCTGGCAATCGCAGCTGCTTCCGCGCTGACCTCGGGTACGGCACATGCGCTGGGGCTAGGGGAGATCGACCTGCAGTCCTCGCTGAGCCAGCCACTGGTGGCGGAGATCGAGCTGCTGGAGGTGCGTGATCTGTCTCAGGCGGAGGTGAAACCCAGCCTCGCATCGCCGGATGAATTCAACAAGGCGGGCGTCGAGCGTCAGTATTTCCTGACCGACCTCAAGTTCACGCCGATCATCAAGCCCAACGGCAGGAGCGTGATTCGCATCACCTCGACCAAGCCGGTGCGCGAGCCCTACGTCAACTTCCTGGTCGAAGTGCTGTGGCCCAATGGCCGCCTGCTGCGCGAATACACCCTGCTGCTCGACCCGCCGATGTACTCGCCGTCGCCGGTGCTGACCGCGCCGCGCCTGCCGGTGGCGGCCGCTCCCGCACCGCGTCCGCAGGCCGCCGCACCCGTGCCGCGCCCCGTAACCCCTTCCGCCAGCGCCCCGGTTCGCCCGGCCGCTCCTCCGGCCCCTGCCGCGGCTGCCGCTCCGGCGCCGGCTGCAGCCCCCGCCGCCCGGATCGACGGTGACCAGTACAAGACCACCTCCAACGATACCCTCTGGGAAATCGCCCAGCGCAGCCGCCAGGGTGGCTCCGTTCACCAGGCCATGCTGGCCATTCAGGACCTGAACCCGGATGCGTTCCTCGGCGGCAACATCAACCGCCTGAAGAGCGGCCAGGTGCTGCGCCTGCCGACCGATGCCCAGGTCAAGAGCCGCAGCCAGTCGGAAGCCCTGGCCCAGGTCTCCGAGCAGAACAATGCCTGGCGCGAAGGGCGTAGCGTCGCAGCCGGCGGTGCTCGCCAGCTGGATGCCACCAAGCGCGATACCGCCGGTGCCGCTCCGGCCAAGGCCGACGCGAAGGACAATCTGAAACTGGTTGCCGCCGACGGCGGCAAGTCTACCGCGGGCAGCGACGCCGGAACCGGCAACAGCAAGGCGCTCAGCGACCAGCTGGCCGTTACCAAGGAAAGCCTGGACTCCAGCCGTCGCGAGAGCGAAGAGCTGAAGGGGCGCCTGTCCGATCTGCAGAGCCAGTTGGACAAGGCCCAGCGTCTGATCGAACTCAAGGACAGCCAGCTGGCCAAGCTGCAGGCCGATCTGGCACAGCAGAACAATGCCGCCGCGACGCCGGCACAGCCTGCCGCTCCCGCCGTCCCGTCCCAGCCGGCGGCCGAGGCTCCGGCAGCACCGGTCGCGCCGGTCGTAGAGCCCAAGCCCGCGGAAGTCCCACCGGCCGAAGCCAAGCCGGCGGAGCCCGCGCCTGCGGATGCGATCCCGACCGAGAAGCCGGCGAGCCCGGACTTCAACTACGAGGAATCGGCCCCAAAGCCCACGCCGGCTGAGCCGGCTGCCCAGGCGCCTGCCACCCAGCCGGCCACTCCGGCGGTTGCACCTCAGCCGGCCCCGCCCGCCAAGCCTGCCCAGGCGCCGAAGCCTGCCGCGCCGGTGGCTCAGACGCCCGCGCCACAAAGCATGCTCGACGAAGTGCTGGGCAACCCCATGCTGCTCGGCGCCATCGGTGGCGGTGCGCTGCTGGTGCTGCTGCTGGGGCTGATGATGCTTTCTCGTCGCAACGCGATGAAGGAAGCGGAACTGCAGAACAGCCTCGCGCCGCAGGACGATAGCCCCACCTTCGCCAACGAAATGGACCTGCCGGACGACAGCTTCGCCGGTCTGGACGATACCGCCAGCGACGCCACGCTGCGCGATCAGGCCGAAGAGCGCGTTGCACCGCAGACCGCCGATGCACTGGGCGAGGCGGACATCTATATCGCCTACGGCAAGTTCAGCCAGGCCGCCGAGCTGCTGCACAACGCCATCAACGATGAGCCGCATCGCAGCGACTTGCGCCTGAAACTCATGGAAGTCTACGCCGAGCTGGGCGACCGTGAAGGCTTTGCCCGCCAGGAGCAGGAGCTGCGCGAGATCGGCGGCTCCGCCGGTGCCATCGATCAGCTGAAGGCCCGCTACCCGGCCATGGCGCTGGCCGCTGCCGCAGCTGCAGGTGGCGTCGCCGCTGCCGACGCGCTGGATGACTTCAGCCTGGACGATCTGACCCTGGACGAGCCGGCTGCCAAGCCTGCCGCCGCGGATGACTCCTTCGACCTGAGCCTGGACGACCTCGATGTCGCTCTCGACGAGCCGGCCGCTCCTGCTGCTCCGCTCGCCGAAACCGGCTTCGACGACCTGGAGCTGGATTCCAGCTTCGGCCTCGATGCGCCGTCCGCCCCGGCAAGCTCCACTGCCGGCAGCGACATGGACTTCGATCTCGACCTGGGCGGTGACAGCGCGAGCACCAGCGACAGCCTCTCGCTCGACGATGATCTGGCCGACTTCAGCCTGGATCTGGAGGCCGAAAGCAAGCCGTCCGTGGCCGCCCCCGAGGACGACTTCATGCTGAGCCTGGACGACGAGCCGCTGGTTTCCGAGGCGCCGGGTGCGGCGACCGATCTGGACATGCCGGCCGACTTCGACCTGTCGTTGGCCGACGAGGCGCCGGTCGCGCCGGCCGAAGACAGCTTCGCCGCGCAACTGGACGAAGTGTCCGCCGAACTGGACGACCTGAGCAGCGACCTCTCCGCCGATCTGCCGGCCGCCCAGCCGGAAGCCTCCTCTACCGCAGCAGGGCTGGATGTGGACGACGATTTCGACTTCCTCTCGGGCACCGACGAAACCGCCACCAAATTGGACCTGGCGCGGGCCTACATCGACATGGGCGACAGTGAAGGCGCCCGCGACATCCTCGACGAAGTGATCGCCGAGGGCAGCGACGGCCAGCAGCAGGAAGCGCGCGAGCTGATCGCCAAACTGAGCTGATCCATGTCCGAAGCAATACCCTCAGGGGCGGCCGAAGTGGCCGCCCCTGGCGTTTTCAGAATCGCCCTTGGCGTGGAATACAAGGGCACCCGCTACCGTGGCTGGCAGCGCCAGGATAATGGCGTGCCGACGGTGCAGGAGTCGCTGGAAAAGGCCCTGTCCCAGGTTGCAGACGAGCCGATCGGCCTGATGTGCGCTGGGCGTACCGATGCCGGTGTGCATGCCAGCGGCCAGGTGGCCCATTTCGACACGCGCGCCGAGCGTCCGCTCAAGGCCTGGGTGATGGGGGCCAACGCCAACCTGCCTGCCGATATCAGCGTGACCTGGGCCAGGGTCATGCCGGCGCATTTTCATTCCCGCTTCAAGGCCTGTGCCCGGCGCTACCGCTACGTGATCTACAACGACCATATCCGCCCAGCGCATATGGCCCAGGAGGTCACCTGGAATCACCGCCCGCTGGAGGTGGCGCGGATGCGCGAGGCGGCGCGTCTGCTGGCCGGCACCCATGACTTCACCTCGTTCCGCGCGGTGCAGTGCCAGGCCAAGTCGCCGGTGAAGACGGTGCATCACCTCGAAGTGATCGAGCATGGCCGCTTCATCGTCATCGACGTGCGTGCCAATGCCTTCCTCCATCACATGGTGCGCAATTTCGCCGGGGTGCTGATGACCATAGGCGCGGGCGAGCGCGATCCGTCCTGGGTGAACGACATACTGGCGGCGCGGGACCGCCGCGCCG
This sequence comes from Pseudomonas sp. GD03875, assembly GCF_029840585.1. Taxonomy (NCBI): domain Bacteria; kingdom Pseudomonadati; phylum Pseudomonadota; class Gammaproteobacteria; order Pseudomonadales; family Pseudomonadaceae; genus Pseudomonas; species Pseudomonas sp. GD03875. The sequence continues at coordinate 186,820 of NZ_JAOCCV010000006.1, read as the reverse complement.
GCGGGATCACGGCCCACCCCTATGGCCTCTATCTGGTGCAGGTCGAATATCCCGAGGAGTTCGAGCTGCCGCAGCGCTACCTGGGGCCGCATTTCCTTTCCGCGTTGCCGCAAGACTTCGGCTGAAACTGCCCCGAGGCTTTGTTACCATCCAAGTCCGTTTTTCAGAAGGTGCCAGCAGGTTGACAGCCATTCGCGTCAAAATCTGTGGAATCACCCGGGTCGAGGATGCCCTGGCCGCCGCCGCGGCCGGCGCCGACGCCATCGGGCTGGTTTTCTATGCCAGGAGCCCTCGCGCGGTCGACGTCGAGCAGGCGCGGGCGATCATCGCCGCGCTGCCGCCTTTCGTGACCACGGTCGGCCTGTTCGTCGATATGGAGCGCACCGAACTCGAAAGGCTCCTCGCCAGCGTGCCGCTCGACCTGCTGCAGTTCCATGGCGACGAGTCGCCCGAACAATGCGAAGGGTTCAACCGTCCCTATATCAAGGCCTTGCGGGTGAAGGCGGGCGATGATATCGCCGCCTGTGTGGATCGCTATCCGGGCGCCAGCGGCATATTGCTGGACACCTATGTGGAGGGCGTGCCGGGCGGAACCGGTGCCGCCTTCGACTGGTCCCTGGTGCCGCAGACGCTGAGCAAGCCGGTGATCCTCGCCGGCGGGCTTCATTCCGATAACGTCGCCTCGGCGGTGGCCCGGGTGCGTCCCTATGCGGTGGATGTCAGCGGCGGGGTGGAGGCGAGCAAGGGCATCAAGGATGCGGAAAGGATCGGCGCGTTCATTCGCGCGGCGCGCGGCGGTTGATGTGACGACGGCCGGATGCCTGCCGTCCATAAGCCATTGTGCCCCCGCCGGAGGGCGGCGACAGCCGCCGACGGCCTGAATCAGACTCGCCCGGGCCGCCGAAGGCCCTGCAACAGTTACGGAGAGCAAGCATGAGCAACTGGTTGAGAGACAAGCTGATCCCTTCGATCATGCGTTCCGAGGTCAAGAAGAGCTCGGTGCCCGAAGGGCTCTGGCACAAGTGTCCGTCCTGCGATGCCGTGCTCTATCGCCCCGAGCTGGAAAAGACCCTCGACGTCTGCCCCAAGTGCAACCACCACATGCGCATCAATGCCCGCGCCCGCCTGGACCTGTTCCTCGACGAGGACGGCCGCGAGGAGCTGGGGGCCGAGCTGGAGCCGGTGGACCGCCTGAAATTCCGCGACAGCAAGAAGTACAAGGACCGCCTTGCCGGCGCGCAGAAGGAAACCGGCGAGAAGGACGCGCTCATCTCCATGAGCGGCAAGCTGCAGGGCATGCCCGTGGTGGCCTGTGCCTTCGAGTTCAGCTTCATGGGCGGCTCCATGGGCGCCATCGTCGGCGAGCGCTTCGTGCGTGCCGCCAACGTCGCCCTGGAACAGCGTTGTCCGCTGGTGTGCTTCGCCGCCTCGGGTGGTGCGCGCATGCAGGAGGCGCTGATCTCCCTGATGCAGATGGCCAAGACCAGTGCCGTGCTGGCGCGCCTGCGCGAGGAGGGGATTCCCTTCATCTCCGTGCTGACCGACCCGGTCTACGGTGGCGTTTCCGCCAGCCTGGCCATGCTCGGTGACGTGATCGTCGCCGAGCCGCGCGCGCTGATCGGCTTCGCCGGCCCGCGGGTGATCGAGCAGACCGTGCGCGAGAAGCTGCCGGAAGGCTTCCAGCGCAGCGAGTTCCTGCTGGAGCATGGCGCGATCGACATGATCATCCACCGCAGCGAGCTGCGTCCGCGCCTGGCGCGCCTGCTGGCGCAGCTACAGCACCTGCCGACCCCGTCTTCGATCCCGGTCGCGGCTCCGGTCTCGGCCAGCGCATGAGTCGATCCCTCGCCGACTGGCTGAGCTACCTGGAGCAGCTGCACCCCAGCGCCATCGACATGGGGCTGGAGCGTTCGCACGAGGTGGCCCGCCGGCTCGGCCTGGGCAAGCCGGCGCCGCTGGTGATCACGGTCACCGGTACCAACGGCAAGGGGTCCACCTGTGCCTTCGTGGCTTCCCTGCTGCGCGAGCAGGGGCTCAGGGTCGGCGTCTACAGCTCCCCCCATCTGCTGCGCTACAACGAGCGCGTCCAGCTCGAGGGCCGTGATGCCTCCGACGAGGAGCTGTGCGAGGCGTTCGCCGTGGTCGAAGCCGGGCGTGGCGAGATTTCCCTGACCTATTTCGAGATGGGCACCCTGGCGGCCTTCTGGCTGTTCGAGCGCGCCGCCCTGGATGCGGTGGTGCTGGAGGTCGGCCTGGGCGGTCGGCTGGACGCGGTCAACTTGGTCGATGCCGACCTGGCGCTGGTCACTAGCATCGGCCTCGATCATGCCGACTGGCTCGGCGATACCCGCGAGTCGGTGGCCTTCGAGAAGGCCGGCATCCTGCGCCAGGACAAGCCCGCCCTGTGCGGCGATCTCGACCCGCCCCTGCCGTTGCTGCAGAAGGTCGCCGAGCTGGATTGCCCGCTGTTTCTGCGTGGGCGCGACTACGATCTGGCCGTGCGTGGCGATGGCTGGGACTGGCGAGGGCTCACGGCGACCGGCCAGGTGCTGGAGCTGCATGGCCTGCCGCTGCTCGACCTGCCCATGGAGAACGCGGCCCTGGCCCTGCAGGCCTATGCGGCGCTGGGCCTGGCCTGGCAGCCGGAGCGTCTGGCTGCGGCGTTGCAGCGTACCCGGGTGACCGGTCGCCTGGATGTGCGGCGGCTGAACTGGCAGGGCAAGGCGCTGACGCTGCTGCTGGACGTCGGACACAACCCTCACGCCGCCGAGTATCTGGCGTCGCGGCTGGCGGCACGTCCGCTGCAAGGGCAGCGTCTCGCGGTGTTCGGCCTGCTGACCGACAAGGATCTGGGCGGCGTGCTGGCGCCGCTGCAGCTGGAAGTGCAGGACTGGGCGGTGGCGCCGCTGGACAGTCCGCGTTCGCGTCCGGCCGGTGAACTTGAGGCGGCGCTGCGCAACCTGGGCGCGGAGGTGCATGCCTGCGCCTGCGTGGCAGAGGCTTTGCTGGTACAGTGTGGCCGGGCGAGCGAGGGGGACGAGATCCTCGTGTTCGGATCTTTCTATTGCGTGGCCGAGGCCCTGGAGTGGCTCGGCCAACAGGCGGAGGCAAGCGATGGCAGTGCTGGATAAGGGGCTCAAGCAGCGTATCGTCGGCGCACTGGTGCTGGTGGCTCTTGCGGTGATCTTCCTGCCCATGCTGTTTTCCCGTGAAGACGAGATGCGCCAGGTCACGGTGAACGCGCCGGCGATGCCGGAAAGACCAGCCATGCCTGAGGTGGCGATGGACCCGGTGGTGGTGCCCGAGCCGGTGCCTGAGGACGAGGTGCCGCCGGTGGAGCCGGTGCCGCAGACGCCCAGCGAGCCGATCACCGCACTGCCGACCCAGCCCGTCGCCGAGCCCAAGGCCCAGCCTCAGGCCCAACCGCAGCAGCCCGCGGCCACCCCGGCGCCGGCGCAAGCCCAGGCTCCAGCCGCGCAGAAGCCGGCCAGCGGCCTGGATGCCAGCAATCTGCCGGTCAGCTGGTCGGTGCAGCTGGCCAGCCTGTCCAGCCGCGCCGGCGCCGAGAAGCTGCAGCAGACCCTGCGCAGCGGCGGCTACAACGCCTATATCCGCACCTTCGACGGGATGAACCGGGTGTTCGTCGGCCCCGTCATCGAGCGCGCCGAGGCCGATCGCCTGCGCGACCAGCTCAACCGCCAGCAGAATCTCAAGGGTTTCGTGGTGCGCTTTCAGCCGGAAAAAGGCTGACCGGTTCCATCGCGGTATGCCGGCCCGGCTTACCGGGCCGGGTTCGCTCTGCTAGAATTCGCCGCCTTTCCCGTCTGTAGGCAGCAACGTGGCATTCACTTGGGTCGATTGGGCGATCATCGCCGTCATCGCCATTTCCAGTTTGATCAGCCTGCGCCGCGGCTTCTTCAAGGAAGCCCTGTCACTGCTGACCTGGATCGTCGCCGGCGTGGTCGCCTGGATGTTCGGCGGCGCCCTGTCGCAGCACCTGACGGATTTCGTCGAGACGCCGTCGATGCGCGTCATCGCGGCCTGCGCCATTCTCTTCGTGCTGACCCTGCTGGTCGGCGCGCTGATCAATTTCCTCATCGGTGAGCTGATCCGGGTGACCGGCCTGTCGGGCACCGATCGTTTTCTCGGCATGGTCTTCGGCGCGGCGCGCGGGGCCCTGCTGGTAGTGGTACTGGTGGGGCTGGCAAGCCTGGCGCCGGTGCAACAGGATCAGTGGTGGCAGCAGTCGACCCTGCTGCCGCATTTTCTGATGGTGGCGGACTGGTCGAAGAACCTCATCCTGAGCCTGACCAGTCAGTGGCTCGCCAGCGGCATCACGGATACGCCCGAGCTGCCGTTCAAGGAGGCGTTCTCGCAGCCTAAACTGCCTGAGAGCCTGTAGTTTTCCGATTCACAACACAGAGGTTGCGTCACATGTGCGGCATCGTCGGTATCGTCGGTAAGTCCAACGTCAATCAGTCCCTGTACGACGCGCTTACCGTGCTCCAGCATCGCGGCCAGGACGCTGCCGGCATCGTCACCAGCCACGACGGACGACTGTTCCTGCGCAAGGACAACGGCCTGGTGCGCGATGTCTTCCAGCAGCGCCACATGCAGCGCCTGGTGGGCAACGTCGGCATCGGCCACGTGCGCTATCCCACCGCCGGCAGCTCCAGTTCCGCCGAGGCGCAGCCGTTCTACGTCAACTCGCCCTACGGCATCACTCTGGCGCACAACGGCAACCTGACCAACGTCGAGCAGCTGTCGCGCGAGATCTACGAATCCGACCTGCGCCACGTGAACACCAATTCCGACTCGGAAGTGCTGCTCAACGTGTTCGCCCACGAGCTGGCGGTGCGCGGCAAGCTGCAGCCCACCGAGGAAGACGTGTTCGCCGCCGTCGCCGGCGTGCATGCCCGCTGCCGTGGCGGCTACGCGGTGGTGGCGATGATCACCGGCTACGGCGTGGTCGGCTTCCGCGACCCGCATGCGATCCGCCCGATCGTGTTCGGCCAGCGCCACACCGACGAGGGCGTGGAATACATGATCGCCTCCGAGAGCGTGGCCCTCGACGTGCTGGGCTTCAGCCCGATCCGCGACCTGGCCCCGGGCGAGGCGGTGTACATCACCGAGGACGGTAAGCTGCACACCCGCCAGTGCGCGGAGAACCCGCAGTACTCGCCGTGCATCTTCGAGCACGTCTACCTGGCCCGCCCGGACTCGCTGATGGACGGCGTGTCGGTGTACAAGGCGCGCCTGCGCATGGGCGAGAAGCTGGCCGAGAAGATCCAGCGCGAGCGCCCGGACCACGACATCGACGTGGTCATCCCGATCCCGGACACCAGCCGCACTTCCGCCCTGGAGCTGGCCAACCACCTGGGCGTGAAGTTCCGCGAGGGCTTCGTCAAGAACCGCTACATCGGCCGCACCTTCATCATGCCGGGTCAGGCGGCGCGCAAGAAGTCGGTGCGCCAGAAGCTCAATGCCATCGAACTGGAGTTCCGCGGCAAGAACGTGATGCTGGTGGACGACTCCATCGTCCGCGGCACCACCTGCAAGCAGATCATCCAGATGGCCCGCGAGGCCGGCGCCAAGAACGTCTACTTCTGCTCGGCGGCCCCGGCGGTGCGCTACCCGAACGTGTACGGCATCGACATGCCGAGCGCCCACGAGCTGATCGCCCATGGTCGCAGCACCGAGGAAGTGGCCGAGCTGATCGGCGCCGACTGGCTGATCTACCAGGACCTCGACGACCTGAAGGAGGCCGTCGGTGGTGGCAAGGTCAAGATCGAGCATTTCGACTGTGCGGTGTTCGACGGCCAGTACGTTACCGGCGACGTCAACGAGCACTACCTGAACAAGATCGAGCAGGCGCGCAACGACGCGGCCAAGGCGGGCGGTCCGGCTGTCAGCGCCATCATCGATCTGCACAGCGACTGATGCCTGGGCGGCCCTTGGCCCGGAGGCGATCCGGGGGAGGGCGGCGCGGGATTCCCGGAGCGCATCCGGGCCACGTTTTTCATGAGGTAGCGATATGACGCAGGAATGGGATGCCGGTCGCCTGGACAGCGATCTCGAAGGCGTCGGCTTCGACACCCTGGCGGTGCGCGCCGGCCAGCACCGTTCGCCGGAGGGCGAGCACGGCGAGGCCATGTTCCTCACCTCCAGCTACGTGTTCCGCAGCGCCGCCGACGCCGCCGCGCGCTTTGCCGGCGAGGTGCCGGGCAACGTCTACTCGCGCTACACCAACCCCACCGTGCGTGCCTTCGAGGAGCGCATCGCCGCGCTGGAAGGCGCCGAGCAGGCGGTGGCCACCGCTTCCGGCATGGCCGCGATCCTGGCCATCGTGATGAGCCAGTGCAGCGCCGGCGACCACGTGCTGGTGTCGCGCAGCGTGTTCGGCTCGACCATCAGTCTGTTCGAGAAGTACCTGAAGCGCTTCGGCATCGAGGTGGACTATCCGCCGCTGGCCGACCTGGCTGGTTGGGAAGCGGCGTTCAAGCCGATCACCAAGTTGCTGTTCGTCGAGTCGCCGTCCAACCCGCTGGCCGAGCTGGTCGACATCGCCGCCCTGGCCGAGATCGCCCATGCCCGCAAGGCGCTGCTGGTGGTGGACAACTGCTTCTGCACGCCGGCGCTGCAGCAGCCGCTGAAGCTGGGCGCGGACATCGTCATGCACTCGGCGACCAAGTACATCGACGGCCAGGGCCGCGGCCTGGGCGGCGTGGTGGTCGGGCGCAAGGCCGAGATGGAGGCGGTCGTGGGCTTCCTGCGCACGGCCGGCCCGACCCTCAGCCCGTTCAATGCCTGGATGTTCCTCAAGGGCCTGGAGACCCTGCGCGTGCGCATGCACGCCCACAGCGCCAGCGCCCTGGAACTGGCCCAGTGGCTGGAGACCCAGCCGGGCATCGAGCGGGTCTACTATGCCGGCCTGCCGAGCCACCCGCAGCACGAGCTGGCTAAACGTCAGCAGAGTGCCTTCGGCGCGGTGGTGAGCTTCGAGGTCAAGGGCGGCAAGGAAGCGGCGTGGCGTTTCATCGACGCCACCCGGGTGATCTCGATCACCACCAACCTGGGCGACACCAAGACCACCATCGCCCATCCGGCGACCACCTCCCACGGTCGCCTGTCGCCGCAGGAGCGAGCCAATGCCGGCATCCGCGACAACCTGATCCGCGTCGCCGTGGGCCTGGAAGACCTGGCGGACCTCAAGGCCGACCTGGCCCGCGGATTGGCCGCACTGTGAAACGAACAACGCCGCTTCCAAGCGGCGTTTTTCATGGTGCTGTCTGCGCAATGTGCTGCACGCCTGCCGGTGCCTTCCCGTAGGCGCGAACGCTGCTTGCAAATGAGGCCCTAAGGAGCTTCGCGAGCTACAAGGATCAAGAGCCGATCCTGGAGCCTGTTCGCGAATCTTTCAGGCTGCACGATTTCCCGTCAGTACATATCCTTCGGACCCGTCACCCCGGCGCAGGCCGGAGTCCAGGGCGTTTGCAGGCAGCTCCGCGCGGGCAGCTGGATACCGTCCTGCGCTGATATGACGGAGGTTGGAAGCGTTGTACTTCTGGGGTAGATCGAGTGGCTTGCGCTTTCCAGATCGATCGTGAGCAGGTTCTTAGGCGCCCTTGAGGCCGCGCTCTTCCCTCCAGTCCCTAGTGGGCCATGCAGCTGCCGAGGACGGACAGCGTGTTGAGGACAACTTCATTCCTGAAACACTGCGGCCCTTGACGCATCTCTCCCTTCGTAGAGGAGCTATTGCTCCTCACGCAGGTCGATGGCGCCGGCCCCCGGCTTGTCGAACAGGCGCTCGGCGTCGCCCGGCAGCAGGTTCCTGCCGCCGTCGTTGCCGTCCAGCACGCTGATGTCGCGGTACTTCTTGCCCGACAGGCTGGCCATGCCGGCGCGGTCGCGGATCACGGTCGGGCGCAGGAACACCATCAGGTTGCGTTTGATATGGGTGTCCTTGGTCGAGCGGAACAGGCGCCCGAGCAGGGGGATGTCGCCCAGCAGCGGCACCTTGGAGTCGGTGCTGGTGACGTCGTCCTGGATCAGCCCGCCGAGCACGATGACCTGGCCGTCGTCGGCGAGGATCACGCTCTTGATCGAGCGCTTGTTGGTCACCAGGTCCACCGCCTGGGCGTTGACGCCGGTGCTGGGGGCGATGGAGGAGATTTCCTGTTCCACTTCCAGGCGCAGGGTGGCGCCGTCGTTGATGTGCGGGGTGACCTTGAGGGTCACGCCGATGTCCTTGCGGTCGATGGTGGTGAAAGGGTTGTTCGCCCCCGAGGCGTCGGTGGTGTAGGAGCCGGTCTGGAACGGCACGTTCTGGCCCACCAGGATTTCCGCCTGCTGGTTGTCCAGGGTCAGCAGGCTCGGGGTCGACAGCAGGTTGCTCTTGCTGTTGGAGGAGAGGGCGGTGATCAGCGCGCCGAAGCTGTCCGTGCCGATGCCGATGATGGCGCCGTCCGGCAGGCTGAGGTTGTCGGGAATCTCGTTGTCCTGCATGGCGCGCAGCACGGTGCCCACGGAGAGGCCGGTATTGCCGAAGCTGACCCCGCCCGCGCCGCCGGTCTTACCGCGGGCGTCGACCGCCCACTGCACGCCGAGGGCGTCGCTGATGTCGCCGGAAATCTCGACGATGGCCGCCTCGACCATCACCTGGGCGCGCGGCACGTCGAGGTTGCGCACGATGTCTTCCAGGGTCGCCACCGTGTCCGGGTCGGCCAGCAGGACCAGGGCGTTGAGGCTTTCGTCGGCGCGGATCAGGATGTTCTGCGGCTTGCTCTTGGTGGTGTCCGCGCCACCTTCCTGGTTCTTCAGGCCTTCGGAGATGTCGCCCAGGGTCTCGGCCAGGCTCTTGGCATCGCTGTGGCGCAGGCGGATCACCCGGGCGTTGGCCGAGCGAGTGCTGGGGATGTCCAGCGAGCGTGCGAGGTTGGCCAGGCGCTGGCGGGCAGCGGGCGGGCCGAGCAGGATCAGACGGTTGGTGCGGGCGTCGGCGATGACCCGGGTGCCCGAGCCGTCCTTGCGTTCGTTGCGCATCACGCTGTTGTTCAGCACTTCGGCGGCGTCCAGCACCCAGGCGTGCTGCAGGTTGATCACGTTGTAGTCGCCACCGCCCTGGGCGTCGAGCTGGTTGATCAGCTCGCGGATGCGCTCGATGTTGGCGCGCCGGTCGCTGATGATCAGCGCGTTGGAGGCAGCCACGGCGGCCAGGTGGCCGTTCTGCGGCACCAGCGGGCGGATCAGCGGGATCAGTTCGTTGACCGAGGTGTGCTGCACTTGGATCAGCTCGGTGAGCACGTCGTCCGGCGCACGGCGGCCGCTGTTGGCGCCGCTGCGGGCCTCAGTGATCGGCACGATGCGCGCCTGCTCGCCCTGGGTCAGCACGCTGAAGCCGTGGGTGCTCATCACCGAGAGGAACAACTGGTAGACCTCTTCCAGGCCCAGCGGGGTCTTGGAGATGACCGAGACCTGGCCCTTGACCCGCGGGTCGACGACGAAGGTCTCGCCGGAGATTTCCGCCACCTGGTCGATGAAGTCGCGGATGTCGGCGTCCTTCATGTTGATGGTCCAGGTTTCCGCACCCTGGGTAGCGGCCGCCGGCTCGGCCGCGTAGGCCGGCGGCAACGCGGTGCCGAAGCAGCCCGCGGTCAGCAGAAGGACGAGGGGCAGGTGCTTCCGCGACAGGAATTTGGAGTCGATCATGGGTTCTATTCGGCTTCCGGGGTTTCGGGTTGCGGCACTTCTTCGCCGCCTTCCATGCGTTGTTGAAGTTGCTGGATGCGTTGCTGCAGGGCCTGGACGTCCTCGTCTTGCAACTGCTCCAGCTGTTGGGCGGTGGGTTCCTGTGGGGCGTACGGCGAGGGCGTGGCGGAGTATGGCGTCAGCGAGGGCGAGCGCACGGCGGGGAAGCGCAGGCTTTCCTCGCTGCCGCCGCGGTCGAGCACCACACGGTCCTGGTGCACCGCCTGCAGCCGGGTGCTGGCGTTGACCTCGTCGCCCACCGCGATGCGCTTGGGCTTGTCGCCGGCGACCTGGATCACGGCGGCCGAGCGCTTGGGGTCCGGGTTGACGAAGCTGGCCAGCAGGGTCATCTGCTGCTTGGTGGGCGGCGCGTTCTGGTCGCCGGCCTGCCGCGCGGGCACGCCGAACAGGTTCTGCAGCCGCTGGCTGGACACCTGCCGCGGCTGGTCGGCAACGGAGGGGGCCGGCGTGCCGGCGGGTGCCTCGCTGCGCAGCAGGCGCAGGTAGTCGACGCTCTGTTTGCTCAGGCTCAGGGTGATGAGCAGCACGACGAGCAGGCAGGCGAGAGTCACCCCATGGCGCTGCAGCCAGGCGGGAGGGCGAATGCTGGTAGCGCTCAAGACATGAATCCCCCGGTCTTCTTCTTATTCCGGCGTGCAAGCTCTGAGCGGCTCGCATCGCATCGGCCCGTACTCTGCGGGCGCCGCCAACCATACCGCAAGTCTTCCATGCGTGGCGCGCCTGTCTGATCCATCTGCACGCCGCTTGTCGTTACCGTGCGTCGTGTCGCAGTCGGAAGCGTGAAACGTTTCGAAACTTCCTCGGAACGAGTCGCTATCATCGGCCTCCACATGCTTCCCGTTCAACAATAAAAATAAGCCTGACGGATCGCTGCAATGGATGATCGCAAGACGACTACCCCGGCAGTCGCGGGTTTTGCCCGTGAAGAACTGCTGGAACTGCTCAACCACTGCGAGCAGTTTCCGCTGACCGTGCTGCTCGCGCCCGCCGGTTCCGGCAAGTCGACGCTGCTGGCCCAGTGGCAGGCGGGCAGGCTCACGCGCAGTGTGGTGCATTTTCCACTGCAGGCGCGTGACAACGAGCCGGTGCGCTTCTTCCGTCACCTCGCCGAGGGCATCCGCGCCCGGGTGGAGGACTTCGACGTATCCTGGTTCAACCCCTTCGCCGCCGAGATGTACCAGGCGCCGGAAGTGGTGGGCGAGTACCTGGCGGACGCGCTGAACCGCATCGACGGCGGCCTCTACATCGTCCTGGACGACTTCCAGTTCATCGGCCAGCCCACCATCCTCGAGGTGCTGTCGGCCATGCTCGAACGGCTGACGGCCACCACCCGGGTGATCCTCTCCAGCCGCAACCACCCCGGTTTCTCGCTCAGCCGCCTGAAGCTGGAGAACAAGCTGCTGTGCATCGACCAGCACGACATGCGCCTGTCGCCGGCGCAGATCCAGCAGCTCAACGCCCACCTGGGCGGGCCCGACCTCAGTCCCGCCTACGTCGACAGCCTGATGGCGATGACCGAGGGCTGGATGGCCGGGGTGAAGGTGGCCCTGCTGGCCTATGCGCGCTTCGGCACCGTGGCGCTGGAGCGCTTCAACGGCAGCCAGCCGGAGATCGTCGACTACTTCGGCCACGTGGTGCTCAAGCGCCTGTCGCCGCAGATGCACGACTTCCTGCTCAGCTGCGCGATCTTCGAGCGTTTCGACGGCGAACTCTGCGACAAGGTCTTCGAGCGCACCGGCTCGGCGCTGCTGCTGGAGGAACTGGCCGCCCGCGAGCTGTTCCTGCTGCCGGTCGACCAGTATCCCGGCTACTACCGCTACCACGCGCTGCTGCACGACTTCCTGGCCAAGCGCCTGGCGATGTACCAGCCGCAGCAGGTGGCCGTGCTGCATCGTCGCGCGGCGCTGCACTTCAGCCAGCGCGGCGACCTGGAACAGGCCCTGCAGCACGCCCAGCGCAGCGACGACCGGGCGCTGTTCCGCAACCTGCTGGAGGAGGCCTGCGAACAGTGGGTGCACAGCGGCCACTTCGCCGAGGTGCTGAAGTGGCTGGAGCCGCTCAGCGAGGCCGGCCTGCGCGACCAGCCGCGCCTGCTGGTGCCGATGATCCTGTCGCTGACCCTGTCGCGGCGCTTCCACCAGGCGCGCTACTGCCTGGACGAACTGGCGCTGCCCCAGGGCGACCGGCCGGGCCTGGACGCGCCGACCCGGCAGTTGCTTGCGCTCAACCTCGAACTGTTCCAGTACGACCTGGCCTTCGACCCCGGCGAGCGCTGGTCGGAGCTGCTGGCGCCGGGCATCGCCTCGGACATCCGCGCCCTGGCCCTGACCATCCTCGCCTACCACCACCTGATGCACGGGCGCCTGGAGCAGTCGATCCAGATGGCGCTGGAGTCCAAGGCGCTGCTGGCGCGCACCGGCCAGCTGTTCCTGGAGAGCTACGCCGACCTGATCATCGCCCTGTGCAACCGCAACGCCGGGCGCGCCACCAGCGCGCGCAAGGACGTCTGCCACGACTACCAGCGCACCGAGCGCTCGTCGCCGGCCTGGCTCAACCGGGCCACCGCCATGGTGGTGGCGCTGTACGAGCAGAACCAGCTGGCGGCGGCCCAGCAGCTGTGCGAGGACCTGATGGCGATGGTCACCTCGTCGTCGGCCACCGAGACCATCGCCACCGTGCACATCACCTTGTCGCGGCTGCTCTACCGGCGCCAGTCCCAGGGCCGCGCGGGGCGCCTGCTCGAACAGCTGTCGCGGATACTCCAGCTGGGCAACTACGAGCGCTTCGCCAGCCAGGCGGCGCAGGAAAGCATGCGCCAGGCCTACCTGGACGGCCGCCCGGCGGCGCTGGACGCGCTGGCCCAGCGGCTGGGCATCGAGGAGCGGCTGGCGGCCGGCGAGTGGGAGCGGGTGCGCCCGTACGACGAGTGCTGGGAGCGCTACGGCCTGGCCGCCGTCTATTGGCTGGTGATGCGTGGCGCCCAGCCGCGCGCCTGCCGCATCCTCAAGGTGCTGGCGCAATCGCTGCAGCAGAGCGAGATGAAGGCGCGGGCGCTGGTGGTGGAGGCCAATCTGCTGGTGCTGAGCGCGCCGCAGCAGAGCCCGGAACAGCAGATCAAGGCGCTGCTGGCGCTGGTCGAGCGCTTCGGCATCGTCAACATCAATCGCTCGGTGTTCGACGAGGCGCCGGGCTTCGCCGAGGCGGTGTTCGGCCTGCTGCGCTCCGGCCAGCTGCAGGTGCCGGAGGCCTACAGCGAGGCCTATGCCGAGTTCCTCCTGGCTGAAAGCCAGGCGCCCTCGGCGGCGCTGCCGGACCTGGTGAGCCTGCTCACCGACAAGGAGGCGGAGATCTTCGCCTGCCTGCTCAAGGGCCTGTCCAACACCGAGATCAGCGCCAGCACCGGCATCGCCCTGTCCACCACCAAGTGGCACCTGAAGAACATCTACTCGAAGCTCAACCTCTCCGGCCGCACCGAGGCCATCCTCGCCATGCAGCAGCGCGGCGCCTGACCGGCTACCTGAGCAGATACCCGACCTGGCACCGACCGACGGTAGCGCCCTTTTCCCCTTTCCCCTCCCACAGGAGGGGGGAGGGCGAGCGGCGAATCCCTAATCTCCCGCCAGCCGGAAACGCCGGCTTCCAACCGTAATTAGTACAAGAATAATCGGGAGATACGCCATGTCCGTCTGGGTCACGTGGCCGAGCTTGGTCAAGTTCGGTACCTTGGGCATCTATGCAGGTCTGATCACCCTCGCGCTGGAGCGCGACGCGCTGTTCAAGAACAACCTGTTCGATGTCGACAACCTGCCTGCCGCCAACGCCACCATCACCTGCGATGCGCGCAGCCAGGTGGCCCGCACCGAGGATGGCACCTGCAACATCCTCTCCAATCCCGCCGAGGGCTCGGTCTACCGTCGCTTCGGCCGCAACGTCAATCCGAACGTCACCCACGGCGAGACCGAGGCCGACACGCTGCTCAGCCCCAACCCGCGCGAAGTCAGTAACGTGCTGATGTCCCGCGGCGAGTTCAAGCCGGCGCCCAGCCTCAACTTCATCGCCGCCTCGTGGATCCAGTTCATGGTCCATGACTGGGTGGAGCACGGCCCCAACGCCGAGGCCAACCCGATCCAGATCCCGCTGCCGGCCGGCGACGTGCTCGGCTCCGGCACCATGTCCGTGCGCCGCACCCAGGCCGACCCGACCCGCACCGCGGCGGAAGCCGGCAAGCCGGCCGCCTACCGCAACCACAACACCCACTGGTGGGACGGCTCGCAGCTGTACGGCAGCGACAAGGCCACCAACGACAAGGTGCGCGCCTTCGTCGACGGCAAGCTGAAGATCAACGCCGACGGCACCCTGCCGACCGAGCTGATCAGCGGCAAGCCGATCACCGGCTTCAACGAGAACTGGTGGGTCGGCCTGAGCATGCTGCACCAGCTGTTCACCAAGGAGCACAACGCCGTCGCGGCCATGCTCAAGCAGAAGTACCCGGACAAGGACGACCAGTGGCTGTACGACCGCGCGCGTCTGGTCACCTCGGCGCTGATGGCCAAGATCCATACCGTGGAGTGGACCCCGGCGGTGATCGCCAACCCGGTCACCGAGCGTGCCATGTACGCCAACTGGTGGGGCCTGCTGGGCTCCGGCCCGAACCGCGACAAGTACCAAGAAGAAGCGCGCATGCTGCAGGCCGACCTGGCCAGCTCCAACTCCTTCGTCCTGCGCATCCTCGGTATCGACGGCAGCGGGGCTGGTAGCTCGGCAATCGACCACGCCCTGGCCGGTATCGTCGGCTCTACCAACCCCAACAACTACGGCGTGCCTTACACGCTGACCGAGGAGTTCGTCGCGGTGTACCGCATGCACCCGCTGATGCGTGACAAGGTCGACGTCTATGACATCGGCTCCAACGTCATCTCGCGCTCGGTGCAGCTGCAGAACACTCGTGACCGCGATGCTGAGAACCTGCTGAACGGCGAGCACCCGGAGCGCATGTGGTATTCCTTCGGTATCACCAACCCGGGTTCGCTGACCCTCAACAACTACCCGAACTTCCTGCGCAATCTCTCGATTCCGCTGGTCGGCAACATCGACCTGGCGACCATCGACGTACTGCGTGACCGCGAGCGTGGCGTGCCGCGCTACAACGAGTTCCGCCGCGAGATCGGCCTCAACCCGATCACCAAGTTCGAGGACCTGACCAAGGACCCGGCCACCCTGGCCAACCTCAAGCGCGTGTACGGCAACGACATCGAGAAGATCGACACCCTGGTCGGCATGCTGGCCGAGACCGTGCGTCCGGACGGCTTCGCCTTCGGCGAGACGGCCTTCCAGATCTTCATCATGAACGCCTCGCGTCGCCTGATGACCGACCGCTTCTACACCAAGGACTATCGCCCGGAGATTTACACCCCCGAGGGCCTGGCCTGGGTCGAGAACACCACCATGGTCGACGTGATCCGCCGTCACAACCCGCAGCTGGAAAGCAGCCTGGTGGGCGTGCAGAACGCGTTCAAGCCCTGGGGGCTGAACATCCCGGCCGACTACGAGACCTGGCCGGCCAAGGCCAAGCAGGACAACCTGTGGGTCAACGGCGCCATGCGTACCCAGTACGCCGAAGGCCAACTGCCGGCCATCCCGCCGGTCAACGTCGGCGGCCTGATCAGCTCGGTGCTGTGGAAGAAGGTGCAGACCAAGTCCGACGTGGCGCCGGCCGGCTATGAGAAGGCCATGCACCCCAACGGCGTGATGGCCAAGGTGAAGTTCACCGCCGTGGCCGGGCATCCCTACACCGGCCTGTTCCAGGGCGCGGAGAACGGCCTGCTGCGCCTGTCGGTGGCCGGTGATCCGGCGAAGAACGGCTTCCAGCCGGGTCTGGCGTGGAAGGCCTTCGTCGACGGCAAGCCGTCGCAGAACGTGTCGGCGCTCTACACCCTCAGCGGGCAGGGCAGCAACCACAACTTCTTCGCCAACGAGCTTTCCCAGTTCGTCCTGCCGGAGACCAACGACACCCTGGGCACCACGCTGCTGTTCTCGCTGGTCAGCCTGAAGCCGACCCTGCTGCGGGTCGACGACATGGCTGAAGTGACCCAGACCGGCCAGGCGGTATCCTCGGTCAAGTCGCCGACGCAGATCTACTTCGTGCCGAAGCCGGAGCTGCGCAACGTGTTCTCCACCTCGGCCCACGATTTCCGCAACGATCTCGTGACCTTGGCCGCCGGCACCAAGCTGTATGACGTCTACGCGACCTCGATGGAGATCAAGACCTCGATCCTGCCGTCCACCAACCGCAGCTACGCCCAGCAGCGTCGCAACAGCGCGGTGAAGATCGGCGAGATGGAGCTGACCTCGCCCTTCATCGCTTCGTCCTTCGGTGACAACGGTGTGTTCTTCAAGCACCAGCGCAGCGAAGACAAGTAAGCTCTACCGCTAGACGAGAACCCCGGCAACCGCCGGGGTTCTTCGTTTATGGCCCGCTAAATCCACCTCCGGGTAGGGTGCGCCGTGCGCACCGGCAAGCCCATGTATGGCCGGTACACGCCACCTCGGCCATCGCCATGAATTTCTCCACATTGCGGATTCCGACCCACGGCCATAACAATTCCCCGCTAACGTGGTCGCTTCATTGTCCGGGCGTGCGAAATCTGCACTGCAGATTCCCTTGAAATCCGTTAACTTGGCGCCTCGGACGTGCCGTCAGAACGACAACAAGAACAACAGCGAAATGGATTTTCTGTTCCAGGAACGTGCCCGCAGATGTCTACCGATACCCATGCCGCTCTAGCGGCCCCGGCAGAACCGGCCCTGCGCCCGCTGCCATTCGCCTTCGCCAAGCGCCACGGTGTGTTGCTGCGCGAGCCATTCGGCCTCGCCCAGCTGCAGGTGCGTCGCGGCGCCAGCCTGACCGCCGTGCAGGAGGCCCAGCGCTTCGCCGGCCGGGTGCTGCCGCTGCAGTGGCTGGAGCCCGAGGTCTTCGAGCAGGAACTGAGCCTGGCCTACCAGCGCGATTCCTCCGAGGTGCGGCAGATGGCCGAGGGCCTAGGCGCCGAACTGGACCTGGCCAGCCTGGCCGAACTCACCCCCGAATCCGGCGACCTGCTGGAGCAGGAGGACGACGCGCCGATCATCCGCCTGATCAACGCCATTCTCAGCGAGGCGATCAAGGCCGGCGCCTCCGACATCCACCTGGAAACCTTCGAGAAACGCCTGGTCGTGCGCTTTCGCGTCGACGGCATCCTGCGCGAAGTGATCGAGCCGCGCCGCGAACTGGCCGCGCTGCTGGTGTCGCGGGTCAAGGTCATGGCGCGCCTGGACATCGCCGAGAAGCGCGTGCCGCAGGACGGGCGCATCTCGCTCAAGGTCGGCGGCCGCGAGGTGGACATCCGCGTGTCCACGTTGCCGTCGGCCAACGGCGAGCGGGTGGTGCTGCGCCTGCTTGACAAGCAGGCCGGGCGCCTGTCGCTGCAGCACCTGGGCATGAGCGAGCGCGACCGCCGCCTGCTCGACGACAACCTGCGCAAGCCCCACGGCATCATCCTGGTCACCGGGCCGACCGGCTCGGGCAAGACCACCACCCTGTACGCCGGTCTGGTCACCCTCAACGACCGTTCGCGCAACATCCTCACGGTGGAAGACCCCATCGAGTACTACCTGGAAGGCATCGGCCAGACCCAGGTCAACCCGCGAGTGGACATGACCTTCGCCCGCGGCCTGCGTGCCATCCTGCGCCAGGACCCCGACGTGGTGATGGTCGGCGAGATCCGTGACCAGGAGACCGCCGACATCGCGGTACAGGCTTCGCTGACCGGCCACCTGGTGCTCTCCACCCTGCACACCAACAGCGCCGTGGGCGCGGTCACTCGCCTGGTGGACATGGGCGTCGAGCCTTTCCTGCTGTCCTCGTCCCTGCTCGGCGTACTGGCCCAGCGCCTGGTGCGCGTGCTCTGCGTGCACTGCCGCGAGGCGCGCCCGGCCGACGACGCCGAATGCGGCCTGCTTGGCCTCGACCCGCGGGAGCGGCCGCTGATCCACCACGCCAAGGGCTGCCCGGAATGCCACCAGCAGGGCTACCGCGGCCGGACCGGCATCTACGAGCTGGTGATCTTCGACGACAAGATGCGCACCCTGGTGCACAACGGCGTCGGCGAGCAGGAGCTGCTGCGCCACGCCCGCAGCCTGGGCCCGAGCATCCGTGATGACGGTCGGCGCAAGGTGCTGGAAGGGGTGACCACCCTGGAAGAAGTACTGCGGGTCACTAGGGAAGACTGATGGCCGCCTTCGAATACATCGCCCTGGACCCCCGGGGTCGCCAGCAGAAGGGCGTACTGGAGGCCGACAGCGCGCGCCAGGTGCGCCAACTGCTGCGCGAGAAACAGCTGGCGCCGCTGCAGGTCGAGCCGGTGCACCGCAAGGAGCAGGCCGAGGGTGGCGGTGGCTTCAGCCTGCGCCGCGGCCTGTCGGCCCGCGACCTGGCCCTGGTCACCCGCCAGCTGGCGACCCTGATCAGCGCCGCGCTGCCCATCGAGGAGGCGCTGCGCGCCGCCGCCGCCCAGTCGCGCCAGCCGCGCATCCAGTCGATGCTGCTGGCGGTGCGCGCCAAGGTGCTGGAAGGCCACAGCCTGGCCAGGGCCCTGGCGACCTATCCGGCGGCTTTTCCCGAGCTGTACCGGGCCACGGTCGCGGCCGGCGAGCACGCCGGGCACCTGGGGCCGGTGCTGGAGCAGTTGGCGGACTACACCGAGCAGCGCCAGCAGTCGCGGCAGAAGATCCAGATGGCGCTGCTCTACCCGGTGATCCTGATGCTCGCCTCGCTGGGCATCGTCGGCTTCCTGCTCGGCTACGTGGTGCCGGACGTGGTGCGGGTGTTCGTCAACTCCGGGCAGACCCTGCCGGCGCTGACCCGCGGGCTGATCTTCCTCAGCGAACTGGTCAAGACCTGGGGCGCGGTGGCCGTGGTGCTGGCGGTGCTGGCGGTGGTCGCCTTCCGCCGCGCGCTGCGCAACGAGGACCTGCGCCGGCGCTGGCACGCCTTCCTGTTGCGCCTGCCCCTGGTCGGCGGCCTGATCTCGGCCACCGAGACGGCGCGCTTCGCCTCGACCCTGGCCATCCTGGTGCGCAGCGGCGTGCCGCTGGTGGAGGCGCTGGCCATCGGTGCGGAAGTGGTGTCCAACCGCATCATCCGCGCCGACGTGGCCAACGCCACCCAGCGCGTGCGCGAGGGCGGCAGCCTGTCGCGGGCGCTGGAGGCCAGCCGGCAGTTCCCGCCGATGATGCTGCACATGATCGCCAGCGGCGAACGCTCCGGCGAGCTGGACCAGATGCTGTCGCGCACGGCGCGCAACCAGGAGAGCGACCTGGCGGCCACCATCGGCCTGCTGGTCGGGCTGTTCGAGCCGTTCATGCTGGTCTTCATGGGCGCGGTGGTGCTGGTGATCGTGCTGGCCATCCTCCTCCCGATCCTTTCTCTGAACCAACTGGTGGGTTGAAAACGATGCACAAGCAGAAGGGCTTCACGCTCATTGAAATCATGGTGGTGGTGGTCATCCTCGGCATCCTCGCGGCGCTGGTGGTGCCCCAGGTGATGGGCCGGCCGGACCAGGCCAAGGTGACTGCGGCGCAGAACGACATCCGCGCCATCGGTGCGGCGCTTGACATGTACAAGCTGGACAACCAGAACTACCCGAGCACCCAGCAGGGCCTGGAAGCGCTGGTGAAGAAGCCCACCGGCAACCCGCCGGCGAAGAACTGGAATGCCGAGGGCTACCTGAAGCGGCTGCCGATCGACCCCTGGGGCAACCCGTACCTGTACCTGTCGCCGGGATCGCGCGGCAAGATCGACCTGTATTCCCTGGGCGCCGACGGCCAGGAAGGCGGCGACGGCGCCAATACCGACATCGGCAACTGGGACCTCTGATCGGCGATGCGGCGGGCGCTCGGCTTCACCCTCATCGAGCTGCTGGTGGTGCTGGTGCTGCTCGGCGTGCTGACCGGCCTGGCCGTGATCGGCAGCGGGCTGGCCAGCAGTCCCGCCCGCAAGCTGAACGACGAGGCCGAGCGCCTGAACAGCCTGCTCCGGGTGCTGATCGACGAGGCGGTGCTGGACAATCGCGAATACGGCGTGCGCTTCGAGACCCGCAGCTACCAGGTGTTGCGCTACGACCCGCTGCGTTCTCGCTGGGAGCCGGTGGGCGAAAAGGTGCACGAGCTGCCGGAATGGGTCGAGCTGCGCATCGAGGTGGACAACCAGAGCGTCGGCCTGCCGTCGCCCAAGGGCGACAAGGACAAGGCCGCGCCCAAGACGCCCCAGCTGCTGATCCTTTCCAGCGGCGAGCTGACACCCTTCACCCTGCGCCTGGCCGGCGGCAGCGGGCGTGACGCACCGGTGCTGCTGCTGGTCAGCGATGGCTTCGCCGAACCGGAACTGAAGCCGGAGATCGCCGGGAAGCGCTCCGGATGAGGCGCGCGCGCGGCTTCACCCTGCTGGAAGTGCTGGTCGCCCTGGCGATCTTCGCCGTGGTCGCCGCCAGCGTGCTCAGCGCCAGCGCCCGCTCGCTGCAGACCGCGGCCCGGCTGGAGGACAAGACCTTCGCCAGCTGGCTGGCGGACAACCGCCTGCAGGACCTGCAGCTGGCCGACAGCCCGCCCGCCGTGGGGCGCGAGCAGGGCGAGGAGAGCTATGCCGGGCGCCGCTGGCTGTGGCAGACCGAGGTGCAGTCCACCAGCGAGCCGGACATGCTGCGGGTCACGGTGCGCGTGGCGCTGCGCCCCGAGCGCGGGCTGCGCGGCAAGGTCGAGGACAACGCCCTGGCCACCCTCAGCGGCTTCGTCGGGGTGGAGCCATGAGGCAGCGCGGCTTCACCCTGCTGGAAGTGCTGATCGCCATCGCCATCTTCGCGGTACTCGCCATGGCCACCTACCGCATGCTCGACAGCGTGCTGAAGACCGACACCGCCCAGCGCGAACAGGAGCGGCGCCTGCGCGAGCTGACCCGGGCCATGGGCGCGTTCGAGCGCGATGTGCTGCAGGTGCGCGCGCGTCCCGTGCGCGACCAACTGGGCGACCTGCTGCCCTCGCTGCGCGGGCAGAGCGGTCGCGACACCCAACTGGAATTCACTCGCAGCGGCTGGCGC
Source organism: Pseudomonas sp. GD03875 (assembly GCF_029840585.1). Classification (NCBI taxonomy): domain Bacteria; kingdom Pseudomonadati; phylum Pseudomonadota; class Gammaproteobacteria; order Pseudomonadales; family Pseudomonadaceae; genus Pseudomonas; species Pseudomonas sp. GD03875. Next base: position 165,923 of record NZ_JAOCCV010000006.1, on the reverse strand, counting down.
AACCCGCTCGGCCAGCCCCGCGCGACCCTGCAACGGGTGCGCTGGCAATTGCAGGGCGAGCGCTGGCAGCGCTTCTACTGGCCGGTACTGGACCAGGCCCAGGACAGCCAGCCCCGGGTGCAGCAGGCGCTCGACGGGGTGAAGCGCTTCGAACTGCGCTTCCTCGACCTGGAGGGGCGCTGGCTGCAGGACTGGCCACCGGCCAACGCCAGCAGCGCCGACGAGGCGCTGACCCAGCTGCCCCGGGCCGTGGAACTGATCGTCGAGCACCGCTACTACGGCGAACTGCGCCGCCTCTGGCGCATGCCGGAAATGCCGCAGCAGGAACAGATCCTGCCGCCGGGTGGGGAGGAGGGCGGCGAGGGCGACCTAGTGCCGGACGAGACCCTGCCCCAGGAGCCGCCGTCATGAGCCGCCAGCGTGGGGTGGCGCTGATCACCGTGCTGCTGGTGGTGGCGCTGGTGACCGTGGTCTGCGCGGCGCTGGTGGTGCGCCAGCAGCTGGCCATCCGCAGCACCGGCAACCAGTTGGTAGTGCGCCAGGCGCAGTACTACGCCGAGGGCGGCGAGCTGCTGGCCAAGGCCATCCTGCGCCGGGACATGGTCACCGACCAAGTCGATCACCTGGCCGAGCCCTGGGCCAATCCCAAGCTGCGTTTTCCGCTGGACGAAGGCGGCGAACTGCGCCTGCGCATCGAGGACCTGTCCGGCCGCTTCAACCTCAACAGCCTAGCCGTCGGCGGCCAGGCCGGCGAGCAGGCGCTGCTGCGCTTCCGCCGCCTGCTGCAGCTGCTGCAACTGACGCCGGTCTACGCCGAGCGCCTGCAGGACTGGCTGGACTCCGACCAGGACGCCAGCGGCCAGGGCGGCGCCGAGGACGACCAGTACCTGCTGCTGACACCCGCTTATCGCACCGGCCCGGGGCGCATTGCCGACGTGTCCGAACTGCGCCTGCTGCTGGGCATGAGCGAGGCCGACTACCGGCGCCTGGCGCCCTTCGTCGGCGCCCTGCCGAGCCAGGTGGAACTGAACGTGAACACCGCCAGCGCCCAGGTGCTGGCCTGCCTCGGCGAAGGCATCCCGCAGTCGGCGCTGAAGGCCGCCATCGAGCGGCGCGGGAACACCGGCTACCGCGACCCGGGCGCCTTCGTCCAGCAGCTCGCCAGCTATGGCGTCAACCCCCAGGGGCTGACCACCGGCAGCCAGTATTTCCGGGTCACCACCGAAGTGCTGCTGGGCGACCGGCGCCAGGTGCTGGCCAGTTATCTGCAACGTGGTAATGATGGGCGCGTCCGCCTGATGGCGCGCGATCTGGGGCAGGAGGGCCTGGCGCCCACGCCCGTCGAGGAGTCCGAGGAATGAGTCTGCTCACCCTGTTTCTTCCGCCTGGCGCCTGCGCCGGGCCGGCGGCCGACCTGCTGGTCTGGCGCGTCGATGGTGATATCGGCAGTCAGCTGCCGTTCAGCGAGGCGGTGCCGGCTGCCGCCCGGCCCTGGCGCCTGGTCCTGCCGGTGGAGGCGGTGACCGTCTGTGCCGTGCAACTGCCCACCACCAAGGCGCGCTGGCTGCAGAAGGCCCTGCCGTTCGCGGTGGAGGAACTGCTGGCCGACGACGTGGAGTATTTCCATCTGGCGGTGGGCGACCAGCTGGCCGATGGCCGCCATCGGGTCCACGTGGTGCGCCGCGACTGGCTGGCCGGCTGGCTGGCGCTGTGCGGCGACAATCCGCCTCAGCGCATTGAGGTGGATGCCGACCTGCTGACGGAAGAGGGCAGCCAGCTGTTCTGCCTGGGGGAACGCTGGCTGCTGGGCGGCAGCGGCGAGGCGCGCCTGGCCCTGCGTGGCGAGGATTGGCCGCAGCTGGCCGGGCTCTGCCCGTCGCCGCGGGTGGCCCATGTGGCGGCCGGCCAGCCGGCGCCTGCGGACATCGACCAATGCCACGAGCACGCCCAGCCACTGGTCTGGCTGGCCGGACACGTGGCCGCCTGCAACCTGGCCCAGGGCGCGTTCGCCCGGCGCGAGCCTTCCGGGCAATGGCAGCGCTGGCGCCCGCTGGCGGCGCTGCTGGGCCTGTGGCTGGTGCTGCAATGGGGCTTCAACCTGGCCCAGGGCTGGCATCTGCAGCGCGAGGGCGAGCGCTATGCCGAGGCCAGCCGGGAGCTGTACCGGGAACTGTTCCCGGGCGACAGCAAATTGATCAATCTGCGTGCTCAGTTCGACCAGCACCTGGCCGAGTCGGAGGGCGGTGGCCAGCAACAGCTGTTGCAACTGCTCGACCAGGCCGCCTCGGCCATCGGCGAGGAGGGCGCGCGGGTGCAGGTGCAGCAACTGGACTTCAACGCCCAGCGCGGCAACCTGGCGCTCAACCTGCAGGCCAGCGACTTCGCCACGCTGGAAAGCCTGCGCACGCGCTTGCAGCAGTCCGGGCTGGCGGTGGACATGGGCTCGGCGAGCCGGGAAGGCAACGGCGTCAGCGCGCGCCTGGTGATCGGAGGTAACGGATGACGGGTCTGGTTTCGCAATGGCAGGGGCGCGTCGCGCGCAACCCGCTGGTCATCCGCTGGCAGTCGATGCCGTCGCGCGACCGCATGGCCCTGGGCCTGCTCGCCGGCTTCCTGCTGCTGGTGTTGTTCTACATGCTGCTATGGCGCCCGGTCAGCCAGAACCTGGAGCAGGCGCGCAGTTTCCTGCAGCAGCAGCGGGCGCTGCATGCCTACCTGCAGGCGAACGCGCCGCAGGTCCGCGCCGCGCAGGGCAGGCCGCAGTCCAGCAGCGTCGACCCGGCCGCGCTGCAGGGCCTGGTGACTGGCAGCGCGGCCAGCCAGGGGCTGAATGTCGAGCGCCTGGACAACCAGGGCGACGGCAGCCTGCAGGTGAGCCTGCAGCCGACCGACTTCGCCCGTCTGCTGCGCTGGCTGATGAGCCTGGAAGAGCAGGGCGTGAGGGTCGAGGAGGCCGGGCTGGAGCGGGCGGACAAGGGACTGGTGAGCACCCGCCTGCTGCTGCGGGCGGGCTGAGCGGCGGTCGAGAAGAAAAAATTCAAGCAGGGTGTTGACTTAGGCGAGGCCTCTGCGTAAATTGCGCCACCTCGCAAGGCTACTCGGGTGATTAGCTCAGCCGGGAGAGCATCTGCCTTACAAGCAGAGGGTCGGCGGTTCGATCCCGTCATCACCCACCATATCTCTTGCGAGACCGACGCGCAGCGGTAGTTCAGTCGGTTAGAATACCGGCCTGTCACGCCGGGGGTCGCGGGTTCGAGTCCCGTCCGCTGCGCCATACATCGCTTCCACTCGGATCACCGAGAACGGGAAGCCAAAAAAGCGGCCTTGAGCCGCTTTTTCTTTGTCTGCATTTCAGGTTTCCGATCCGCGCCATCCGGCGGCGGACGGAATCCGTATCCCGGCTGCCGCCATTCGGTTCAGCCCTGGCGCTGCAGCGCCGTCTCTCCCCGCTCCCGCACCCAGAACAGCGTGGCACCCGCCACGGCCGCCGGCATCACCAGGATGTTGACGAAGGGGATCAGCAACGCCAGGTACACGATGCCGCCGAAGCCCAGGCTCTGCCAGCGCTTCTCGCGCAGCCAGGCGAGCATCTCGTTCCAGCCCAGCTTGTTGTTGTCCGCCGGATAGTCGATGTACTGCACGGCCATCATCCAGATGCCGAACAGAATCCACAGCGGCGCCGCCACCACGTTGAGCACCGGCACGAAGGTGAGGATGAGCAGAGGAATGGCGCGGGGCAGGAAATAGCCCAGCTTGCGCAGCTCGCGGCCGAGGGTGCGTGGGACCATGGCCATCAGCTCGCTCCAGCTGAACGGCGGGAAGTCGTCGCGACCGCGTACCACCACTTCCACCTTCTCGGCGAGAAACCCGTTGAAGGGCGCCGCAATGATGTTGGCCAGCATGGTGAAGGTGAAGAACATCACCACCAGCACCAGAATCACGAACAGCGGCCAGATGACGTATTCGAGGAAGCTCAGCCAGCTCGGCAGGCTCGGCATGATGCCGTCGACCCAGCCGCCGAACTGCTGCAGGGCGATCACGATCAGCCCGATGAACAGCAGGGTGTTCACCGCCAGGGGCAGCAGCACGAACAGGCGCAGCCCCGGGCTGAGGACCAGCTTGAGACCTTCGCTCAGGTACTGGGGACCGGACAGGGCGGGAGTGGGCATGGAAGGCTCCGTGAGGGTGGAAATGCGCCGACCTTAACCAGTTTGAAGGGGGGAGGAAAGCGCTGGCAGGCCCCTTGGCCCACGATGCCTACTTAGGAACGCCCTCGTCGACCTTGTCGCTGTCGAACAGGGTCGCCAGTTCCCGGCGGGCCTGGCGGGCGGTCTGCTGCACCGCGGCCTGGTTGTCGTAGACCCTGTGCTGCGCCTCCAGCACTTCCTCGTCGTGGCGCTGGAAGCGGCGCAGGCGGGCAGCGGCCTGTTCCTCGCTCAGGCCCAGGCCGCGCAGCACCTGGCGGCTCATTTCCAGGCTGGAGTGGAAGGTTTCGCGCACCGCCTGGGCGTTGAGGTCCCACAGCTTGTGCACGTGCTGGCGGTTGCGCGCGCGGGCGATGATCTTCACGTGGGGATACAGCTTGCGCACCAGTTCGGTGGTCTTGAGGTTGGTGTCCGGGTCGTCGGTGGCGACGATGAACCATTCCGCCTTGTCCAGCTGGGCGGCGCGCAGGATTTCCGGGCGTAGCGGGTCGCCGTAGAAGATCGGCATCTCGCCCAGGCTGCGCGACATTTCCACCGCATCCACCGAGGTGTCGAGGGCGACGAAGGGCACGCCCTGGGCGCGCAGCACGCGGGCGACCACCTGGCCCATCCGGCCCATGCCGGCCAGCACCACCCGCGGCGTGTCGCTGTCCACCGTCTGCAGTTCTTCCGGCACTTCGCGGGGCGCGGTGGGGGCCGCCTTGAGCCAGTGCGCGGCGAGCATCACCATCAGCGGCGTGAGCGCCATGGACAGGGTGATGGCGATCACCAGCAGGTCGTGCAGGTGGCCATCGAGCAGCTGTTCGCTGCGGGCCATGCGGAACACCACGAAGGCGAATTCGCCGCCGGCCGCCAGCAGCACCGCCAAACGCACCGCGCTGGCCCGCGACAGCCCGCCCGCGAGGCGGCCGACCACCAGCAGCACCGGCAGCTTGAGGCCGATCAGCAGCAGGGTCAGAGCCAGCACCGTCAGCGGTTCGTGCCACAGCAGGGCGAGGTTGGCCGCCATGCCGACACTGATGAAGAACAGCCCGAGCAGCAGGCCCTTGAACGGCTCGATATGGGACTCCAGTTCGTGGCGATACTCGGAGTCGGCCAGCAGCATGCCGGCGAGGAAGGCGCCCAGGGCCATGGAGACGCCGGCCAGCTCCATCAGCCAGGCCGTGCCGATGACCACCAGCAGGGCGGTCGCGGTGGACACCTCGCGGATGTTGGTGCGCGCCACGATGCGGAACACCGGGCGCAACAGGTAGCGGCCGCCGAGCACCACCAGGGCGATGCTGCCGAACACTTCCAGCAGCCCGCGCAGTTCCTGGCCGGGCAGGGGGTGCGGGGTGGCGTCGCCGAGCATGGGCACCAGCGCGATCAGCGGGATCGCGGCGATGTCCTGGAACAGCAGGATGGCGAAGGCCATGCGTCCGTGGGGACTGGTCAGCTCCTTGCGCTCGGCCAGCAGTTGCAGGCCGAACGCCGTGGAGGAGAGCGCCAGGCCGAGGCCGAGCACCATGGCCACCGGCAGCGGCTGGTGGAAGCCGAACAGCGCCACGGTGCCGATCACCAGGGCGGTCAGCAGCACCTGGGCCAGGCCGACGCCGAATACCGCCTTGCGCATCACCCACAGGCGCCGGGGCGACAGTTCCAGGCCGATGATGAACAGCAGCAGGACCACGCCCAGTTCGGAGAGGTGGCCGACGCTCTCCGGGTCGCCGATCAGGCCGAGCACCGAGGGGCCGATCAGCACGCCTGCCAGCAGGTAGCCGAGCACCGCGCCAAGCTGCAGGCGCTTGGCCAGCGGGACCGCGAGCACCGCGGCGAAGAGGAATACGACCGCGCCCTGCAGCAGGCTGCCATCGTGGGGCATGGCATTCTCCCGTCGAAATAAGCGCGAGAGTACCAGTTCGGGGCTCCGGCGCGCCCGGCCAAGGCGTCGCGGGCTGGGCTAGAATGCGTTCCCGCATTCGCCAGCACCGCCATGAACGCCGAATCCATCGCCACTCTGCACCAGCATCTGCTCACGGCCTTCGCCGACCTGCCGCGCGAGGCGCGCCGCCTGTTCCATGGACGCGGCCGGAGGTGGCCGGGGCTGGAGCACATCGCGGTCGACTGGCTGCAGGGCGTGGTGCTGGTGTCGCTGTTCCGCGAGCCGGACGATGCGGGGCTGGCCGTACTGAAGGACATGCTGCTGCAATTCGCCGCGTCGCCCGTCTGGCGCGCCAGCGGCGCCGCGCACCTGCTGCTGCAGCACCGCTACCGGTCGGACAGCGCCACGGAATGCCTGTTCGGCGAGGCCGTGGAGCAGGGCGAGATCGAGGAGCAGGGGCTGCGCTTTCTCCTGGATTTCGGGCGCAAGCAGAACAGCGGCCTGTTCCTCGACATGCGCCTGGGGCGCCAGTGGGTGAGCGAGCAGGCGACGGGCCTGCGGGTGCTCAACCTGTTCGCCTATACCTGCGGCTTCTCGGTGGCGGCCGTCGCCGGCGGCGCCGGGCGGGTGGTCAACCTGGACATGTCACGGCCGGCGCTGAGCCGTGGCCGCGACAACCATCGACTCAACGGCCACGACCTAGCGCGGGTGAGTTTCCTCGGCCACGACCTGTTCAACTCCTGGGGCAAGCTGCGCAGGGAAGGCCCCTATGAGCTGATCGTCATCGACCCACCGAGCTTCCAGAAGGGCAGCTTCGTGCTGACCCGGGACTACGCCAAGGTGCTGCGCCGCCTGCCCGAGCTGCTGGCGCCGGGCGGCCGGGTGCTGGCCTGCTGCAACGATCCGTCCATCGGCGTCGCCTTTCTCGTCGACGAGATGGCGCGCGAAGCCCCGCAGCTGCGTTATGTGGAGCGCCTGGCCAACCCGCCGGAGTTCGCTGACATAGACGAGGACAGTGCGCTCAAGGCGCTGGTGTTCGTTCTGGAGTGATGGCTCAGAGCGGGAAGGGCGCCTGGTGGAAGCCGTGCTCGTCTACCTGCAGGGCCCAGCCCTGCTTGTCCCAGTCGCCGAGGACGATGCGCCGGGCGTTTTCGCCCCCCACCTGAAGTTCGTGAATGGCAGGACGGTGGGTGTGGCCGTGGATCAGGGTGCGCACGCCGTGCTCGGCCATGATCCGTGGCACTTCTTCCGGCGTCACGTCGACGATCTCGCTGGCCTTCATCCGCGTCTGCGCGCGGCTCTCGCTGCGCAGCTTGCGCGCCAGCCTGTGGCGGGTGGCGAGCGGCAGGTGGCGCAGGATGAACAGGGTCAGCGGGTTGCGCAGCCAGCGGCGCAGCTTCATATAGCCGACGTCCAGGGTGCACAGGCTGTCGCCGTGCATCAGCAGTACCGGCTCGCCATTGAACTGCACGATGCTCGGGTCCTTCAGCAGGGTGCAGCCGGCGGCGCGGCAGAAGGAGCGGCCGATCAGGAAATCGCGGTTGCCGTGCATCAGGAAGATGCGTGTGCCGGCGTCGCTCAGTTCGCGCAGGGCGCGGGCGATACCCTGCTGGAACGGCGACATGCCGTCGTCGCCGATCCACACCTCGAAGAAGTCGCCGAGGATGTACAGCGTCTCGGCCTCGCGGGCGCGAGTGTGCAGGAAATGCAGAAACGCCCGGGTGATGTCCGGGCGTTCCTCTTCCAGGTGCAGATCGGAGATCAGCAGGATCATCGAATCACTCGACGATTTCGGCCTTCTCGATGATCACGTCGTCCACCGGCACGTCCTGGTGGCCGGACTTCATGGTGGTGGCCACGCCCTTGATGGCGTTGACCACGTCCATGCCCTCGGTCACCTGGGCGAACACGGCGTAGCCCCAGCCCTGCATGGTCGGCGCGGTGTGGTCGAGGAAGCCGTTGTCGGCGACGTTGATGAAGAACTGGGCGGAGGCGGAGTGCGGGTCCATGGTGCGGGCCATGGCGACGGTGCCGACCTTGTTGGAGAGGCCGTTGTTGGCCTCGTTCTTGATCGGCGCGCGGGTGGATTTCTGCTTCATGCCCGGCTCGAAACCGCCGCCCTGGACCATGAAGTTGCCGATCACGCGGTGGAACACGGTGCCGTCGTAGTGGCCGCTCTTCACGTATTCCTTGAAGTTGGCGGCGGTTTCCGGGGCCTTGTCTTCGAACAGTTCCAGGGTGATGACGCCGTGGTTGGTGTGCAGCTTGATCATGACGATGCGCTCTCGGATTCGGGCAAGGCGGGCAGGGCGGCGGCGCATTCGCGCGAAGTAAGGCCGCGCCTGGTCGCTTTGCGACTGTCAGGTATATGGCGGGTTGAGTATCATACGGGCTTTGTCTCGACCGGCCTACCTCCCGCGCGGAGGCCGCACCGCATCTAAGGACACCATGAGCAAGCCCACCGTCGAAAAAGCCGCCAACTTCCTGCGCCCCGTCGTCCAGGCCGACCTGGACAGCGGCAAGCACGCCAAGATCGTCACCCGCTTCCCGCCGGAGCCCAACGGTTACCTGCACATCGGCCATGCCAAGTCGATCTGCCTGAACTTCGGCCTGGCCCAGGAATTCGGTGGCGAATGCAACCTGCGCTTCGACGACACCAACCCGGCCAAGGAAGACCAGGAATACATCGACGCGATCAAGAGCGACGTCGAGTGGCTGGGCTTCCAGTGGGCCGGCAAGGAGCGCTACGCCTCCGACTACTTCGACCAGTTGCATGCCTGGGCTATCGAGCTGATCAAGGCCGGCAAGGCCTTCGTCTGCGATCTGAACGCCGAGGAAATGCGCGAGTACCGCGGCACCCTGACCAGCCCCGGCAAGGACAGCCCGTTCCGCGAGCGCAGCATCGAGGAGAACCTCGACCTGTTCGCCCGCATGAAGGCCGGTGAGTTCCCGGATGGCGCCCGCTCGCTGCGCGCCAAGATCGACATGACCTCGCGCAACATGAACCTGCGCGACCCGATCCTCTACCGCATCCGCCACGCCCATCACCACCAGACCGGCGACAAGTGGTGCATCTACCCGAGCTACGACTTCACCCACGGCCAGTCGGACGCCATCGAGGGCATCACCCACTCCATCTGCACCCTGGAGTTCGAGGACCATCGCCCGCTGTACGAGTGGTTCCTGGCCAACCTGCCGGTACCGGCCCAGCCGCGCCAGTACGAGTTCGCCCGGCTCAACCTGAACTACACCATCACCAGCAAGCGCAAGCTCAAGCAGCTGGTCGACGAGAATCACGTCAATGGCTGGGACGACCCGCGCATGTCGACCCTGTCCGGCTATCGCCGCCGTGGCTATACCCCGGCCTCGATCCGCACCTTCTGCGACATGATCGGCGTCAACCGCGCCGGCGGCGTGGTCGACATCGGCATGCTGGAATTCGCCATCCGCGAGGACCTGGACGCCAACGCCGCGCGTGCCATGTGCGTGCTCAAGCCGCTCAAGGTGGTGATCACCAACTACCCCGAGGGCAAGGTCGAGAACCTCGAGCTGCCGCGCCATCCCAAGCAGGACATGGGCGTGCGCGTGCTGCCGTTCAGCCGCGAGATCTACATCGATGCCGGTGACTTCGAGGAAACCCCGCCGGATGGCTACAAGCGCCTGATCCCCGGCGGCGAAGTGCGCCTGCGCGGCAGCTACGTGATCCGCGCCGACGAGGCGATCAAGGATGCCGAAGGCAATATCGTCGAGCTGCGCTGCTCCTACGACGAGAACACCCTGGGCAAGAACCCCGAGGGCCGCAAGGTCAAGGGCGTGATCCACTGGGTGCCGGCCGCCGAGAGCGTGGAGTGCGAAGTGCGCCTGTACGACCGCCTGTTCCGCTCCGCCAACCCGGAGAAGGACGAGGGGGGCGGCAGCTTCCTCGACAACATCAACCCGGATTCGCTGGTGGTGCTCAAGGGCTGCCGCGCCGAGCCGTCGCTGGCCAACGCCGGCGCCGAGGAACGCTTCCAGTTCGAGCGCGAAGGCTACTTCGTTGCCGACTTGAAGGACTCGCAGCCCGGCAAGCCGGTGTTCAACCGTACCGTCACCCTGCGCGACACCTGGGGGCAATAACGGCTTTCAAATTGCTGCGCTCGATCTGCTGTGTTGAAGCGAGGTTCGGAATGCTCATGTACTGCAGTACATTCCGTTTCCTCACCCCGCTTCGCCTTGCCTGATCTTCGCTCGCTGTCTTGAAAACCGTTCTTGAGGAAATTTAAAGATGCTGTCCATCTACAACACCCTGAGCAAGGTCAAGGAACCCTTCCAGCCGCTGGAAGGCAACCAGGTGCGCATGTACGTGTGCGGCATGACCGTGTACGACTTCTGCCACATTGGCCATGCACGGGTGATGGTCGCCTTCGACGTGGTCACCCGCTGGCTGCGCCAGCGCGGCTACGACGTGACCTACGTACGCAACATCACTGACATCGACGACAAGATCATCAAGCGCGCCCAGGAGAACGGCGAGCCGTTCGAGGCCCTGGTGGATCGCATGATCGCGGCGATGCACGAGGACGAGGGCCGCCTCAACGTGCTGCGCCCGGACATCGAACCGCGTGCCACCGGCCATATCGCCGGCATGCACCAGATGATCCAGACCCTGATCGACAAGGGCTACGCCTATGCCCCGGGCAATGGCGACGTGTACTACCGCGTCGGCAAGTTCGTGGGCTACGGCAAGCTGTCGCGGCGCAAGATCGACGAGCTGAAGATCGGTGCGCGCATCGAGGTCGACGAGATCAAGGAAGACCCGCTGGACTTCGTCCTGTGGAAGGGCGCCAAGCCGGGCGAGCCGAGCTGGGAGTCGCCTTGGGGCGCCGGGCGTCCGGGCTGGCACATCGAGTGCTCGGTGATGTCCACCTGCTGCCTGGGCGAGACCTTCGACATCCACGGCGGCGGCCCTGACCTGGTGTTCCCGCACCACGAGAACGAGATCGCGCAGAGCGAGGCGGCCACCGGCAAGCTCTACGCCAAGGCCTGGATGCACGCCGGCGCGGTGCGCGTGGACGGCGAGAAGATGTCCAAGAGCCTGGGCAACTTCTTCACCATCCGCGAGGTGCTGGAGAAGTACCACCCGGAGGTGGTGCGCTACCTGCTGGTGTCCAGCCACTACCGCAGCCCGATCAACTACTCCGAAGACAGCCTCAAGGAAGCCAAGGGCGCCCTGGAGCGCTTCTACAACGGCCTCAAGGGTCTGCCGGAAGCGGCGCCTACCGGTGGCGAGGCCTTCGTCGAGCGCTTCGGCGCGGCGATGGACGACGATTTCAACTCACCGGAAGCCTGCGCCGTGCTGTTCGAGATGATCCGCGAGGTCAATCGCCTGCGCGAGTCTGACGTGCAGGCCGCTGCCGGCCTGGCTGCCCAGCTCAAGCAGTTGGCCGGTGTGCTCGGCGTGCTGCAACTGGAGCCGGACGCCTTCCTCCAGGCCGGCGCCGTCGGCAAGGTCGACGCCGCCGAGGTTGAAGCGCTGATCGCCGCACGCCTGCAGGCGCGCGCCGAGAAGAACTGGGCCGAGTCCGACCGCATCCGCGACCAGCTCACCGCCATGGGCGTGGTGCTGGAGGATGGCAAGGGCGGCACGACCTGGCGTCTGGCCGAGTGAGTGGTCTGCTTTATGAAAAAGGCCGCTCTTGAGCGGCCTTTTTTGGCAACGTATTAACGAGTACCTCATGCCATTTGAAATGCAGCTCGATGAGGTCGAATATCAAGATTCCGGGCAAGGTCCGCTGACGTTGCTGAGGGGTATCTTGATAGAAGGGGAAATCACCGGCCCCGAATGGATACAGTTCAAAGACCGTGACAATAAGGTATCCGCTTTGAAGATGGTCGGAGTGGATATCGAAGGCCCCTTTACCGATCCGTCTGCAAGGAATCTGGCGGGCAAGATCGGGCGAGTCACTCTGGTACTCGATGGGCATGCAGAAGGCCATGCACTTCGGGCTTCTATGATGGTGAGCGGAGTCGGTAGTAGAAAGCCGAAATGCGCATCGAGACGGAGTTGACTCTTTGAATAGATTCTCGTGCCACTCTCTGAAGTCAGGAACGACGGATTGGGAAATATGGGTCAGCCTTGGCTTCACTTCGGAAAAATACGGAAGAGAGGACGTTCTTCATATTGTCTGTGGCTTTCATGATGACGATGAAGAACCGCTTGAGGGTATCTGGCTCGAAAGAACCGATCAGTCAGAAGGCGGAAGCGGCCTCGCCACCTGCGTGACACTTTGTGCCGATTGCATACGTGTTCAATTGACCTCGCGTGGCGTGAAAACATTGGGCTTCGATGCAGAGATCGTCGAATTCGACTTTCAGAAAGACCAAGAAGGTGCCGAGGAAATAAGGGATGCCTTCCTGGATATGAGATCAGAGCCGAATGGTTTCCAGATTCATATTGCATGACATTCCGGTCGGCAGCTGCCTGGCTACACGATTCGACCGCGGTTAGGGCAGGAGAGCCTCATCGATGCGTCCAGAGTTGGTGAAGTATCAGTCACAGCTCGACATACTCATCGGCTTCGTCGAGGGGCGGCTTGATGGCCCTGCCCTCGATGTCGCTCTTGCCACGGAAGAGATGAAGTCACTGCTTGGTTTTTTTGAGGATCAGCGTTACCCGGCTCGGACGAATCATTACCGGCGTCTTCACAATAAACAGGATCGAGTGTCGCTGGGCGGGCTGGTGAACTCCGAGGGAATCATCGAGGATTTTCTGCATAAGGCGGAAGTGAGCTTCCGTTCCGCCCGGCGATTCGGTGGTCTTTATTCCCTGATCTTGAAGGCGCTTCCCGAGTACCTCGACCCACCGCTGGAATTCATGATCGAAAAGATCGTTCCGACTGATGGCGACCTGAGCGACACTCGAAAAAGGCAGCTCATCAAGGAGCGACTCAAGGAATGCTTCAAGTGCGTTGGCAAGCCGCCCAAGTGGATACAAGGACCTGACTGGCCTATCCGCGATGGCAAGCCGCTGGTTTTCATGGGCCAGCTTCCAATCGACGCGCCCGCGTTGTTCCACGATGCAGGTGCGGCCTATCTGTTTTATGACCCTGTCGACGGCAGCTTCGAAACGGTGGTGCAGTTCTACTGATTCTGGCTGAGCAACTGTCAATCAATAGCTGAGGCTTGGCGGCCACATTGGCGGCTTTCAGCAGGACAATCATGTATCCGCTGGGCTTCAGCGTGGCTGTCCAGCCTCGTGGATGTGCTGCCGGTAGCGGTTCGGCGTGGTGCCGGCCCACTCGCGGAATGCCTTTACGAAGTTCGAGGTGTCGTTGAAGCCCGAGCGCTGGGCGATGATCGCGATGGGCAGCGCGGTTCCTTGCAGCAGCTGGGCGGCGGTCTCGAAGCGCACTTCGCGCAGCAGCTGGCGGTAGTTGCAGTCCAGTTCGTCGAGGCGCCGGTTCAGGGTGCGGGTCGAGAGGTTGAGGCGGCTGGCGATGGCCTCGACCGAGGGCGGCGACTCCAGCTCCCGGCGCAGGTGGATGCGCACCTGCTCGGGCAGCGACAGCGGCGCGCGGCTGCGGCTGGAGGCTTCCTCGCAGCGCTGCACGGCGAGCTTGAACAGGGTCGGGCAGGCGCCGGGCAGACGCCGGTCCAGCAGTTCGCGGGGGATGAGCACCTGGCAGTAGGGCTGGCCGAATTTAACCTTTTTGCCGAATAGCCGGTGATAGGGGCCGAGGTCCTGCGGGGCGGGGTAGTCGAACTCCAGTTCCAGGCCGAGTTCGCTCAGCGGGTGTTCCATCACCAGCGCCGTCTGGTTGGCGATGGCAGTCAGCCAGGACTCCTGGTTGAAGTAGTAGCGCTCCTCCAGCGGCACCAGTTTCGAGGCGATGATCGCCAGGTGCCGCGGCCGCTCGACCAGGCGCATGTCGAAGGCGCTGCCGAGCAGCTTCTGGTGCTTCAGGCCGATTTCGTAGGCGTGCCGCAAGGTCGGCGCGGTGGCGTACAGGGCGCCCAGTTCGGCCAGGTGGGAGAGGCGGATGCGCGAGCCGAACAACAGACCGAGGCGGGGGTTGCCGGTCATCGCCAGGGCGCGGGAGATGATCACGGCCAGTTGCCGGTAGCTGAGCAGCGTATCCGGGTGGCTGAAATGTTCGAGGCGCAGTTCCGTGCCCTCCAGCAGGCGCTCCGCGCTCAGCCCCTGTTCCAGCAGCACTTCCATGAGCAGCGCCGGCAGCGGCACCGGCACCAGCAGCTCGGTGAGCGAGATGAACGACGAACTGTCGGCGGCGGATCGCATGCGGCTTCTCCCTGTGGTGGCGGAATTCAACCATCAGATTGGCCGCTGAACAACATCGCGAGCGCGCGGGGACTCTTAGCATCGGGCTCATAACAACAACACCGAGTCCCTTCATGATGACGTTCAGTTGCTGCCGCCCGGCCTCGCGCCCGGCGCGTTCCCATGGCCGGCTCCGGCCCGTCGATCCGCTGCACTGGGAGGATCGGCCATGCCCATCGGCTATTCGCTGAAGCCCAGCGGTCCGCTGGATCGCTTCTACCGCTGGCTCTCCAGGGTTTCCTCCAGGTACGCACACGGCGCCGACCAGCTACCCCCGCCCGAGGCCATGGACGGATTCCTCAAGGCCCAGCGCCTGGCCTACGCCGCCGTGCAGCACGTCGGCCGGCGCCTGCAGGTCGGCATGACCGAGCAGCAGGCCGCCGAGATGCTGGAGGCCTACCTGCGCGAGCACGGTACCGAGCGCTACCTGCACCGGGCCTTCGCCTGGTTCGGCGACCATTCGCGCTTCGATGGCTACCAGGACTACGCCGACTACCATCCCGGCCCCCGGCGGCTGGAGGCCGACCACGTGGCGATCCTCGATGTGTCGCCGGTGGTCGACGGCTATATCGGCGACGTCGGCTACGCCCTGTGCCTGACGCCCAACCCCAGCCTGGACCGCGCCCGGCGATTCCTCCTGCAGCTGCGCGAGGACATTCCGCAACTGTTCGCCAGCCCGCTGACGGCGGCGGAGATCTGGGCCGAGATCGACCGCCGCATCCACGCCGCAGGCTACGACAACATCCACGCCAAGTACCCGCACTGTGTGCTCGGCCACCGGGTGTTCCGGGTCAAGCCGAAGCAGGGCCGGCACCTGCGCATCGGCACCCGCTCGTTCGGCTGGTTCTCCCTGGAGACCAATCTCGCCTTCCTCAAGCTGGGCCTGTCGGCCGCGCTGACCCCCGAGCACATCGGCAACAAGCTCGGCCTGTGGGCCATCGAGCCGCACATCGGCTGGAGCGGCGGCGGCTGCAAGTTCGAGGAGGTGCTGGTGGTCGAGCCGCACCGTTGCTACTGGCTCGACGATGAGGTGCCTCACGTGATCGAGGCGAGGGAGAAACGCGTATGAAGACGAAGAGCATGCTGGGACTGGCCGTCCTCGCCGTGGCGGGCGCGGCCTGGTGGCTGAGCGCGCCGCCGGAGCATATCCGCCCCGCGCCGGCCTACCGGATGGGCGAGATCAGCGCGGCGATGCAGGCCGCCAGGGTGCCGGACGACCTGGCGCCGGCGGTCAGCGGCCTCGACCTGCCGGGCCACGACGACGTGCTGATCCAGGAACACTCCGGGCAGGCGTTCGTCACCGCCCGCGACGGCTGGTTCTGGCGCCTGGACCTGGCGAGCGGCAAGGCCGAGCGCTTCGCCCAGACCCCGCTGGTGCCGTCCGGCGCCCGCTTCGTGCCCGGCGACGACAACCGCATCCTGTTCTGCAACTCGCACCTCTACGGCTTCACCCCCGAGCGCGAGGCGCCGGTGGGTGTCTACGAGCTGAACATCGCCACCCGGGCGATCCGGCCGGTGGCCCTGCGCGTGCCGCTACCGCCTGCGCTGGACCCGGATGCGGCGCTGGGCAGCGTGCGGCCGCTGGGCCAGGGGGCGATGGCGGTGGCCGCCATGAACGAGGGCAACAGCCGCCCGGTGGCGTTCTGCAACGACCTCGACATCAGCCGCGACGGCAAGCGGGTGTACATGTCCGAGCCCTACGCCTACCCGGGCGCCGCCATGGGCGAGGCGGCCTTCGAGGAGGCCGTCAGCCTGGCCAACAACGGCCGGCTGTGGATGTTCGACCTGGAGCGCGAGACCGCCCAACTGGTGGTGCAGGACCTGCATTTCGTCGACGGCATCCTGATCGACCGGGGTTCGGAGGACGGGCAGGGCGTCGAACAATCGCTGGTGATCAGCGAGACCCCGAAGTTCCGCATGCTGCGCCTGTTCATCGGCGGCGAGCGGGCGGGCACCGCGGAAATCCTGCAGGAAGGCATGCCGGGCATGCCCGACGGTATCAGCCGTGACGAGCAGGGGCGGCTGTACGTGGCGCTGTTCTCCCCGCGCACCGCCATCGCCACCTGGCTGCACGCCAATCCCTGGCTCAAGCCGCTGATCCTGCGGCTGCCGCACCGCCTGTTCTCCGAGCAGAAGCAGACCGGCTTCGTGGTGCTCGATCCCTCCGGCAAGCAGGTCCTGTACTGGCTGATGCACGACGGCAGCCAGGTGCGCGCCATCTCCAAGGTGCTGCCGGAGCAGGACGGCATCTACCTCGCCAGCTTCGCCAGGGACAACCACGGCGCCCACCGCATCGACTATCCGCCACCGCTGCGGGACTGACCCCCCGGCAGCACGCGACGAACAACAACAAGAAATGGAGACACTGCCATGCGTACCCTGAAACCGCTGGCGCTCGCCATCTGCGCGGCGACCAGCACCCCCGGCCTCGCCGTGACCTTCCAGCTCGGCGAACTGGAGGGCCAGTTCGACAGCGCACTGTCGGTCGGCGCCAGCTGGTCGACGCAGAGCGCCAAATCCGAGTTCATCGGCGCCAACAACGGCGGCGGGGCGGCTTCCGTGCTCGGCGACGACGGGCGCCTGAACTTCGCCAAGGGCGAGACCTTCTCGAAGATCTTCAAGGGGCTGCACGACCTGGAGCTGCGCTACGGCGACAGCGGCGCCTTCTTCCGCGGCAAGTACTGGTACGACTTCGAGCTGAAGGACGAGAGCCGGCCGTGGAAGGACATCAGCGACAGCAACCGCAAGGAGGGCGCCAAGTCCGCCGGCGCGCAGCTGCTGGACGCCTTCGTCTACCACAACTACGAGCTGGCCGGGCAGCAGGGTTCCGCGCGCCTGGGCCGGCAGGTGATCAGCTGGGGCGAGAGCACCTTCATCGGCGGCGGCATCAACAGCGTCAACCCCGTCGACGTGGCTGCCTTCCGCCGGCCGGGGGCGGAGATCAAGGAGGGGCTGATCCCGGTCAGCCTGTTCTCGCTGTCACAGAGCCTGACCGAGGACCTGTCCGTCGAGGCCTTCTACCAGCTCGACTGGGAGCAGACCGTGGTCGACAACTGCGGCACCTTCTTCGGCGTGGACAACGTGGCCGACGGCTGCGACCAGAACATCGTCGGCCCGGACATCTCGGGCAACGCGCTGGCCCGCGCGGCGCTCGAACCCTTCGGCGTGCAGCTCACCCGCGAGGGCATAGTGATCCCACGGGTGAGCGACAACGACGCGCGCGACTCGGGGCAGTGGGGGGCGGCGTTGCGCTGGTTCTCGGCGCCGCTGGACGCGGAGTTCGGCGCCTACTTCATGAACTACCACAGCCGCACGCCGTACTTCAGCGTGGTGGCCGGGCCGAACATCGCCGACCTGGCGTTCACCGACACGGTGTGCGCCAACCTGGGGATTCCCGCCGCGGCCTGCGGCGGCATCGTCGCATCGCCCACCGGGCAGTCGCTGGTGAGCGCCTACCGGCTGGGCACCAGCCGCTACTACTTCGACTATCCGGAAGACATCCGCCTGTACGGCCTGAGCTTCGCCACCACGCTGGCGACCGGCACCGCGCTCTCCGGCGAATTCAGCTACCGGCCGAACGCGCCGCTGCAGCTCAACGGCGCCGACCTGGTCACCGGCCTGCTGGGCAGCCCGGCGCTGTCGCCGGTGAACGCGGCGGTGCGTCCGGGCAACGACGAGCGGGTCGCCGGCTACCGGCGCAAGGAAGTCAGCCAACTGCAGGTCACCGCCACCCACTTCTTCGACCGGGTGATGGGCGCCGAGCGCCTGACCCTGGTCGGCGAGGCCGCGCTGGTGCGCGTGGGCGGACTGGAGGGCGACGGCGGCCTGCGTTACGGCCGCGACGCGATCTACGGCACCGGCGCGCTGGCGGACAACGGCCTGTGCCGGACCAGCACCAACACCACCCGGCCCGAGGAGTGCAACGACAAGGGCTTCACCACCTCCACCTCGTGGGGCTACCGGGTGCGCGCGATCTGGGACTACTGCAACGTGTTCGCCGGGGTCAGCCTGCGCCCGAACCTGGCCTGGTCGCACGACGTGGAGGGCTACGGGCCGACCACCACGCCCTTCAACGAGGGCGCCAAGGCGCTGAGCGTCGGGCTCGACGCGGAGTACGACAAGACCTACGGCGCGAGCCTCTCCTACACCAATTTCTTCGGCGGCGACTACAACACCCAGGTCGACCGCGACTTCATCGCGCTCAGCTTCGGCGTGAACTTCTGACGGTGACGACCATGACGACCTACAAGAACCTGATCACTGGCTCCACCCTGCTGCTGTCGCTGTGGGCGACGGCCTCCCTGGGCGCCGTCGACGCGCAGCAGGCCGCCGCGCTCGGCCAGGCGCTGACGCCGGTGGGCGCCGAGAAGGCCGGCAACGCCGACGGCAGCATCCCCGCCTGGAGCGGTGGCCTGGCCAAGGACGCCGGCAGCGTCGATGGCAGCGGCTTCATGACCGACCCCTACGCCGGCGACCGGCCGCTCTTCACCATCACCGCCGACAACGCCGAGCAGTACCGGGACCGGCTCAGCGAAGGCCAGCTGGCGCTGTTCAAGCGCTACCCGCAGACCTTCCGCATGCCGGTCTACTCGAGCCACCGCAGCGCGGTGTTCCCGGACGGCTGGCTGCAGAAGACCCGCGAGAACGCCCAGGCGGTGAGCCTGTCCGGCGGCGGCAATACCCTGGAGCACTACCGCATGGGCGTGCCGTTCCCCATCGCCGGCAATGGCCTGGAGGCGATCTGGAACCACATGGCGCGCTACATGGGCTCGACGCTGCAGCGCAACATCATCACTTCGGCGCCCCAGGCCAGCGGCCAGTTCACCCCCAGCCTGCTCGACCAGTACGTGGCGATGCCCTGGGCGCTGAGCGACGCGGGCACGGCGAAGAACGCCAACGTGCTGTTCTACTACAAGTGGCGGACCGTCTCGCCCGCGCGGCTGGCCGGCGACGTGCTGTTGGTTCATGAGACCCTGGATCAGGTCAGGGAGCCGCGCCTGGCCTGGGCCTACAACGCCGGCCAGCGCCGCGTGCGGCGCGCGCCGCAGGTCTCCTACGACGGCCCGTCGACCACCAGCGACGGCCAGCACACCTCCGACAACTTCATGATGTTCAACGGCGCGCCGGACCGTTACGACTGGACCCTGGTCGGCAAGCAGGAGATGTACGTCCCCTACAACGCCTACCGCCTGGACGACCCCGGCCTGAAGTACGCGGACATCATCGGCCCCGGCCACCTCAACCCCGACCACACCCGCTACGAGCTGCACCGCGTCTGGGTGGTGGAGGCCAACCTGAAGTCGGGCAGCCGCCACATCTACGCCAAGCGCCGTCTGTACCTCGACGAGGACACCTGGCAGGCGCTGGTGGCCGACCACTACGACAACCGCGGGCAGATCTGGCGTGTGGCCGAGGGGCACCTGCAGCAGGTGTACCAGCAGCAACTGCCGCTGATCCTAGTGGAGACCTGCTACGACCTGCTGAACGGCCGCTATTTCGTGTCGGGACTGCGCAATGAGATCCGCAACGCGCCGAAGTACGGCATCGAGCTGTCGTCCAACGACTTCACCCCGGCCTCCCTGCGCCGCACGGGCGTGCGCTGAGCCATGGACGCTGCTGTCCCCGGGTGGAGACCTGGGGTCTTGGGCCGTCGCTGACGGCCCCTTTCTATCCCGAACGGAGTGCGTGCAGATGAAGAAGACAGCCATCGCCCTGGTGGTGCTGGTCGCGGCCGTGGCGATCTGGTGGGCGCTGTCGTTTTCCGCCAGCGACTACCGTCTCCAGCCGGCCCAGGCGACCTTCCGCAACGTGACCATCGCCACCCCGGATGTTCGGCGCCTGGCCGACTTCTACCAGGCGACCTTCGACGCTCAAGAGGTCGCCCGGCAAGACTGGGTGCCGGCGCAGGTGTCCGGCGAGGCCGTGGTGCTGCGCACCCCGGGCTACGGTGGCGACGGGCCGACTCTGACGCTGATCCCGGCGCGGCGGGCCGCCGATCCCGCGCCACAGGCTTCCGACGACGGCTATGCGCACCTGTGCTTCGAGACCACCGACATGCGCGGGGTCGTCGGCCGGCTGCTGGCCGCCGGCGGGACCGTCAGCAGCGTGTTCGAGGCGAGCGAGCGGGCGCCGGTGCTGTATGCCAGGGACCCGGACGGCAACGCCGTCGAAATGCACATCCCGCTGCCCGCGCCGTTCACGCCGCGGACGGTCTACCGGACGCTGGATTCCCTGGTGCGTACCTGGCTGGGATCGAGCGCGCCCGCCGACGACGGGGTGCGCTTCCTCCACGCCAATCACAACTCGCCGGACTGGACGCGCGTCGCCGGCTTCTACCGCGCCGTCTTCGCCGCCGGCACCGTTGGCGCGGAGCGCGACTACGACGGCGACTTCATCGCCGAGCTGACCGGCATCCCTGATGTGGTGGTGCGTGGCCGGCACATCGAGATGCCCGGCTACAGCCCGGGTGGCCCGACCCTGGAGGCCTTCACCTACGACCGGGCGACGGGCAGGGGGCCGCTGGCGTTCGGCGACGCCGGCGTTGTGGCCATCGGCTTCGAGGTCCACGACATCGCCGCCACCGTCGCCCTGATGAAGGAGGCGGGTGGCGGGGAGGTCGAGCGAAGCGACCGGGCGGCCATCGTCCGCGACCCCTACGGCCATCTGATCCAGCTTCGCCAGGTCCAGCCACCCGGCACGCTCTAGACGCTAGCTCTCGTGCGGCCCTTCGACGCCCCAGCCACTCTGCCGGCACAGGCCGTCGAACTCGCGGGCCAGTTGCGCCAGGGAAATGGCGCCCAGCCTGGCGACCAGCAGGGCCTCGGCCTCGTTCAGCGCGTCTTCCAGGGCGGCGTTGACCACCCGCTCGACGGCGCACTGCGGGTCGTCATGCTCGTTGCCGATGGCGAATATCCGCGGGCCGCCCACGGCCTTGTGGATGTCCAGCAGGGTGATGGATTCGAGGTCGCGAACGATGGTCCAGCCTCCGCCATGGCCCTTTTCCGAGTGCACGTAGCCGGCCTGGCGCAGCCCGGCCATGGTGCGTCGGACCACCACCGGGTTGGTGTCCAGCATCCTGGCGATCTGCTCGGAGGTGAACGGCTGATCGTGCCGCGCCATGTGCAGCAGCACGTGGAGCATGCGGGAGAGCCTGCTGTCCTTTCTCATGGCCATGCCTTGTGGTGACGGGTCGTCTTAATGCCACATTTCAAGTTGCGTGAGCAAATTTCTCCGGCCTATCATGTAATTTCATTAGTTTCATGATTGCGCGGCGACGCCGCGAGCGAGGAGGGGACATGCAGCATGATGTGATCGTCGTCGGCGGCAGCTATGCGGGGCTGTCGGCGGCATTGCCGCTGGCACGGGCGCGACGCCGGGTGCTGGTAGTGGACGGCGGGCAGCGGCGCAACCGGTTCGCTGCGCATTCTCACGGCTTCCTGACCCAGGACGGCGTCGCGCCCGGCGACATCGCCCGCCAGGCGCGGGACCAGCTCATGGCCTACGCCACCGTGGAATGGCTGTCCGACCGGGCCGTCGGCGCCGAGCGCACGGTGGAAGGTTTTCGCGTGCATTTCGAGGCAGGCGAGGCCCGCGAGGCGAGCCGGATCATCCTGGCGACCGGCGTGGTCGACCGCTTGCCCGACATTCCCGGCCTCGCCGAGCGCTGGGGCAGCCGCGTGTTCCATTGCCCGTACTGCCACGGCTACGAGCTGGAGCGGGGCCGTATCGGCATCGTCGCCACCTCCGCCATGGCCATGCACCTGGCGCTGCTGCTGCCGGACTGGGGCGAGACCACCCTGTTCCTGAACGGGGCGTTCGAACCCGACGCGGAGCAGTTGGCGAAGCTCGCCGACCGGGGCGTGGCGCTGGAGCGCGAGGCCGTGGCGCGCCTGGAAGGTGAGCTGGAGCTGGTTCTGGGCAGCGGACGCCGCGTGAGTCTTGACGGCCTGTTCGTGCCCACCCGGGTCGAAGTCGCCGACCCGCTGGCCGGCCTGCTGGGCTGCGCGTTCAGCGAGGGCGAGTTCGGCCGGATCATCCACACCGACGCGATGAAGGCGACCAGCGTTCCGGGCGTCTACGCCTGCGGTGATGCGGCGCGCATGGGGGGTTCGGTACCGCTGGCGGTGGGCGATGGCACCCTGGCGGGCGCCGCCGCCCACCAGTCGCTGATCTTCGGCCTGCCGGGCGTGTAGCCCGCGAAGCCGTTTGCGAATCCTGTTTCTGTCCGGTTCCCGGGAGGTCCCATGTCGCCTTTTTCCGATCCACAGGTTGTCGCCCGCTACGCCGAGGGCCCGGTCCGCCAGGTGCCTGGATTTCATGGCCTGCAGCGGATGGCGATGTTGCTGCTGGCCGAGCGCGTGCCCGAGGACGGCCGCGTGCTGGTGCTCGGCGCGGGCGGCGGTCTGGAGCTGCAGGCGTTCGCCCAGGCACAGCCCGGCTGGCGCTTCGCGGGGGTCGATCCCTCGGCGCAGATGCTCGCCCTGGCCCGGCAGACGCTGGGCGCGCTGGAGGCCCGCGTGGACTTCCACCAGGGCTATATCGACTCGCTGGCCGAGGGGTATTTCGATGGCGCCACCTGCCTGCTGACGTTGCATTTCCTGCCCCTGGAGGAGCGGCTGCGCACCCTCCAGCAACTCTGGCAACGACTCGCCCCCAGCGCGCCGCTGGTGGTCGCCCACCACAGCGTCCCCGAGGGCGAGGAGAGGATGCGCTGGTTGCAGCGCTACGCGGCGTTCGCCGAGGCGTCCGGGGTTGCGCGGGAACAGGCGCAGGGCGCGGCCGCCGCGATCGGCGAACGCCTGCCGCTGCTGTCGCCGGAGCAGGATGAGGCGCTGTTGCGGCAGGCGGGGTTCGAGGGCGTCGAACTGTTCTACGCGGGCTTCACGTTCCGTGGCTGGGTCGGCTACCGCCAGGCCTGACCAGCCGCCCCGGGCTTATTTCTCGGCCTGTATCTGCTGGGTGGTCCACTCGACCAGCTGTCCGGCGAGCTGGTCGCTGGCTTGGCCGAAGGCGTCCACCACCGCCGGTACCTCGACCGTCCGGCTGGGCTGGCGCACCACGAAGCTGCGGCTGGCCGCGACCCGCTGGGTGTCGGCGCGGACCAGCCGCGCATCGAAGCGGATCACCACCTCGGGCTTGCCGTCGCGGTACTCGCTCTGGAATGCCAGCAGGTTGCCGGCCAGCACGAAGTCGCTCTGCAGGTGCTGCTCCGCGCTGCTCAGTGCGGCGAAGCGGCCGTCGGCCTGGAAGGCTTCCAGCAGCCGGTCGCGCAGCAGCGCCGGCGCCGGGTCGCTCCAGCGCGCGCCCTTGTAGCTGCTGATCTCGCTGCCCTGGGGGACCACGGCGATGCGCGTGCTGTCCAGCACCAGGCTGGCCTGGGGCCGGCCGATGCCCAGCGAGCGGGCGAGGGGCTGCGCCTGGCTCGCCGCCTGCGGCTGGAGCGAGGGCAGCAGGTAGGTCTGCACGGGTTCGGCCTCGGGCAGCAGGGAGCAGCCGCCGAGCAGGGCGGTCAGGCCGAGGGGGAGCAGCAGCGGGCGGATCATGGCTGGAATTCCTTGTTCTGTTGACGATCCAGCAGCAGGGCGCCGGGGTTGTCGGAGAGCCGCTGGGTCATCTGCCGCAGCGAGGTCAGGGTGCTGCGCAGTTCGAGGATCGCCGGGCCGATCTCGCCGATGCCCTGCAGGCCGCCGCTGAGGGCGTCCTCGTTGCGCGCGAGCAGCTGTTCCAGGCTGGCGCTGGTGCGCTCCAGGGTGGCCATGGTCTGGGCGGCGCTGTCCATCACGCTGCGCCCCTGCTGGTCGAGCAGGTTGTTGGCGCCGCGCATGGTCTCGTTGGTGCGCTGCAGCAGGAGGCTGGCCTGGCGGCTGGTCTCGGCCAGCTCGGCCAGGGCCTGGCGGATCTCGCCGCGCTGGCTGGCCACGGCGCCCACGGTCTGCTCCAGGCCGGCCAGGGTGCTGCCGACGCGGTCGATGTTCTCGCTGGAGAACATGCGGTTGGCGTTGGCCAGCAGGTGGTTGATGTTAGTCACCAGGTCCTCGCCGTTGGTGAGCAGGCGCGACAGCGGCGACGGGTCGGCGACGATCACCGTCGGCTCGTGGTTGCGGGTGGCCAGGGGCGGGCTGGTCGGGGTGCCGCCGTAGAGCTGGATCACCGCGCCGCCGGTGATGCTGGTCACAGCCAGGCGGGCGTGGGTGTTTTCCTTGACCGGCGTGTCCTCGGCGACCCGGATGAGGGCCTGGACCTGGCGCGGGTCGCTGGGGTCGAGGCTCAGGCTGACCACGTCGCCGACCTTGATGCCGCTGTACTGCACGCTGCTGCCGACGGAGAGGCCGTTGACGGCCTCCTTGAACACCACCTCGTACAGCTTGAACTCGCGGTCGATGCTGGACTTGCCCATCCACAGGGCGAACAGCAGCGCGCTGCCCACCGCGAGCACGGTGAACAGGCCTATCAGCACGTGATGCGCACGGGTTTCCATCGTCAGTTCTCCCTGTTCGCGGCCTGCTGGGCCGCGCGGCCACGGGGGCCGTGAAAGTATTCGCGTATCCAGGCATCGTCCGTGGCCTCGACCACCGGCAGGCGGTCGGCGACCAGCACCTTCTTCTGCGAGAGCACGGCGACCCGGTCGCAGATGCTGTAGATCGTATCGAGGTCGTGTGTGACCAGGAACACGCTCAGGCCCAATGCGTCGCGCAGGGTGAGGATGAGCTGGTCGAAGGCGGCGGCGCCAATGGGGTCGAGCCCGGCGGTGGGCTCGTCGAGAAACAGGATTTCCGGGTCCATGGCGATGGCACGGGCCAGCGCGGCGCGCTTGACCATGCCGCCCGAGAGCGAGTCCGGGTACTTGTCCCCGGCGTTCGCCGGCAGCCCGGCCAGCGCCACCTTGACCCGCGCCAGGCGCTCGGCGTCGGGGCGCGACAGGCCGGCGTGCTCGATCAGCGGCAGGGCGATGTTCTCGATCACAGTCAGTGACGAGAACAGGGCGCCGCGCTGGAACAGCACGCCGAAGCGCCGCTCCAGCTGCGAGCGGCGCTCGGGCGGGGCGTCCAGCAGGCTCTCGCCGAACACCCGGATGCTGCCGGCGGCCGGACGCAGCAGGCCGACGATGCTGCGCAGCAGCACCGACTTGCCGGTGCCGGAGCCGCCGACCACGCCGAGCACCTCGCCGCGGCGGATGTCCAGGTCGAGGTCCTGGTGCACCACCTGGGCGCCGAACTGGTTGCGCAGGCCGCGCACTTCCACGAGGACGTCGTTCACCAGCCCATCTCCATGAAGAACATCGCCGCCACGGCGTCGAGCAGGATCACCACGAAGATCGACTGCACCACCGCCGAGGTGGTGTGGTCGCCGACCGACTTGGCGCTGCCGCCGGACTTGAAGCCTTCCAGGCAGCCGATGATGGCGATGATGAAGGCGAAGAACGGCGCCTTGGCCAGGCCGACGAAGAGGTGCTGGACCGGGACCTCCGACTGCAGGATGCCAAGGAACAGAGTCGGCGAGATGTCCAGCATCAGAGCGCTGACCACGCCGCCGCCGAGGATGCCGGAGAGGATGGCGATGAAGGTGAGGATCGGCAGGCTGATCATCATCGCCAGGATGCGCGGCAGCACCAGCAACTCCATCGGGTTGAGGCCGAGCACGCGGATGGCGTCGATTTCCTCGTTGGCCTTCATCGAGCCGATCTGCGCGGTGAAGGCGCTGGCGGTGCGGCCGGCCATGAGGATGGCGGTGAGCAGCACGCCGAACTCGCGCAGGAAGGAGAAGGCCACCAGGTGCACGGTGTAGATGGTCGCGCCGAAGTTGGCCAGCACCGTGGCGCCGAGGAAGGCGACCACCGCGCCGACCATGAAGGTCAGCAGGACGATGATGGGGATGGCGTTCAGCCCGGTCTGCTCGATGTGCGACACCAGCGAGGTGATCCGCCAGCGGCGCGGCCGGAACAGGGTGCGGACGAGGCTGTCCAGGGCCAGGCCGATGAAGCCGAGCAGGGCGCGCAGGCGGCTCCAGAAGCCGGTGACGGTGACGCCGACTTCCTCCAGCACCTCGTAGGCGGCGGAGCGGTGCGCGGCGCCGGGCGCCTGGGGACAATAGTGCAGGGCCTCACCGACGGTGCGCAGCAGCGCCAGGCGCTCGGGCGGCAGCTCGGGGTTGCCCTGGGCCAGTGCCAGCAGGCGCTCGGCGCCGAGCCAGCGGCCGAGCAGGGCGGCGCCGGCGGTGTCCAGCTGGCCGAGCTGGGCGAAGTCCAGCGCCGGCTCGGGCGCCTGGGCGGGCAGGCGCTCCAGCTCCGCTTCCAGGCGGTTGTAGTGTCTCAGTGTCCAGTCCCCGCGCACCCGCAGGCGCGGTGGCGAGTGCTCGGTGTCCTGAATGATGCTGCCGGCTTCCGACATGGGCTTCCTGCTGTGTGCTCGGGCTTTCCTGAATCTGGGCGAGCGGCGCGCCGAGTGCAAGTCTGTGGAAGCCGAAGGATGTCACGCGAAGCGGGTCAGGAGAAGCGCGGATTGGCTCCACGGCTAGCGCAGCAGCATCAGGTAGACGCCGCAGGCCAGCGCCAGCAGGCCGGCCGGGATGGCGACCAGGGAGATGGTGTCGATGCGCCGGGACTGGCGGATCACGTCGGCCAGGTCGTCACGTTCCGCCGCGGCGCGGCGTTGCAGGACGGGCACCAGGCACAGCAGGTTGCCGGCGACCGCCAGCGCGCCGGCCACCACCTTGAGGGCATACAGGCCGCCGAAGCGCGCGGGCTCGACGAGCAGCAGGCCGGTCACCAGCACCACGGCGAAGGCCGGCGTTTCGAAGAGCAGGTCGATCCTGCGGTGCAGCCTGGCGACGGCGAAACCCTGGCCGCGGCTCTGCGCGCGGCCGCGTTCGAGCAGGTATTCCACCGCCACCACGCCGAGCCAGAAGGCCACGGCGAACAGGTGCAGGTTCAGCAGCAGATCGAAGCGCATGGCGGGCGCCTCAGTCCCTGACCAGGCCGGGCGTCTTCGGCGGCGTGGCGACGGACCGGTCCGGGTGGTCGCGCTCGAGGAAGCGGCGCAGACCCTCGCGGGTGTCGTCGTGATGGATGGAGCGGTTGAAGCACTCCGCCTCGATGCGCAGTCCCTCGGCCAGCGGCTGTCCGTAGCCGCGTACCGCCGCCTCCTTGTCCGAGCGCATGGCCGGTTGCGGCAGGGTGCAGAGGAACCTGGCCAGCTCCATCGCCCGTTCGAGCGACCGGCCCCGGGGCACCACCTCGTTGGCCAGGCCGATGGCGAGGGCTTCCGCCGCCGAGATCACCTTGCCCGTGAGGATCAGCTCCATCGCCCGGCCCATGCCGACGATGCGCGGCAGGCGCTGGCTGCCGCCATCCGCCAGGCCGATGTTCCAGCGCCGGCAGGTGACGCCGAAGGAGGCGTGTTCCTCGGCGATGCGCATGTCGGCGAAGCAGGCCCACTCCAGCCCGCCGGCGTAGGCCACGCCGTTCACCGCGGCGATCACCGGCTTGTAGATGTCCGTCCAGAGGCTCGGGCCGAGGATGCCGGGCCGCTCGCCACGGTCGTGGGCGGCGATCTCGTCCGGGGTGGACGGCACCAGGTCGAGGCCCGCCTGCAGGTCGCCGCCTGCGCAGAAGGCCTTGTCGCCGGCGCCGGTGATGATGGCGACGAGGGCGCCGTCGTCGTCGCGGAAGCGCGTCCAGGCCTCGATCAGCTCGCGGTGGGTGACCGGGCCGATGCAGTTGCGCTTGTCCGGCCGGTTGAAGCGGATGACGCGGATCGGGCCGTGGGTCTCGTAGTCGATCTGGGTGAACGTCATGGCGGGTAGTCCTCTTGTTGTTATGGTTCAGCAGCCGTTCAGTGCCACGATACGCTGCGTTCGAGCGGAAAGCGCAGGCGCGGGTTGTAGACGGCCCGTTCGCCCGGCACGCCGACCGCCAGCAGCATGATCGGGATCGCGTCCGCGGGCAGTGGCAGCACCCGGCGCAGGCGCTGCTCGTCGAAGCCTTCCATCGGGCAGGTGCCGTAGCCGTGGCTGTGGAACGCCAGCATCAGGTTCTGGGCGGCCAGCGCCGTCGATTTCACCGCCCACAGCCGCATCTGCTGCAGGCTGTTGGGCGTACGCATGACCGGGCGCCGCAGCCCCACCAGGCGGACCAGCAGGCGCTTGAGCAGGCCGCGCCAGCCCAGCCGGCCCTGGTTGTACTGGAAGGGTGCGGTCTTTTTGTAGAAGCGGTCGATCACCGGCGGCACCTGGGGTTCGGGCCAGAACGCGAGCACGTCGGCGCAGGCCTGCTTCCAGCCGTCCGGTCGCGCCAGCACGGCGATGATCAGCGGCGCCCTGGCGGCGCTCTGTCCCAGGCAGACCGGGTGCAGCCGCTGGAGCAGGGCGGGGTCGCGCACCACCTGGAAGGACCAGGGCTGCAGGTTGCACGAGTTGGGTGCCAGCACCGCGAGTTCCAGGCAAGCGCGGATGACCGCGTCGGGCACCGGCTCGTCGGTGAAGCGGCGGATCGCCCGCCGGCCTTCCACCAGCGCGCGGAAGCGCTCGGCCGCCTGGGCATGGTCCGGCGCTGCCAGGCTCATCGTCCGCCCCCGCAGGCCGAAGGCTGCCGTGGCGCGTCGGCGGCGCCTTGCCCGGCGAACCAGTCCAGGGCTTCGTCCCAGAGCGCGCTGGCCGACTCGCGGAAGTAGCCCATGTGGCCGATGGACTGGCCGGCCAGGTCTCGGGTGCGCAGGGGCGCGTTGCGATAGCCCTTGATGAAGGCGTCCCGCGAGACGGGCGGCGCCCACAGGTCGTCCACCGCGTTGGCGAACACGCAGGGCGTGCGCACCTGGGCGTAGCGCCTGACGACATCGGCCATCGCGGGATCGTCGAAGAAGTAGTGGGGATGGGCGCACCAGCGCTTCCAGTCCCGGTAGACCCCGAGCGGCAGGTCGTCGCCCATGCCCAGCAGGCTCCAGGCCATGTAGCCCTTCCAGGCGACGATCAGCGGCAGCACGCAGGACCACATCAGGCGCACCTTGAATGCCTCGGCCCTGGGCATCCAGCCGGCCCAGCCGGCGCCGGTGCCGAAGCAATAGGCCGCGGCGATCTTCTGGTGGTTGGGCAGCAGGCCGAGGGCGTGGCCGCCGAAGGAGTGGCCGATCCAGTACAGCGGGGTACGGCCGTCGTCCATCCGTTCGACGGCGGCGGCCAGGTCGCGCAGGCCCCAGTCCAGGTAGGCCATCTCGAAGCCTTTCAGGGTGGCGGG
Organism: Pseudomonas sp. GD03875; assembly: GCF_029840585.1. Taxonomy (NCBI): domain Bacteria; kingdom Pseudomonadati; phylum Pseudomonadota; class Gammaproteobacteria; order Pseudomonadales; family Pseudomonadaceae; genus Pseudomonas; species Pseudomonas sp. GD03875. Next base: position 136,314 of record NZ_JAOCCV010000006.1, on the reverse strand, counting down.
AGCGGAGTCGCCGATGCCCCGGTAGTCCAGGGTCAGCACGTTGAAGCCGCGGGCGCTGGCGTGCTGGGCGAAGCGGCGGTAGAAGCGCTGCTGCACGCCGGTCGCGCCGGCCACGATCAGGTTGCCACGGGCGGCGCCTTGCGCGGAGTAGCGGGTGGCGGCCAGGCGGTAGCCGTCGTCCGCCACCAGGGACAACGGGTCGATCACCGAGAGTGAAGCGGGTCTGGTCATGCAAAGGGCTCCAGCCGGATGTTGCGAAGAGTGGCAGCGGTCATCGCCACCGTTGCCCAGGGGGGAGGGTATCAGCGGCCCTGGAACACCGGCTCGCGCTTCTGCATCATCGCCATCACCCCTTCGCGAACGTCCTCGCTCCTGATCAGCGAGAACAGCAGCTCGTTGAGCCGGGAGAGGGCGGCGGCGTCGCCTTCGTCCCGGGCCTGGAAGGCGGACTGCAGGGTGGCCCGGATGGCCAGCGGCGCGGCCTTGGCGATGCGCTCTGCGTATTCGATGGCCCGCGCCAGTTCCTCGCCGGGCTCGACCACCTCGGTCAGCAGGCGCATGGCCAGGGCGTCCTCGGCGCCGAATTCCTCGCCGGTCAGCATGTAGCGCATGGCGCTGGTCCAGCCGGCGGCCTGGGTGAAGCGCACGGTGGAGCCGCCGGAGGGTGGTATGCCGCGCAGCACCTCCAGGTGGGCGAAGCGCGTGTTGCGCGCGGCGACCGCGATGTCGGCGTTGAGCACCAGTTCGATGCCCGCGGTCCAGCAGGTGCCCTGCACGGCGATCACCACCGGCTTGGTGCGGCGCGGCCCGGAGACGCCCCAGGGGTCGATGCCGCCGTCCGGGTACTGGAAGCCGCCCGAGGCGAGCTTGGGCGTCAGCTCCATCAGGTCCAGGCCGGCGGTGAAGTGCTCGCCATGGGCGAACAGGACGGCGCAGCGCAGCTCGTCATCGCGCTCGAACTCGCCGAAGGCCAGAGCCAGGTCGGCCAGCATGGCGCTGTCGAACGCGTTGCGTTTCCCCGCGCGGTCGAGGCCGACGAGGAACAGGTGGCCGCGCCGCTCGCGGGTGACGCGGCCCGGGCCGCTGTTTGCTTCGCTCATGGTGACTCTCCTGACTGGATGAAGGGGACTGGCGATGCCAGGTTGATTCTACTTACTTACCAAATGTTTGGTTTGAGAAATCTAAACAAACATTCGGTAACCGTCAAATTGAGACGTCATCGCTTATGCCCTAGAATCACCGCCCATGATCGAGAACAGGAGCGGCCCGTGCGTCCGTTGAAGATTCCCCGCGATGAGCTGCTGCTGCGCTGCGCCAACACCTTCAAGCGCCTCGGTTACCACGGCACCACCATGGACGCCCTGTCTGCCGCCTGCGGGCTGACCAAGGCGTCCTTCTACCATCACTACCCGAACAAGGAAGCGCTCCTTCGCGACGTTCTGGAGTGGACCCACGGGCGCCTCAAGCAGTCCCTGTTCGCCATCGCCTACGACGAGAGCCTGACCGTGCAGGAGCGGCTCGCCGGCATCGGTCGCCGGGCCAGGAAGCTGTTCCAGGACGACTCGATCGGCTGCCTGATGGGCGTGGTGGCGGTGGACGCCACCTACGGCAAGGTCGAGCTGATGGAGCCGATCCGGCTGTTCCTCGACGACTGGGCGGCCGCGTTCACCGAGCTGTATCGCGCGGGCCATGGTGAGGAGCAGGCGCAGCGCCTGGCGCGGCAGCTGGTGGCCGACTTCGAGGGCGCCATCCTGCTGGCCCGCATCTACGGCGACCCCGGCTACCTCGACGCGGTGATCGAGCGCGGCATCGCGCAGCTGGCACCCTAGCTCAGCGGCCCAAGGCATCCAGGGCCGCGATCACCGCGATGGCCACCAGCGCGATGCTGGTGCCCAGCACCGTCCGCAGGCGCGCCTGACCGCGCTCGTCGCGCAGCATCGCCAGGCTGCGCTGGTAGCGCCGGCCCTGGCGCAGCCAGAGCACGCCGGCGGTGCCCAGGGCGAGCAGCGAGACCGCCGGGTGGTGGTCGCGCAGGGCCAGGCAGGCGATTACCAGCAGCGAGATCTGCGTGCGGCGCCAGGCCAGCTCCGTGCGCTCGGCCTGCAGGCCGGCGTCGAGAGGCGCGTCAGCCATGCTGCCAGCGCGGCCAGAACAGCACGACCAGGATCAGCGCGGCCACGCAGCAGCCGACCGCCAGCATCGGCACCAGCCCGGGCAGAGGAAGGGCGCGGCGATGGCGCAGGGCGCGCTCCACCGACAGCCAGCGCAGGCAGGCGCCGGCGCTGACCAGCACGCTCAGGAACAGCAGGCTCAGGGTGATGATTAGCCGCAGCATCGGTTCGAGCGCCTGGCTGGCGAACGTCTCGACCGCGATGCCGCCGCCGAGCAGGGCCAGCGCGGTGCGGATCCAGGCCAGGAAGGTGCGCTCGTTGGCCAGGGTGAAGCGCGGGTCCGGTTCTTCGCCTCCCAGCAGCGAGCGGGAGAGTGACTTGCGTGGCGGGTTGCCGGGTTCAGGATTGCTCATGCAGTACCGTGAATGTCTGGCGGGTGACGCGGGGCTGCGGTGCGCCCCGGGGCCGGTGGCCATGTGTCGTGACTGCGAAGCGGGCATGGAGTGCCTGGCTTCGCGCGCAGGGGCCGGCGGGAGTCGCCAGACTAATGCACCGAGGCGCTTCGAGCCAGTTGCTGGACATTCGCTGTCTCCGCGGTAGGGATTTCGGCAGCGCAAAAGCTGTCCCGGCGATCAGAACTCCCGGATGGCCGGTCGGTGGCGTGGAGGCCGGCTGAAGTAGAGTGACTTCCTTGAAACCCACCGAGGCGTAGCACGTGAAGTCAACCCTGTCGTCACAGCTGGAGTCGCCCCTTCGGCAGCATGAAATAGCGGCTCTGTCCTGTTTCGAAGGTGTTTCGGACGCCCTGTTCGATGAACTGATCGGCCTCGCGGCCTCCTACTTTTCCGTCCCCATCGCCCTGATCTCGGTGCTGGAGGCCAGCCGGCAGTGGTTTCTCGCGCAGTCCGGCATGGCCTGCGACCAGACGCCCCTGCTGGACTCGTTCTGCGCCACCGCGGTTGAGGCGAACGGCTTCTTCGAGGTCGGCGACGCCCTGGCCGACAGCCGCTTCCGTGACAATCCGCTGGTGGTCGGCAGCCCGGGCATCCGCTTCTACGCCGGCTGGCCGCTGGTCACCGAGGACGGGGTGATCCTGGGCATGTTCTGCATCATCGACACCGTGCCGCGGCCTCCGCTGTCGGACGCGCAGCGCGACACCCTGCGCAGGCTGGCGGCGCTGGTCATGCTGCGCATCCGCGACCTGCGCAGCAGCAACTACATCGACGCCACCATCGGCCTGTTCAACCGCATCAAGTTCGAGAAGGACGTCGAGGTCTACAAGGGCCGCGACGAGGCGGTGACGGTGATCGCCGCCGACATGGTGTCGCCGGCCTTTCTCAACGAGATCGTCAAGTCGCTGGGCTACCCGTTCTCCGCCGAGGTGATGAAGGTGCTCAAGGAGCGGCTGCAGGGCGTCATCGGTAGCCGTAGCCTGTACAAGATCAGCCCCACCCGCTTCGGCTTCCTGCTGGCCGAGGGGGAAGACACCGCCGCGATCATCGAACGCCTCGCCCGCGAGATCGAGCTGCCCATCGAGTGCGCCGGCATCCCGTTGCAGCCGCGCACCGGATTGGGCGTACTCGCCCTGCACGGCCGCGCCTGGAACGACGACTGGCTGCGCTGCCTGGTCAGTACCGCGGACCATGCGCGGCGCAACGGCAAGGGCTGGTTCCATTTCGAACCCGCGCTCGACCACGCCCAGGTGCGCGCCTTCACGCTGCTGACCTCGCTGTCCAAGGCGGTCAGGGCGGAGGAGGAGTTCTACCTGGAGTACCAGCCCAGGGTTGAGGTGGCCACGGGCAGGATGTGCGCGGTCGAGGCCCTGCTGCGCTGGCGGCATCCCGAGCTGGGCTTCGTCGGCCCCGGCGAATTCATTCCTCTGGCCGAGAAGACGCCGCTGATCCGCCAGATCAGTTCGTGGGTGGCCCGCCTTGCGCTGGACCAGCTGGCCGCGTGGTCGGCAGCCGGCCACGACTGGTGCGTGTCGCTGAACGTCTCGGCGGCGGACATGGCGGATTCCGAGTTCGTCGACGAGCTGATCCTGCTGCTGCAGGAGAAGGGCATCCGGCCGCAACAGCTCGAACTCGAGTTCACCGAGAGCGCCCTGATGACCAATCCCGAGCTGACCAAGCGCAACCTGCACAGGATCAGGGAGTTCGGCATCGAGCTGGCCATCGATGACTTCGGCACCGGCTACAGCAACTGGACCTACCTGCGCGACCTGCCGGCGACCACGGTCAAGCTGGACCAGTCCTTCATGCGCGACGTGCAGACCAACCCCAGGGACCGGGCGGTGGTGGAGTCGATCATCGACCTGGCGCAGAGCGTGGGCTACACGGTGGTCGCGGAAGGCGTCGAGTCGGCGCCGCTGTACGCCTTGCTGGCGGAGCTGGGCTGCGACCAGATCCAGGGCTATTTCGTCGCGCGCCCGATGCCTGGCCAACTGATCCCGCAGTGGGTGGCGTCCAGGCCCGCATAGCCCGGATGGGCCCCGTGGCGGTGGCCCGTCACTCCAGCGCTGCGAGTATGCGCAAGGCGATCCGCACCCGCTCCGCGTTCGGGTAGTTGCGGTTCGCCAGGATCACCAGGCCGGTGTCGCGTGCCGGCAATACCACCACGTAGGCGCCGAAACCGTTGGTCGAGCCGGTCTTGTTCAGCAGCACGTCGCCCTCGGCCGGCCTCGGTGTGGCGAAGCGCTCGACCGCATGCGGCTGCAGCGCCATCTCCGACGAGTTGCCGGCCTGCAGCCGCTGCAGGTCGATGGGATAGTCGTAGCCTTCCCAGCCGAGGCCCTGGGTCATGTCGCCGACCCGGTAGTGGCCCTGGTGGGTGGTCGCGATGGCCTGGCGCAGCGAGGCCGGCAGGTGCGCTGGATCGAGGTTGGCCTCGACGAAGCGCAGCATGTCGGCGGCGCTGGACTTCACGCCGTAGGCCTCGGCATCCAGTGGGCCGGGCTGTACGCGGACCGGCTCGTTCTCCCGGTAGCCCCAGGCGTAGCGCGCCATCTGCTGTGCCGGCACCCGCACATGGCTTTCCGTCATGCCCAGCTGCGGGAACAGGCGGTGCTCCAGCAGCCGGTCGAAGGGTTCGCCCAGGCTGGCGGCGGCCAGGTGGCCGAACAGGCCGATGCTGGGGTTGGAGTACAGGCGCTGGCTGCCGGGCGGATAGCCCGGCTGCCAGGCGCGGTACCAGTCGAGCATCTGCCGTTCGCTCTGCACCGCCTGCGGAAACTGCAGCGGAAGGCCGCCGGGTGTATAGGTGGCCAGGTCGAGCAGACTGATGGCGTCGAAGGCGCTGCTGCGCAGGGCCGGCAGGTGTTCGCTGGCCTTGTCCGCCAGGCTCAGCCGGCCTTCGGCCTGGGCGTAGGCGCCCAGGGTGGCGGTGAACAGCTTGCTCACCGAGCCCAGCTCGAACAGCGTGTGCTCGTCCACCGCCTGGCCGCTCTCGCGGGAGGCGACGCCATAGTTGAAGTACAGGCGCTCGCCCCGGTGGTGGAGGGCCACCGCCAGGCCGGGAATATCGTACTGGCGCATGGTGGGCTGTACGGCGGCATCGACGGCGCCGCGCAGATCGGCCTGCGCCATGGCGGCCGGGCTGGCGCCCAGCAGCAGGGCCAGGGCGGCTGTGGTGAATCGCATGGGTGGTCCTTCGGTAGTCGGCGGCTCAATCGTCGCGGGTCAGCACTTCCAGCAGCTCGATCTCGAAGATCAAGTTGGCGTGCGGCGGAATCGCACCGACCTGGCGCTCGCCATAGCCTAGGTGGGCCGGCACCCAGAGCTTGCGCTTGCCGCCGACCTGCATGCCCATCAGACCCTGGTCCCAGCCCTGGATCACCCGGCGCGTGCCGATCACGCACTGGAAGGGCTTGCCGCGGGAATGGGAGGAGTCGAACTCGGTGCCGTCCTCCAGCCAGCCGCGGTAGTGGGTGGTGATCAGCGCACCCTTGACGGCGGCCTTGCCGGTGCCGGGTTGCAGGTCTTCGATCTTCAGTTCGTCGCTCATGCTGTGCTCGCGAAGGTTTGGTTGGCGGCGTTTTGGCAGGGATCGGGCCGCTTGGCAAGTGTGGCGCGAGCGAGATGGGCAGGTGGCGGAGGGTTCGGCTAGCTGGCCAGCGCGGCTTCCGGGAGCACCTGGTAGTGGTGCTGCACCAGCCCGCAGGCGAAGCGCCGCTCGCCGATCAGGCGCAGCGGGCGTTCGAGGCCGGTGGAGAACAGCGGGATGCCGGCGCCGAGCAGGTAGGGCACGACGTTCACGATCAGTTCGTCGAGCAGGCCGGCGGCCAGGCAGTTGGCGGCCAGGCTGCCGCCGCCGACCAGCCAGACCCGCTGGCAGCCTCGTCCGGCCAGTTCCTCCAGTGCTTCGGCTGGAGTGCAGTGGCGCCCCTGCACCCCGGCGGAAGACCTGCCGATGGGGTTGCGGGCGAGCACCAGGCAGGCCTTGCCGGGATAGGGCCAGTCGCCTTCGAGGCTGTTGATCGCATCGTAGGTGGCACGGCCCATCAGCAGGCCGTCGACGCTTTTATGGAAATCGGCATAGCCCGGGTCGTCGCCGATCCCGCGCAGCCAGTCGACGCTACCGTCGGGGCGCGCGATGTAGCCGTCCAGGCTGGCTGCCACGTGGTAGATCAGGGTGGGTTTCATCGGCGTTTCTCGCGGGCTGGTCGGCGACCGGTAAGGTTTTGAGCCAAGCGCTGCGTCGAAGTTTCCCGCCGTACCCCCTCAGCCGGCCGGCTCGACCTCCAGGCTGTCGGGAGACTGGGCATCGCCGCCCAGCGCCTGGCTGAGGGTGATGTAGTTGAGCAGCTGGTTCAGGCGGTTCTCCGCCAGGGTGATCTCGGCGCTGCGCCGGGTCTCCTGGGCGGCGAGCCAGGACTGCAGCGTCTCCGCGCCGGACTGGTAGCGGATGCGGTAGATGCGCTCGGCTTCCCGGGCGGCCTCCAGGGCGCGGGTGCGCATGCCTTCCTGCTCGGCGTAGTGGCGGCGGCCGGCGAGGTTGTTCTCCACGTCGGCGAGGGCTTCGTAGAGCGTCTGGCGGAAGCCGTTGACGGCCAGTTCGTAGTCGGTCTCGGAAACGTCGATGTCGAGCTGCATCTGCTGCCATTTCAGGAACGGCAGGGTGATGCCCGCTCCCAGCGCGCCGACCGGGTTGCGCAGCAGGTTGCCGAGCGCCTCGCTGGAGTAGCCGAGGGTGCCGGTCAGGCTGAGGTCCGGATAGTAGCTGGCGCGGGTGGCGTCGACGTTCTTCAGGGTGCTGCGCAGGCGCAGTTCGGCGGCGCGCAGGTCCGGCCGGCGGGCCAGCAGCGAGGCCGGCAGGTCCGCTTCTACCTCGGGCAGGTCGGTGCGGGCCAGGTGCCGGGGCTCGTCCATCGCCACCGGAGCGGCACTGTCGAACAGCACGGCCAGGGCGTTGAGCTGCTCCACCCGCTGCTGGCGCAGGTCCAGCTCGCTGGCGAGCTGGCTTTCCAGGCTCTGCCGCGCCTCGGCCAGTTCCAGCGAGGAGCCGCGCCCGGCGTTGTACTGCGCCTGCACCAGCGCCAGGGTCTGGCGCGCATAGTCGATGCTCGCGGCGCTGGCGGCGAGGCGTTCGTTGAGGTAGGCGATCTGCCAGTAGAGGGTGGCGACCGTGCCGATCAGCGACAGGCGGGTGGCGGCGTAGTCCTGCTCGGTGGCCAGGGCCTCCAGTTCGGCGGCGTCGGTGGCGCTGCCCAGGCGGTTCCACAGGTCGGCTTCCCAGCCCACCGAGGCGGTCAGCGAGTAGCTGTGCGAGGTGCTGCCTTCGCCGCGCAGGGCGCGGGTACGGTCGGCGCTGAAGCTGCTGCTGGCCTGCGGCCACTGGTCGCTGCGCGCCAGGCCCGCCTGCAGTTGCGCGCGGCGGATGTTGAGCAGCGCGCTGCCCAGTTCGTTGTTCTTCGCCAGGGCCTGTTCGACCAGGCGGTCCAGCTGCGGGTCGCCGAAGCCCTTCCACCAGTCGGCGTGGCTGCCGGCCTGGGCCTCGGCGAGCTGCTGCCAGTTGGCCGGGATGTCCAGCGCCGGGCGCTGGTACGGTGTGGAGATCAGCGAGCCGCAGCCGCACAGGGTCAGGGCGAGGGCCAGGGGCAGGGTGGCGAGGGGGAATCGCTTCACGGTTCTACTCTCGGGAAAGGGCGTCGACGGGGTCCAGGCGAGCGGCGTTGCGGGCCGGCAGGAAGCCGAACACCAGGCCGATGACCGTGGAGCAGAGGAAGGCGGCGACGATGGAGGCGCCGGAGAACACCAGGCTGAACTCGCTGGTGAGGCGGCTGAACAGCGCGCCGAAGGCCAGCGCGGCCATGACACCCAGGGCGCCGCCGATCAGGCAGACCAGCACCGCCTCGATCAGGAACTGGCGCATGATGTCGCTCTGCCGCGCGCCGACCGCCATGCGCACGCCGATCTCGCGGGTCCGTTCGGTGACCGACACCAGCATGATGTTCATCACCCCGATGCCGCCGACCAGCAGCGAGATCAGGGCGATGGCCGAGATCAGCAGGGTCATGGTCTGGCTGGTCTTCTCGATGGTCTGGCGGATGGTGTCGGTGTTCATCACGAAGAAGTCCTGCACCCCGTGGCGACGGGTGAGCAGGCGGATGATGCCCTGCTCGGCGGCGTCGCTGGAGACGCTGTCGTCAACGCGCACGGTGATGCTCTCCAGGTGCGACTGGCCGAGCATGCGATTCATCACCGCGGTGTAGGGCAGGTAGACGCGCAGCTGGTCGCTGCCGCCGAAGTTGCTCTGGATCGGGTCGAGCACGCCGACGATGCGCACCGGCACCTTGCCGAGCAGGATCACCTGGCCGAGCGCCTGCTTGCCGGCGAACAGCTTCTGGTAGGTGTTGCTGTCGATCACCGCGCTTTGCGCCGACTCGCGCACCGCCTTGGTGTCGAACGCACGGCCCTGGGCGAAGGTGTAGCCCTTGGCGCGGAAGAACTGCTCGCCGACCCCGCTCATGGACACGCTCAGCGCCTGTTCGCGGTAGCGCAGGGTGCCGCTGCTGGACACCGACGGGGTGACGCTGTCGACGAAGTCCTGGCCGGCCAGGGCGTCGGCATCGGCCGGCACCAGGGTCTGGATGCGCGCCGAGCGGCGGTCGCCGAAGCCCTTGCCGGGGTAGATGTCGATGGTGTTGGTGCCGATGGCGCTGATGTTCTCCAGGATCTTCTGCTGCGAGCCCTGGCCGAGAGCGACCACCGACACCACCGAGGCGATGCCGATGATGATGCCGAGCATGGTCAGGAAGGTGCGCAGCTTGTGCGACAGCATCGCCAGCAGGGCCATGCGGAAGGCCTCGCGAAACTGGCCGAAGCCGGCGCGCAGGGCGCCCGCCTCGCGGGCCGGCGCGGGTTCGTCGAGGGCGCGCGCATCGTCGTCGCCGCGCAGGCGGCGGTCGGCGATGATGCAGCCGTCGCTGATCTCGATCAGGCGGTCGGCGGTTTCCGCCACCTTCATGTCGTGGGTGACGATGATCACCGTGTGGCCCGCGGCGTGCAGCTCGCGCAGCAGCTTGAGCATCTCCTCGCCGCTGTGGCTGTCGAGGGCGCCGGTGGGTTCGTCGGCGAGGATCACCTGGCCGCCGTTCATCAGTGCCCGGGCGATGGAGACGCGCTGCTGCTGGCCGCCGGAAAGCTGGCTGGGCTTGTGCCCCAGGCGCTCGCCCAGGCCCAGGCGCTGCAGCAGGCCTTCGGCGCGTTCGCGGCGGCTGGCGCCGTCCTTGCCGGCGTAGATGGCGGGAATCTCCACGTTGCCGACGGCGTCCAGGTCGCCCAGCAGGTGGTAGCGCTGGAAGATGAAGCCGAAGTACTCGCGGCGCAGGGCGGCCAGGTCGTCCGGGCCGAGCCGGCCTGTCTCGCGGCCGCCGACGCGGTAGGTGCCGGCGCTGGGCCGGTCGAGGCAGCCGAGGATGTTCATCAGGGTCGACTTGCCCGAGCCGGAGGCGCCGATGATGGCGACCATCTCGCCCTGCTCGATGCTCAGGTCGACGTCCTTGAGCACGGCGATGGTCTGTTCGCCGGCCGGGAATTCGCGGCGCAGGCCGCGCAGTTCGAGAAGCGCCATGTCAGAGCCTCATCGGGCCGCGCATGCGCATGGTGGTGGTGGAACCGGCGGCGGCGTCGCCGAGCACGACCTTGTCGCCGACCTCCAGGCCTTCGAGTACCTGGGCGTTGATCGAGTCTTCCAGGCCGATGCGGATGCGCCGGGGCTCGACCTTGCCGTTGCCGGCCAGCACCTGGACCACGTAGCGGCCGTCGCGGGTGGTGTTGCCCAGGGCGGACACCGGAATGCTCGGCGCGTCCTTGACGCTGTCGAGGACGATGTTGACCTCGGTGGTCATGGAGATGCGCAGCTTGCCATCGGGGTTGGGCACGTCGAACACGGCGATGTAGTAGATGGCCGTGTCGGTGGAGGTGGTACCGGACGAGGCGCTGGAGGAGCTGTCGTTGTCGTTGATGGAGCTGGGCGCCGGCTCGATCATGCGCAGGGTCGCGCTGTGCCGCTTGCCGGGTTCGCCGAGGATGGTGAAGTACACCGGCAGGCCGGGCTTCAGGTTGACCACGTCGGCCTCGGAGATTTCCGCCTTCACCGTCATGCGGTCGAGCTGGGCGACCTTGACGATGGTCGGCGCCGACTGCGCCGAGTTGACGGTCTGGCCTTCCTTGACCACCACGCCGACCACGGTGCCGTCGATGGGCGCGGTGATCTGGGTGTAGCCCAGGTCCACCTCGGCGGTGGAGGCCTGGATCTGCGCCTGCTGGATCTGCGCGTCGAGGGCGGCGACCTGGGCCCTGGCGGTGTCCAGGTCGGCCTCGGCGGTCTCGTAGTCCTCCCGAGAGGTGGCGTTCTGCGCCAGCATCGACTTCTGCCGGGCGAAGGCCAGCTGGGCCTTCTTCAGCGCCGCCGCCTGCACCGCGCGCTGGGCCTTGGCGTTGGCGAGCGCGGCCTTGGCGTTGGCCAGGTCGTTCTGCTGGGTCATCGAGTCGATCTCGGCGATGGGGTCGCCCTGCTTGACCTGGTCGCCGAAATCGACGTGCAGCCTGGTGATCTGCCCGGACACCTGGGCGCCGACGCTGACCTGCTTGTAGGCCTCCAGCGTACCGGTGGCGATCACCGTCTGCTCGATGTCGGCGCTGCGCACCTCGGCGGTCAGCAGCCCTTCGCCGGCCGGCGCGGGGATCAGCCAGGTCTTCAGGGCGTAGCCGCCGATCAGCAGGGCGGCGAGGGCGGGTATCAGGTAGCGGGGGCGTAGTCTGGGCATGGACGTTTACGTGGCGGATTCGGAGGTGGCCACTATAGGGGGCACGCCGTCGACTGTGGGTAAGGCGGAGGTAAGTACTGTCAAGAATGGGTAAATCCTTGCCAGGACTGTAAAAAACGTGAATCGGAGTGCAGGGTTTTCGGCGCTCGTTCGTCTTTATCTACAGAGCCTCCCTCAGGAGGTCCTTCCTCTTCATCCACACAAGGAGTTCCCATGTCCGCTTCCCTTGCACGCCGCGCGCTGCTGCTGGCGCTGGCGATCGGCGCCGCGCCGCTGGTCCAGGCCGAATACCTCTGGATCGAGCGTAGCGCCGACGCCTCGGCCAAGGCCGTGCTCAGCGACTACCAGCCCTCCGAGCGCCTGAGCCTGGCCACCCTGGCCGAGCCCCAGCAGCGTCTGGGTGACGGCCGCCTGCAGGCGCTGACGGCTTCCGGCGACACCTTCGCCCTGGCCGGCGCGACGGGCGACCTGCGCATGCTGGCCAAGCGCGCCGACGGCAAGACGCTGACCCTGTTCGAAGCGCGCGAGGGCCGCAGCGAGACGACGGCGAAGAACGACCTGGAGCTGGTGCCGACCACGCCCGGCGGCAACGTGTTCAAGCTGCACTGGAAGGGCACGGTGGTCTCCGCCTCCCAGGTCAACGTGCACACCGGCGCCCAGTGGACCAAGGTGCTGAAGCCCGATGCAGACGGTGGCGTCACCCTGGACACCCCGTTCCCCGGACGCTACGTGCTGGAAGTCGCGGCGCAGATCAACGGCTCGGCCACGGTGGACGGCAAGTCGTACGACAGCGTGACCCATGTGGCGACCCTGTCGTTCGAGGTGAAGTAAGGCGCTGTAGGGCGGGTGAAACCCGCGTGCCACTGATGGTGCGGCATTTACGCGGGTTTCACCCGCCCTACGGGGCTTGGCGCCCATGTTCTCTGCCGTATAGGCAGCTCAGAAATGTCAGCTTCAGGCGCTCGTGCAGCAGGTCCTTCTTCACTGCCGTATAGGCAGCTCAGAAAAAGTACCGCGCCAAGGTGCGCGAGCTGAAGGGCTTCACTGCCGTACAGGCAGCCCAGAGTAGGGCGGGTGCAACCCGCGGGCATCCACCAGGGATGCGGCACCCACGTAAGCTTCACCCGCCTGATGGATTCAGGTAGTAGCGGGGCGGCGGCCCGCCAGCAGTCGCAGGATGGCGTTCAGCAGCACGCCGTAGAGCGGCACGAAGAGCATCAGGCTGACCGCCAGCTTGATGCCGTAGTCCACGGTGGCGATTTCCACCCAGTGCTCGGCCATGAACGGGTCGGCGCTGTGCCAGAAGGCCACCGAGAAGAACACGAAGGTGTCCACCAGGCTGCCGACCACGATGGCGCCGGTCGGCGCGACCCACCATTGGCTCAGGCGGCGCAGGCGGTCGAAGACCTGGATGTCGAGCAGCTGGCCGACCACGTAGGCGAGGAAGCTGGCGACGGAAATCCGCAGCACCACCTCGTTGAACTGGCCCAGCGCGGCCAGCCCCTGGAAGCGGCCTTCCTGGAACAGCATCGAGACGCCGTAGGACACCAGCAGGGCGGGAATCATCACCCGGCCGATGACCTGGCGCGCCGCGCCCTTGCCGAGCAGGCGCACGGTCAGGTCGGTGGCGAGGAAGATGAATGGAAAGCTGAACGCGCCCCAGGTGGTATGCCAGCCGAACAGGGTGATCGGCAGCTGCACCAGGTAGTTGCTGGCGACGATGACGAGGATGTGGAAAGCGATCAGGGCGGCCAGCGCCAGACGCTGGCGCGGCTCGGAGAGCGGAGTCATGACGGCACCTTTTTGATGGATGGGGTTAGGGAACCCATGGCGCCCGGGATTGAGCGGCGGCGCGCATTGTACAGAGATGAGAGGCCGTGTGCGTGGCCGGCTGACAAGAGGCGGCCCGCACGTATGTGTAGGCCGGGGTTGCGTAGGGCGCGCCGTGCGCACCTGTCGGCGCACGGCGCTTCGGTCGCTGATGGATCAGAAACTGTACTTCAGCGACGTCATGACGTTACGTGGAGCGCCGTGGACGCCCCAGTACCCATTGGTTGCGACGTAATACTCCTTGTTGAACAGGTTGTTGACGTTCGCTGTGATGGAGAGGTTCTGGTTGATGTCATAACGCCCCATGAGGCTGAACAGCGCATAGCTCTCCTGGGTGTAGACCTTGAGGTTGTCGCCGGTCTTGCTTTCCCAGTTGAAGCCTCCGCCAACCGTGAGCTTGTCCAGAGCGCCGGGCAGGCGGTAGGTGGTAAACGTCTTGAGGTTGTGCCGTGGCGCGCGGGTGACGATACGTTGGTCCTCTGCGTTGCGGGTGACGCTGTAGACATAACCACTACTGAGGTTCCACCCCTCGGCAAGCTCGCCATTGAACTCAAGCTCGACACCCTCTGTGTCGGTACCGTTTTCCAGGGAATAGCTACGGGTCGCGCCGTCCCATACGGCCAGGCTGTCCTGCTCGGTCTTGAACAGCGCGAGGCTGGCGTTCAGACGTCCTTCATTGAAGCCCGCCTTGATACCCGCCTCGTAGCTGGTGCCTTCTTCCGGTGGCAAGGCCTGATCATTGATATCCCGGATGTAGTAAGGCTGGGGATTGAAGATCTTCGTGTAGCTGGCATACAGCGTCCATGTGTCGTCCAGATCGTGGGTCACGCCGACATAAGGAACGAATACACCGCTCTCCCGGCTCCTGGTTTTCTCCTTGGCATCCGTTACGGTGTTGTGCGTGTCGCGGTTCTGTTTCCAGTCCGTGACACGGCTACCCAGGATCAGGCGCGTGTCGTCGGTGAGGCTGAAGCGCGAGCTCAAGTAGGCGCTGTACTGGTACTCGTGCAACTCGGTTTCCCCGGTCCTGCGGAAAGCCGGTACAGGGCTTGTCTTCGACCAATCCCAGAAATTGGGGATGTAGTGGGTCGGCGTAGTCTGGGTATAGCTGGGGTTGGTTGCCTCCAGCGTCGCAAGCGTTACGCCGGTGATGAGTTCATGCTCGCGCCCCAGCAGCGAGAACGGGCCGGTGATGTAGGTGTCGAGGCTGTGCTGATCGGCGGTCCCACCCCAGTGGCTGGATTGAACCCTGCCGCCGGTGCCGGTCGACAGGTCGACGTTGCCCATGAAGGCCGAGACAAACGCATCATAGTGATACTTCGAATAGGTCAGCTCGCTTTTCAGGCTCCAGCCTCCGTCGAACCTGTGTTCGACCGAGGCGAATGCGCTACTCAGCGTATGGTCGTAGTAGGACCAGTCGGGCGAGTCGTTATCGGATGGATCGGTGGAAATCCTGCGGCCATTGATATCGACAATGGGGAATAGCCGGGTTGCTGAGTCCGTGTAGCGTTTGATGTGGTTGAACCCCAGGGACAGCAACGTGTTTTCCGTGAGATCGATCTCGCCGATGCCGTAGAGCGCCGTGTTCTCCTGCTCGTAGTTGTCCGTCCAGGCATGCTGGGTCTTGTAGTCCGCCGCCAGCCTGCCGCGTATGTTCCCGGATTCGGTCAGGGAACCGGATATATCGATGCCGGTGCCGTAGCGATCCCAGGTGCCGGCCTCGACGCTGACCGAGACCTGCGGGTCGAATGTGGGACGTTTGCGAATCATGTTGATGGTTGCTGATGGGCTGCCTACGCCATTCATCATGCCGGTCGCGCCCCGGACGACCTCGATGCGGTCATAGGCGATGGTGCTCTGCAGGTAGTTGGCCAGGGAAGACGAGGTCGGCACGCCGTCGATCTGGAAGTTGTTGATGGTCGAGCCCCGCGCCCAGACCTGCGGAGCATCGGCCCCCATCGAGAAGGGCTTGACGATGACGCCGGTCGTGGCGTCCAGCGCATCGGGCAGATTGTCGAGCTTCTGGTCTTCGATGCGCTGTCGGGTAACCACCGTAATCGACTGTGGCGTTTCCCTGGGCGCCAGGTTCAAGCGCGTGGAGCTGCTGGTCGAGCCGGTGCCGTAGGAGCCGGTTCCTTCGGTGATGGAGCCCGGCGCCTTGCCCGAGATGCTCAGGCCGGACAGCTCCAGCGCGCCGCTCTGTTCCGCCATCGGGTACAGCGACCAGTTGCCGTCTTCGCCCTGCACCGCGGCCAGGCCGGTGCCCGCCAGCAGAGCGTTCAGACCGTCGGCCACCGTGTATTCGCCCCGCAGCGCCTGGCTGGTCTTGCCGGCGGTGAGGCTACCGTCGCCGGCCAGGTAGATGCCGCTCTGTGCGGCGAACCGGTTGAGCTGGCTGGTCAGCGGGCCGGCGGGAATGTCGTAGCTCAGGGTCTGGCGCTGTTCGGCCTGGGCGAAGGAGGCGGGCAATAGGCCGAGGCCGCCGGCCAGGGCCAGGGGAACGGCCAGCGCCAGGGGACGCAGCGAAAAGCGCGGAGTGCGTGGTGACATGGGTTTTCCTTGATCTTCCGGTTGGCAGAAAGCGGTTGTCACCTGCTAATTCGGATGAGAAGGGAAAACCGGAAGCGCGATGTCGAAATTATTTGGCTATGTCTGAGTTAACTGTTGTAGATGGGCTCGGCCCTTGTGGGAGCGGGCTTGCCCGCGAATAGGGGCTGACGCAAGAGCTTCGCGGCCAATCGGAATGCCGCCCAGCCGCTCCCACGGGCCCACAGCGCTCGCCCGCCATTTTTGCAACACTCAATTGGGACATAGCCAATTATTTCGCGTGCCAGCGGGCACGCCGTGCTCAGCGCGGCTCCAGGGTGGCCCACCAGGGCAGGGTGTAGCGCACGCGCACCGGCAGCACGCCTTCGAGCATGGCCAGGGCCTGCTCGGTGTCGTGCAGCGGGTAGGTGCCCATCACGCGCAGCCCGGCGATCTCCGGCGCGACACCCAGGTGGCCGTGGCGGTAGCGCGTCAGCTCCGCCACGAAGTCCGCCAGCGGCATGTCGTTGGCCAGCAGCATGCCGTCGCGCCAGCCCTGGCGCAGATCGTTCGCCGGCGAGCTGTCGCCGATCCGCTGGCGGTCGAAGGCCAACTGCTGGCCGGCCCGTGCGACCCGCGCTCCGCCTCCATCGGCGCTGCGCACTTCCACTGCGCCGTCGAACACGCTGAGCTGGGTGTGGTTCGCGTGCTGGACTACGCTGAAGCGCGTGCCCAGCGCCCGCAGGCGTCCCTCGGCGGTCTCCACGACCAGCGGCCGCGGGTCCCTGGCGGTTTCGATCAGCACCTCGCCGTCGAGCAGACGCAGCAGGCGTAGGTCGGCCTGGTAGTCGACGTCGAGGGCGCTGGCGCTGTTCAGCCAGATGCGTGTGCCGTCGGCCAGGTCGAAGCGACGGGGCGCGCCGGTCGGGCTGCGGTAGTCGGCGCGCAGCGCCAGCAGCGGACGGCCCAGCTGGGCGTTGCCGAGGCCTAGCCAGCCAAGCAGCGCTCCGCCCGAGAGCAGCGCCAGCGTGCCCAGCACCTGGCGCCGCGAGCGCGCGTTGCGGCGTGCGCTACCCAGGGTCTGCAGGGCGGTCTCGGCGTCCTGCTGCAAGGGGGCGAAGCGCTGACTGATGCGCTCCACGTACTGCCAGGCCTGGCGGTGCATGTCGCTCTCTTCGTGCCATTGCCGCCAGGCCTGGCGCATGGCCTGGTCCGGCGGCGAGGCGCTGAGCTGGGCGTACCACTGGGCGGCCTGCTGCAGGGTGGCGTGGTCGGGGCGGGCTGCGCTCATCGGTCCAGCACCGCGTCCAGTTCGGCTTCCAGCAGCAGGCACTGGTACATGGCCTGGGCCATGTACTTGGTCACGGTGCGTTCGGAAACCCCCAGGCGCTGGCCGATGCAGCGGTAGTTGAGGCCCTGCAGCTGGGCGAGGAGGAAGGCTTCGGCGACCTTTTCCGGCAGGCTGGCGAGCATGCCGTGCACCTGCTGCAGCGCCTCGAGGATCAGCGCGCGGTGTTCCTCGGAGGGAGCGCAGTCCTCCGGGCGGCTGGCCAGCACCTCCAGCCAGGCCTGCTCGACCTGGCGGCGGCGCCAGAAGTCGACGCACACGTGGCGCGATATGGCGCTCAGGTAGGCGCGGGCGTGGTTGTCGCTGTCGAAGCGACGCGGCTTGCTCAGCAGGCGCAGGAACACGTCATGGGCGAGATCGGCGGCGTCGCTGCTGTTGCCCAGCTTGCGGTTGAGCCAGGCGCGCACCCAGCCGTGGTGCTCGGCGTAGTACAGCTCCACCTGCTGGCGATAGGACTTGTCGAGGGTCGACATCGAGCTGCGTACCGGAAATAAGTGCATTTGAGATTTGTTCGCATCTTATGCGAGGCGGCGCTCTCCTGGCAAACCTCCCGGCACCTCATCCCCGCGAAGGCGGGGACCCGGATAGGCAGGGACCCAGATACAGGCGGCCAGGACCAGCCCCATGGATTCCCGCCTGCGCGGGAATGACGGGATTTCCTGCCGGCATGGGGCTTTACCCGATTGCCTGGCAAACCGCCGCGTCGGTCGGGCTTTTGGTCGGCAGAACCGTTAACCTATGCAGCCTGTTTTCCGATCCATTCCGAGGTATGCCCCGTGTTCGCCCAATTCGCCCTGCATGAACGCCTGCTCAAGGCCGTCGCCGAGCTCAACTTCACCGAGCCGACGCCGGTGCAGCTGGCGGCCATTCCGCCGGCGCTGGAGGGGCGCGACCTGCGGGTGACGGCGCAGACCGGCAGTGGCAAGACCGCGGCCTTCCTGCTGCCGCTGCTCAATCGTCTGCTCGGTGATGCCAGCTCGAAACAGCGCACAGACGTGCGTTCGCTGATCCTGCTGCCGACCCGCGAGCTGGCCCAGCAGATCCTCAAGGAAGTCGAGCGCTTCTCCCAGTTCACCTTCCTGCGCGGCACCCTGGTCACCGGCGGCGAGGACTTCAAGGAACAGGCGGCCATGCTGCGTCGCCAGCCGGACCTGCTGATCGCCACCCCCGGCCGTCTGCTGGAACATCTCAACGCCGGCAGCCTGAAGCTGAATGGCGTCGAGGTGCTGGTGCTGGACGAGGCTGACCGCATGCTCGACATGGGCTTCGCCGAGGATATCGAGCGGATCACCCACGAATGCGCCAACCGCCAGCAGACCCTGCTGTTCTCCGCCACCGGCGGCGGCAAGGTGCTGCGCGAGATGATCGCCAAGGTGCTGCGCGAGCCGGTGCACCTCAAGCTCAACAGCGTCGACCAGCTGAGCGAGACCACTGTCCAGCAGATCATCACCGCCGACGACCCGGGCCACAAGGAGCGTCTGGTGCACTGGCTGCTGAGCAACGAGACCTACCGCAAGGCCATCGTCTTCACCAACACCCGGGCGCAGGCCGACCGCCTCTACGGACATCTGGTGGCGGCCGACTACAAGGCCTTCGTGCTCCACGGCGACAAGGACCAGAAGGATCGCAAGCTGGCCATCGACCGCCTCAAGCAGGGCGGCACCAAGGTGCTGGTGGCCACCGACGTGGCGGCTCGCGGCCTGGATATCGAGGGCCTGGACCTGGTGATCAACTTCGACATGCCGCGCTCCGGCGACGAGTACGTGCACCGTATCGGCCGCACCGGTCGCGCCGGCGCGGATGGCCTGGCCGTGTCGCTGATCTGCCATAACGACTGGAACCTGATGTCGAGCATCGAGCGCTACCTCAAGCAGCGTTTCGAGCGCCGTACCATCAAGGAACTGAAGGGCAGCTACCAGGGCCCGAAGAACGTCAAGGCCTCCGGCAAGGCCGCCGGCGTCAAGAAGAAAAAGACCGACAAGAAGGACGCCGCCAAGAAACCAGCCGCCAAGGCCGCGCCCAAGCGCCGACCCAACGCCCCCAAGGCGCCCTCCGGCCTGGTCAGCCAGGATGGCCTGGCCCCGCTGAAGCGCAAGAAGCCGGCGGTGGAGTAAAGCGTAGGGTGCGCCGTGCGCACCAACAACACCGCCGAGATCCATCGGGTGCGCACGGCGCACCCGACAGGGATTGACGCTTTGATACTCAGGGCACGATCAGGATTTTGCCGTCGCGTTCGCCGCTGGCGGCTGCGGCCACCGCTTCCTTGATCTGGTCGACCTTGTAGGTGGCGGCGATGCGTGCCTTGAGCTTGCCGCTGGCGATCAGTTGGGTCAGCTCGCCGAACACCTTCATCTGCTCGGCCGGAGTGGCCTTCTGGAACCACTTGGCCAGCCAGAAGCCGCGCAGGGTGACGTCGCGGAACACGAAGGAGGCGGCCGACACCTGGCACGGCTCGCCGCTCATCAGGCCGTAGTTCACCAGGGTGCCGCCCTCGCTCAGGCAGGACGCCACGTGGTCGGTGGCGGCGCCGCCGACGGCGTCGATGCCGAGCATCACCTTGGCGCCGCCGGTGGCCTCGCGCACGCGTTTGTGCAGGTCGGGGCCGTCCACCAGCACCACGTCGCCGCCCTCGGCCTTGAGGCCGGCCACGGCCGCCTCGCGGCGCACCACGTTGATGGTCTTGAAGCCGCGCAGCTTGGCCAGCTGGATCAGGTAGCCGCCGACACCGGAGTTGGCGGCGTTCTGGATCACCCAGTCGCCCGGCTGCAGGTCGACGAACTGGCTCAGCAGCAGCGAGGCGGTCGGCGGGTTGATGGTCATCATCGCCAGTTGCTGCGGGTCGGCGTCCGGCAGCGGGATCAGCTTGGCGGCGGGGGCCTGCAGGTGGGTCACCCAGGTGCCGCTGCCGACCGGCAGCAGCACGGTCTGGCCGACCTTGACGTTGCTCACGCCTTCGCCCAGCTGCTCGACGCGGCCGACGCCCTCGTTGCCGCCGATGGCCGGCAGCGGTGGCAGGATGCCGTACTCGCCGGTCAGGGTGAGCACGTCGGAGGGGTTGATCGGCGCGGCCAGCACCTTGATCAGTGCCTGGCCGTCGGCCAGCGGCGGCAGCTCCAGCGGGACCGCTTCGATCACGTCCTGCGGAACCTTGCCGCGGTGTTGGTATTCGGCTTTGAGCATGGCGGTTCTCCATCGTCTGAGAGCGCTGAGTCTAGACCCAAGACGCCGCCGTGGGATGAATCGCCCGGCATACGCGCGGGTGATGGCGCGGCCCCCTCGCCAGGCCCTATGCTTGGCCGATTGACCAAGGGGAACCCCATGCCTTCACGCGCCTGGCCGTGGTTGTGGATGCTGCTGGCGCCGGCCGTGATGGCGGAGTCTTTGCGCATCGGCTTCGGCACGCACAAGCCGCCCTACGTGTTCGAGAACGAGAGCCGTGGCCTGGAATACGACATCGTGGCCGCCGCCGTGAGCGCCGCCGGCTACGAGCTGGATGCGCGCTACGCGCCCATGGAGCGGCTGCACCTGGCCATCGTGCGCGGCGAGCTGGATGGTATCGCCACCACCAACGCCTTCAGCGGGGTCCAGGCGTACTACTCGCAGCCGTACATCCACTGCCAGAACGTCGCCCTGGCGCTGTCGTCGAGGGGATACCGGATCACCGGCATCGCCGACCTTGGCCACTATTCGATCAGCGCCTTCCAGCGCGCCCGCTACCTGCTGGGGCCGGAGTTCCAGGCCATGGCCGAGGCCAATCCCCGCTACCGGGAAGAGGCCCTGCAGATCAACCGCAACCGCCTGCTGTACAGCGGGCGTGTCGAGGTCGCGGTGGGCGATCCGCGCATCCTGCGCTACTTCAACCGCGAGGTCGCCGACCAGGTCGACACCACCCAGCCGGTGACCCAGTACCTGCTGTTCCCGCCGACGGCCTACAGCGTCGGTTTTCGTCTGAAGGCGCAGGCCGAGCGTTTCGACCGCGGCCTGGCGCTGATCCGTGCCAGCGGCCAGTACCTGCAGATCGAGCAGCGCTACGCCGACTACTGAAGCCCGATCGGTGAGTGCGGCTGTCGCGCCCTGACAGTGCTTCGCCGGCGCGCCGGCGGTAGCCTTGGCCGACTGTCGCTGACCCGGAGTGCCTGTGAAGTCCCTTGCCCTGTTGTTCGGTGCCGGCCTGCTGGCCGGCCTTTCCACCCACGCCCTGGCCTGGTCCAACCACTCGCTGGGCAGCCTGCTGGCCCTGCGCGAGCTGCCGGAGCTGCGCCAGGAGGTGACGGTGGAACCGCTGGAGAGCTTCCTCGACGACCAGGCCGCGGCCATCGAGCGCCTGCTGGATGAGCAGGAGCGCCATGCCCGCGAGCATTTCTCCTACTATCCGCCGCGCCCGGACGAACTGCGCTGGCAGGCGGACGCGGCAGGCGACCGCCGCGCCGCATTCCTCGCCGCCCTGCGCATCAACCCGGAAATCCGGCTGGCCAGCTTCATCCAGCAGCTGCCGGGGCAGGCGTCCGGCGGCCGGCCGCTGCTGCGGGGCGAGGAGGTGCTGGTGTTCCACAAGGTCGGCCCCTGGACCCACTGGCGCTACCTGGCGCTGCAGCCGGGCGAGCGGGTCGCGGCGCTGCAGGTACTGGCCAGCGCGGCGGACGAGCCGGACTACGGCCACGACATCAACCTGTTCAGCGACAACCCGGGGCAGGCCGGCCAGCGCTACAACTTCGGCCCGCAGCCGTTCGGCGACGCCCGTTTCGAGTATTCCTCCCAGGCTCCCTTCCATATCGGCTACTACCACGAGTCCGCGCTGATCTTCGCGGCCGCGCCCTACCTGGCGCAGACGCTGCCCCACTGGCGGGTCTACCAGTACAGTGGGCTGGCCCGGCTGGCCTTCGCCAGCGGCCATCCCTACTGGGGCTACCGCTTCCTCGGCTGGGCCATGCATTACCTGCAGGACCTGACCCAGCCCTACCACGCCAGCGTGCTGCCCGGGGTGAGCACCGCCGGCATGGTGCTGATCGCGGCCAAGGAGCAGGTCGGCTTCCCGGAGGACCGCGAGGCCGCCATCCAGCGCGTCGCCGACCGCCACATGGCCATCGAGCAGTACCAGTTCGACCGTATGCAGGCGTTGCTGAACGAGGGCGAGGCCCGCCACCCGCTGCTGCTGGCCTACGGCGAGCGCGACGCGGACGGGGATTATCCGGCCTTCGACGAGGACTACGCGGCCGGGGTGGTGGCGGCCGAGTCCAACGCCCGCGCCGACGAGCTGGACGCGCTGATCGGCGAGTGGATGGCCAGGGTCGCGGCGCAGCGAGGCACGGTGGCGAAGGGTTTCAGCGAGGGCAACGTGCTGCAGCCGGTAGACGCCGACCCCGAGCTGGAGCGGATGCTGGTCGAGCTGTTCCGCCACTTCGGCGCCCACAGTCGCAACGCGCTGAGAGGCAATCTACCCGGCGGATAGGTCAGGGGCGGTACCACAGCTCGCTGCGCTGCAGCGGCGTTTCCGCCGGCAGGAGCGGATTGTTCAGCTCGATGACCCGGCGCCGCTCCATCCCGGCGTCCCGCAGGTCGGCGCTGTGGTACTGCTGGAAGAGCTGCTCGAAGGAGCCGTCGGCCAGGGCGGCCTCCAGGCCCTGGCGCACGGTTTCCGCCAGTTGTGGATTGTGCGGCGAGAAGAAGAAATACATCGCCGCGGGATAGCGCAGCGCCAGGTGCTCGTCCAGCACCAGCCCTTGCGCGGTGGTGTGCTGCAGTTCGCCGCGCGCTTCCAGCACGGCGCGCGGGAAGTAGTCGAAGCGGCCGGCGCGGAGCATGCGGAACAGGCTCGCGTAGCTGGAGCTGGTCTCCACCTTCAGCCCGTGGCTGCGCAGGATGCCGGTGTCCGGCCAGTCGTGGCCCTGGCCGGCGCGCCAGTGGCTCAGCCCGGCCAGGTCGTGCACGTCCGCCAGCATCTGCCTGCTGTCGTCGCGCACCAGGGCGATGCGCCAGCCGTACAGGCCGCGGTCGAGGGGAATGCGCACGGGCAGCAGGCGCCGTTCGCGCTCGCGGCTGGTCATGGTCCAGACCACGTCGACCACCTTGTCCTGCTCCAGGCTGAGCAGCGCGCGATCCTGCTCCATGGCGTAGTCGGAGGGGACGATGCGTAGGGGGCTGCCGGTCTTGTCCAGCGCCAGCTGCAGTTGCGCCAGCGGATAGGCCGGGCGGAAGTCGCCGCCGGCCATGGCGCGCGGATAGCGCACCACCTCGTCCGCCGCCAGGCAGGGATAGGCAATGAGCAGCAGGGGCAGCAGCCAGGGCAGGCGCCACAATGGCATCGATTGAAATCCTTTCGAATCGCGAGCGTCGCCGATTATGCCAGCCCCGCGGCCATTAGCCGACCTCAGGACTTGCGACGTTCGGCGATGATCTCCGGCAGGTCGCTGCGGCGAAGGTAGACGCGCAAGGGTTCGGAGATGTTGAGGCGGTCGTCGATGCGCTGCTCCAGCAGCAGCCCCAGGCGTTCGCGGCTGAGGGTCATCAGCTCGCCCTTGAGTGGTTGCCAGACGAATTCGGCGCAGGGCTGGATGGTGTCCTCGGGCACGTCGAGGCCGAACGAGTCCTCGCTGAAGCGGACGATGTGGGCGCCGTTCTTGGCGTTGAAGCCGACCAGACCCTGCAGGGCGTCGGCGGCGGCGCAGATGGCGGACGATGTGGTGCTCATGCAAACCTCCTGTGAATGGGCTCGGGGTTCGCACGCCTGGCATGGCGATTCGTTGTATGCCGGGCGGTCGCTCTGCGGCGACGTCGATTGGCTCCCGGTCGTTTTCATGCCGGCCATCTTAGGCGATGGCCGGGCGGGGGTGTTGCTCTGGATCAAGACAGGCGAATCGAGAAGCAATTCGCTCGGGACGAATCGGTCGTGTAGCGGATCAGCGTTGCTGGCCGATCCAGCGCCACTTGCCCCAGGGGTGCCAGCGGGACCTGAGCCATCTGGCCTGCTCGGCCTCCTGGATGCGCTGGCCCAGGCTGTCGCCGCGGCCGGCGTTGACCCATTGCTGGCGGCCACGCGCGTAGGCCTGGGCGAAGTCGGCCCAGCTGCCGAAGCAGGCGCTGGCGCGCGCGGCGTTGAGGTGCAGCACCTGCCATTGCAGCTCGGGCGGCAGCCAGCCCAGCAGGGCGGCGCTGCGCACGAAGAATGCGATGCGTGCGCAGGCGAAGGCCATGGCGTCGCGTGGCTGGTCGGCGGGGGCGAGTTGATCCAGGTCGAGGCTGAACCAGCGTGTCTTCACCAGGTGCGGCAGTTGCTGGTGGATATCCGACTCCGCCAGATCGGTGCGCAGGCCGAAGTGATGCAGCGTGAGCGGGCGCAACTTCTGCGCCAGATCGTCCCCGAGCTTCACCATGGGACGGTCGGCAAAACCGCCGTCCAGGGTGTGGAAGGCCATGGGGTGGGCGAGGGCGAGCGCATGGTTCTGTTCGGGCGAGAGGCGGTAGTCGCGCACTCGACCGGCCTTGCGCCGCGCCGCCTGGCGCCGGCGCCAGGGCGACAGCAACCATCTGAAGAACCGGCTCAGCAGCCAGTAGGACAGCCAGAAGAACACCGCGCCCAGGATGATGTTCATGCCGCGGCCTCCTGGTCTTCTTGCGAGGGCCGCGCAGCGGGCGCGATGCCGGCCAGCGCCTGGGCAGCGGCCAGGGCGCTGTCGGCGGGCGCATGCACCTGGTGGGGCGTGCGTGCCAGGCTCAGCCACTGCACCAGTGCGCTGGGCGCGGCGACCCGCGCCAGCTTGTCCGGGTGGCGCGTGAACAGGGCCAGTTGGTCGGCTTCCTCGGTAATCTCGGCCACGCGCGTCCAGCCGCCGGGCAGACGCACCAGGTCGATGGCCAGCGCGTCGGGCGGCGTGCTCTCTGTGGTAGGCAGCGATTGCAGGAAGGTCAGTACGTCGAGGTGGTATTTATCCACGGGCGGGCGGTTCTGCTTGCCCTTGATCTGCTCGATCTCGAGCAGGCCATCGGGGCGCACCAGGGCGCTGATGGTGATGCGCGGCTGGGATTGGCCTGTGCGGTAGCTGAACAGGCGCATGCGCCCTTGTTCGCACGAGGCGGCGTAGTGCTCGCCATAGCCGCCGACCAGCTTGCGGCGGTTGCCGAACTGGCCCACGCAATGGCGCATGCACTGGCTCTCGAAGGCCAGCTCCTCGCGCAGATGGGGCGAGTCGGGCAGGAACTCGACAAACTCGCCGGCGTCGTTGGGCGCGCGCCAGAGCGTGCGCACGGCGTCGGGTTGGTGCTCGCGCCAGCCGGCCAGCTGGCGTGCCTCGAACATCCGGTGTTCCTGTTCCCATTGCGCCAGCGCCTGCAGCGCATTCACCCGCTGGAGCTTGCCGGCCAGCGCCGTGCCCGCGCGGGTGGAGAGGAACTCCAGCAGGCGCTGCTCCACGTCGCGTACGGCGGGCGACTCCGGATCGATCCACCAGAGGGTGGCGTGGGGCGCGTCGCTCTTGCGGTGTCCGCTCAGGCGCTGGTCGATCCAGGCGGGGAGGGTGTTGCCCAGCTTCTGCCGGGCCACTTCCAGGCTGTCCAGCACCACCATGGCCGGTGGCTCGGCTCTCAGATTGCCGATGACGAAGCGGAAGAAATGGCTGCTCATCCACGCGCCGATTTCGGTGCTGTCGCCGCGTGCGGTGCTGCGTGCGGTGATCGCGGCCTTGATCTGGGTGGCGTTGGCGACGTCGCGCGCGCCGTAGGCCTGCGCGGCGCTGCCGTGGTCGTTGGGCAGGGCTGGGATCATGTCAGAACCATCGACGCCAGAACGGCTTCTGCTTGCGGATGGCGGCCTTGGCCTTGTCGATGCCCTCCAGGGCGATGTCGCGCGCGGCCTCCCTGTCCAAGTCGGGATCGAAGACGGCGACGGCGCGTTCGTAGGTTTCCAGCGCCGTTTGCGCCTCGCCTGCGTCGAGCAGGCCATCGCCCAGGCGGCGCAGGCCCCAGGTGCGGCCGATGCGCATGAGTTCGGGACGGATGGCCAGCATGCGCGCGAGGGCGTCCTCGGGCTTGCTGCGGTACAGATAGTCGAGCATGGCGGCCTCCATGCCCAGCAGCCAGGGGTGCTCGGTCTTGAGGGTGTCCTCGTCGAGCATGCCGCGCCACTGGCGCAGGCGGTCCAGCCAGATTTCGATCTCAAGCGCGCGATCGAGGTACTGCAGCGCCCAGGCCACGTTGTCGAAGTAATCGCAGGGGTCGTGGCGGCTGTAGCCATGCTCCAGCGCGAAGTGCCACAGTTGCTCGGCCGCGTCGATGTATTCGGGGTAGCGCTTGAGGGCGTACAGGCAGGTCAGCACGCCTTGCTTGTGCTCGGCGAACGGGCTGGAAGCCAGACCTTTCTGGTGCAGGATCAGGGCTTCTTCGTTGCGCGATTCGTCGCGGTAGCGGATCGCCAGGTTGTTGCAGTTCATCGAGTAGGTATGGATGTCGCCGTCGCGCACGTTGCCTTCGCCGGTGGCGAAGAAGGCCTCGAACTGCGCCAGGGCGAGTTCGTAGTAGCGCGTGGACAGCGCGATGAGGGCATCGCGAGGAAAGCCGCTGCGCTGTTCGGCGGGCAGCTCGATGCTGTCCATCACCTCGTTGGGGGTGGACAGGATCACGCCCAGGGAATAGCTCCAGTTGCCCGCGCCGGTCTCAATGAAGCGCTGGTTCACGGCCTGCTCGGCGCCCAGCACGCGCATACGCGTGTACCAGAGCTGGCTGGCGCAACCGTGGTTGGCCATTTCGGGCAGCTCCTGCAGGCGCTCCAGCAGTGGCAGGCCTTGTTCGTAGCGGCCCTGCTTGACCAGCTGCATGCCTTCTATGACGTCGCACATGGGGTGGTTGGGGAGCAGACTGCGCGCCTTGTCCAGCAGACGGTGGCGTGCCTCGGTTATGTCGGCGTGGCCCAGTGCGCGAAGATCCTGTTCGTTCAGCTCATCTTCATGCGCGGCCGCGGCCAGGGCCAGTGTCCACAGGCCGGCGTGTTCGGTTTCGCCCTGTAGTTGCTGCTGGGCCAGCTCGATGGCGCGCCGGCTCGAGATCGGGCGCGAGTGCCAGCAGGCTTCCAGGGCCATCCTGGCGGCCTGTTCCTCCTGGCCGGTCTCCATCAGCCAGGTCAGTACCGTGGCGGTAAAGCCGTCTTCCTCGTCCTGGACCAGCATGAAGCGCCCTTGCCGCGCGGTGGCCAGTGCGGTGGCGTGGTCGCCCTGCGCCCATTGCACGCTGGCGGTCAGGCGCGCGAGCTTGACGGACTGGTCGCGCCGCAGCGCGGGACTGGCATCCTGGCCCAGCGCCTGCTGCGCGCCCTCGCATACCTGCGCCAGGGTGTCGGGCGCCAGACGCACCAGGTCGTGCGCCAGGCGCCACCAGTCATCTTCCTCGACGATCTGATCGGGGCCGGGCATGGCCAGTGTCTGGGCGGCCTTGCGCGCCAGGGCGGCGGCACCGTCCTTGTCGCCGCGCAGCTCGCTGGTCAGGGCCAGGCGCAGCTGCAGCGTGGCTTCGTCGAAGCAGCGCCAGTGCCGACGATGGGGCTGGCGCAGGTAGATGGCGTGGACTTCGCGGGTGCCGCGTTCGTAGGTGTCGGGCTGGCGCGCGCTCAGGGCCTCGTCCATCAAGTTGTACCAGCTCTGCAGGCTCCGGTCGTCGTGCTCGGGCAGGGCCTGGCAGGCGCCGATAGCGTCGGTGGCGGCCTCGAACAGGGCATG
The DNA here is from genome assembly GCF_029840585.1 of Pseudomonas sp. GD03875. Taxonomy (NCBI): domain Bacteria; kingdom Pseudomonadati; phylum Pseudomonadota; class Gammaproteobacteria; order Pseudomonadales; family Pseudomonadaceae; genus Pseudomonas; species Pseudomonas sp. GD03875. Next base: position 108,531 of record NZ_JAOCCV010000006.1, on the reverse strand, counting down.
CAGTTGCGCGGCGGGCATGCCGTCCTCGCGCGTAGCGGCGCTGATGCGCCAGCGCGCGCAGGCTTCGGCGGCTTCCAGGCGCTCGGCATGGGCGAGGTCGTTCAGCAGCCGCGCTTCGTGGGCGTCGAGGGCGGCGCGTGCCGCATCGGGGCGATCCAGCCACATCCAGAGGCGGAACAGACGGTCCAGCGCGGTCATGTCGTCGGGCGCCAGCGCCTGCGCGGCGAGCAGCTCGCGGGCGCGTGCCACGGCCTGGACCTGCTCGGCCTCGCTCAGTTCGGGCTCATCGTCCTCGTCGGCGTCCGGGAGCAGACCCTCGCCGCGGGCAACGGCGATCACATGATCGAGGAAGGCATAGAAGGCATCTTCTTCACGCAGCAGTTCGGACATGGCGGGCTCGTGTAAGGGGGCGGGTGGTGGTTGCCGGAGGGTGGCAGTCTAGTGCCGTAATGTTGCCTTGGCTGCTGGCCCCTGGGTGTGTTCCTGCTCGCGAATCGCGGACATGGCCCGCGCTCGCGCGCTTGAACGAACACCCAGGGGGGCTCGTCATGGCTTCCCGTCGAAGTGGTAGACGAAATCCTCCTCGCTGGCGTCGAGCCGGATATCGGCGAGTTTCTCGCCGTCGGCCAGGCTCTGCAGGTAATGGCGGCTGATGACCGGCAGCACCGTCTGGGTGAGGATCGCGTCGATCATCCGTCCGCCCGATTCCACCTCGGTGCAGCGGCGGATGACCAGCGCCACCGCCGCGTCGCTGTACGCGAACGCGATGGCGTGGCGCTCCTCGACGCGCTTGCGGATGCGCTCCAGCTGCAGGCGGACGATGCTGGCCAGGGTGTCGTCGCTGAGCGGGTAGTAGGGGATGACGTTCAGGCGGCCGAGGAAGGCCGGCGGGAACACCTGCAGCAGCGGTTCGCGCAGGGCCGTGGCCAGCGCCTCGGGCTCGGGGGCGAGTTCCGGGTCGCGGGTCAGGTTCATCACCAGGTCGGTGCCGACGTTGGAGGTGAGCAGGATCACGGTGTTGCGGAAGTCGATCTGGCGTCCCTCGCCATCCTCCATCCAGCCCTTGTCGAAGACCTGGAAGAACAGCTCGTGCACGTCCGGGTGGGCTTTTTCCACTTCGTCCAGCAGCACCACCGAGTAGGGCTTGCGCCTGACCGCCTCGGTCAGCAGACCGCCCTCGCCATAGCCGACGTAGCCCGGCGGCGCGCCCTTGAGGCTGGAGACGGTGTGCGCCTCCTGGAACTCGCTCATGTTGATGGTGATGAGGTTCTGCTCGCCGCCGTAGAGCGTCTCGGCGAGGGTGAGGGCGGTTTCCGTCTTGCCCACGCCGGAGGGGCCGACCAGCATGAACACGCCGATGGGCTTGTCCGGGTTGTCCAGGTGCGCGCGGGCGGTCTGGATGCGCCGGGCGATCAGTTCGAGCCCGTGGCGCTGGCCGATCACCCGTTTCTCCAGGGTGTCCACCAGGCCCAGCACGGCGGCGATCTCGTCGCGGACCATGCGTCCCACCGGGATGCCGGTCCAGTCGGCGACCACCGAGGCCACGGCGGCCTCGTCCACGGCCGGCAGGATCAGCGGCGAATCGCCCTGCAGCGCCGCCAGCTCGGACTGCAGTCCGGCGTGCTCGGCCAGCAGGGTGGCGCGTTCGCTGTCCGGCAGATCGCCCGCGCGCAGTTGCTCACGCACTTCCAACAGGCGTTCGGCGACGCTGCGTTCGCTTTCCCAGCGGCCCTGCAACAGGGCCAGGCGGGTGCGTTCCTGATCCAGCTGCGCCAGGCACTTGCCTTCGCGTTCGCCCACGTCCAGGCCGATGGCGCCTTCGCGCCCGATGATCGCCTGCTCCGTCTCCAGCATCTCGATGCGCCGCTGGCACTGCTCCAGCTCGGCGGGCAGCGTGTGCTGGCTGACCGAGACCCGCGCGCAGGCGGTGTCGAGCAGGCTGATGGCCTTGTCCGGCAGTTGCCGGGCCGGGATGTAGCGGTGCGACAGGCGCACCGCCGCGGCGATGGCCTCGTCGAGGACCTGAATCCGGTGGTGCTTTTCCAGCGCGCCGGCGATGCCACGGACCATGCCGATGGCCGCCGGCTCGTCGGGTTCGCCCACCTGGATCACCTGGAAGCGGCGGGTGAGGGCCGGGTCTTTCTCGATGTAGCGGCGGTATTCGCTCCAGGTGGTGGCACCGATGGTGCGCAGGGTGCCGCGCGCCAGCGCGGGCTTCAGCAGGTTGGCGGCGTCACCGGTGCCCGCCGCGCCGCCGGCGCCGATCAGGGTGTGGATCTCGTCGATGAACAGGATGATGGGCTTGGGGCTGGCCTGGACTTCGTCGATCACCTGACGCAGGCGCTGTTCGAACTCGCCCTTCATGCTGGCACCGGCCTGCAGCAGGCCGATGTCGAGCATCAGCAGCGACACGCCGCGCAGCTGGGGCGGCACGTCGCCGCTGGCCAGGCGCAGCGCGAAGCCCTCGGCCACGGCGGTCTTGCCGACCCCGGCCTCGCCCGCCAGCAGGGGGTTGTTCTGTCGGCGGCGGATGAGGATGTCGGTGATCTGGCGGATTTCCTCGTCGCGGCCGGTGACCGGGTCGATCTCGCCCTGGGCGGCCCGGGCGGTGAGGTCGACGGCGAAGCGGCTGAGGGCGTCCTGCTTGCCGCTCGGCGCCAGGGCGCCGCTGGCCTCGCCCGGCTCGCCGCCCACATGGCTGCCGTCGCTGGCGGCCAGGTCGTCCTCTGGCGAGCCGCGCAGCAGGCGCGGCAGGTCGCGGGTCAGGGCGTCGGCGTCAAGATTGGCCAGCTCCCGGCTGACGGTGGCCAGCACGTTGCGCAGGTGGGTGGTCTTGAGGATGCCGAGCAGTAGCGAGGCGCCGCGCACCCGGTCTTCCTGCAGCAGCAGCGTCGCGTAGACCCAGCCGCGCTCGACGGCGTTCTCCACGTGCTCGGAGAGGTCGCTGATGGCGGTGGCGCCCGCTGGCAGGCGATCCAGCGCCCGCACCAGATCGCTGTTCAGGCGGGCCTCGTCCAGTTCGTAGTGGCGGACGATCCGGTGCAGGTCGCTGTCGTTCAACTGCAACAGCTGGTGCAGCCAGTGCGCCAGCTCCACGTAGGGGTTGCCGCGCAGCTTGCAGAAGACGGTGGCGCCCTCGATGGCTTTGTACAGGATCGGGTTGAGTTTGCCGAACAGGGCGGCGCGGCTGATGTTGCTCATGGTCGTCTGCTCAGCGGGCCGAAACGGCGGTCAGGTTCGGGGCGGTGAAGGAACGCTTGTTCTGGTCCTGGGCGTCGGTGACCGGGGTCTTGCGGATGCGCTCGATCTTCCAGGTGCCGCCCTGGCGCTGCAGCGAGTAGGCGAGGGGACGGCCTTCCTCGATGACCCGCTCCGGGCCCTTGGGGTTGAGGGCGTAGAGGGATACCTCGTAGGCGCTGGGCTCGTTCCGCGAGGACCAGCTCGACGGCACCAGGCGGGCGAAGTTCAGCACCGGGGAACCCGGCAGGCGGCCGAGCACGCGCTCGCCCAGGTAGGCGTCGGAGAACAGCGGGTAGTACACCGGGGCGTGGCGCGCGGTGACGTCGACGACGTGGAGGAAGCTGTAGCGCTGCCAGTCGCCGACCGAGAACAGGCCCTTGCCCTGGCCGACGAAGGCGAAGTAGCGCTTCTTCGGGGTGCTCAGTTCCAGCAGGCGGGCGTGCTCCATGTCCAGGCGCGGCAGGGCGCCCCACGGGCTCTCGGTGGCGGGGAAGCGCTTGCGGCCGAACTCGACGCTGGCCGACTCCTCGCCGGTCATCAGGTAGACGGGCGAGTTGTTCACCTTCGCCTGGTACGTCGTGCCCGTCTTGGAGGCCTTGCTGGTGAAGGACTCGCTCGCCAGGGACACGGAGGGGCGCTCCATGCGCCAGATGCTGTCCAGGGCGAAGGCCATGTCGGCCTCCACGCTGGCGTGGCCGGGCAGGGTGAAGCCGAGCAGGGCCACGCAGAGCAGGGGACGGTGGAGGATGCGGAAGGGGTTCATGGATGGGACCTCGTTGGTTCGGATGAAGGGGAGCCCGCGGTTCGCCGCGGACGGTATGAATGGGTAGTGGCGGCGATGTGTTCGGGGTCGAGGACCAGGTCGTCGCGGTCCTGCGTGGCGGCGCTGGCGCCGAGCCAGCTGGTCCAGCCCAGGCGGGTAACGCCGCCGAGCGATACCCGCGGCACTTCGGCGGCGTGCAGGACCAGGCGCACGTCCCAGGCGTATTCGATGCCGATGTAGCTGCGCGCCCAGTCGAGCAACTGCCGATGGCCGCGGCCGGTGGGCAGCAGGTTCTCGTAGTCGGCCAGGCCCATGGCGCCCAGGCGGATGCGAAAGCGGTGCTGACGGTCCGGCACGGCCTGCCCGGCCACGGCGTCGACGCCCAGTTGGGCGTTGCTCGCGCCGCCGAGACGGGTGCGCTGGTCGTCCGGCAGGGGCAGCCAGTGCCGGGCGAACTCCTCGATCCGCGCGGGCATGCGGAAGAAGTTGGCCAGGATGCGCTCCAGCCCTTCCGCGTTGCGCACCTGGCGGACCAGGTGGCCGGCGTGGTTCCAGCGCGCGTGGTCGGGCACCGAGTCGCGCTCGCGCTGGGATTCGAGGCCGTGGTGGACGAGGCTCGCCACGTGGCGGGTGAAGCTGTCGTCCTGATCGCGGTCCAGGCTCACCGTGGACTGGGCCGAGGCCCAGGCGCGGTAGAACAGCTGGATCAGCCGGTGATGGAAGATGTCGGCGAAGGCCGACAGGGTCTCGTCGCCGTGGTGGTTGGCGCGCTCCATCGCGTATTCGGTCAGGGCCAGCGGCAGCGGGCCGTTGGGCCCGAACAGGCCGAAGCTGAAGATGCGCAGCTTGGCAGCCGCCCGGCGTTCATCCAGGCCGGCCAGGGTGGCGGGGGCGAAGGAGGTGGACGGCGCCTGGCCCAGGCGGATGGGGTCCTGCTGCGGGCGCTGCGAGTGGCCCAGGCGCGGGCTCTGCGGGTGCAGCGATTCGATGCGCCGCAGGGCGGCGAACAGGTCGAAGTCGTAGGGCCGCTCGCCGAGCCGCTGCCAGAAGTCTGTGGTGCCCGTCATGCCACCGGCCTCGTGCCGAAGCGCGGCGCCCACTGGCCGATGCGGCCGCGCTGGGCGCTGTCCAGGCGCACTTCGATGAAGGTGTTGAGGCCGACGTGGCGAGCGAGGAAGCGCTCCAGCACGGCGCCGAACAGATAGGCGCTGCTGCCCGCGAACTGGGCCTCGTCGACCTTCAGGTCGATGGCGACGCCACGGCCGAAGGCCAGCGGGCCGTGCCCGGGCAGGCGCCGGGTGACGGGTGTCAGGCTGGCGCCGAGCAGGCCGCGCGCCTGGCGGGCGATGGCCGCGTCGCCCTGGGCCCCGTACAGGGTCAGCAGCTCGCGCAGGGCCTCGGCGCCCTGTTCGGGCGTCAGGTCGGTCAGGGTCTGGTAGCCGAGCCCCAGCTGGCTGATCAGGCGCCAGGTCAGCTCGCCCTCGGGCGCCGCCGGCTGCGGCTTGGTCGGCCCCTCGATGATGCGCACCGCGGAGACCGGCAGCGAGCCGAGCGGAATCAGGTCCTGGTTGCTGCCGACCGACATCAGCATGGGCAGGTCGCGGTTGCTGACCGTCATCTGCACGCCCAGCTGGCGCAGGGTGCCGGCGTAGGGCGCCTCGTTGCGGTCGACCAGGCTGAGGAACACCTCGGAGCCGATGTAGGTAGTGCGGGCGCCCTTGCGCAGCGTGCTGTCGGAGGGGCGGCGCGGTTCGCGGCGCACGGAGAAGTAGGTGCCGTGCTCACTGCGATCCTGGGCGACGCAGGTGTAGAACGGGCGGAATTCGGCTTCCACCGCGTTGTCCTGGCCGAAGCCCTCGGCCAGGGCGACGCTGTACACCTCGTAGTCCATCGGCCGGGCGCGGTCCGGCACCACGTGGAACTCGTTGCGGTTGTCCGCCACCGGGACCCGGTCGGAGCGCATGTCGATCAGGTTCACCGCCGGGGTGCAGAACAGGGCGAAGTGCTCGGGGCCGACCAGCGTCTCGTATTCGCTGGCATCGCGGTCGAGCAGGATCAGCACCTCGAAGCCGCTGGCCGCGCTGCTGTGCTCCAGCGCCGGGCCGAGCCCCTCGATGGCGACGAAGTGGTAGCGCGCCGGCATCGCGAAGTATTCGTGGAGCAGCCGGTAGCCTTGGAAGCCGCGGGCGGAGTAGGGCAGTAGCGATTCTTCCTCGGACAGCCCCTCCGGCTGCAGCGCGCTCGCCGGCAGGAGCGTCCAGCCGCAGCCACTGGTGTCGACGGGGCGCACGGCCACGCCCAGGGTGTGGCCGCAGAGCAGCTCGTACAGGTGCGAGGCGAGCTGGCCGCTGTCGCGCAGGTGCAGCGACAGGCGATCGAGCCCCGGCGCCCTGCCGTTGTGGGCGCTGGTGAAGTCGAAGCGCAGGTGCAGGGTCGACTTGACCGTCCTGCCGAGCGTGGCGCGGGGCAGGCGGATGTCGGCGGGCGCGGCCTCGAAGCGGGCGCTGGCCAGGGTCAGGGGCCACAGCTCCACGGCGTGGGCGGTGCGGAATTCGCACTGGGTCTTGCGCTCGCCCTGCAGGGGCTCCTTCAGCCGGGTGCCGCGCTCGATGACGAAGCCGTTCTCCTGGTTGCCGCTCATCTCGCCGGGCGAGAACTGGATGATGCACATGGCCGGCGTGGGCGCCAGGTAGTTGGGGTAGACCACCTCCAGCAGGCGCTGGGAGAAGCGCGGGAACTCGGCATCCATCTTCAGGTGGATGCGCGCGGTGAGGAAGCAGAAGCCTTCCAGCAGGCGTTCTACATAGGGGTCCGCCACTTCCGTGCCACGCATGCCCAGCCGCGCCGCGACCTTGGGATACTGCCCGGCGAACTCCGCACCCAGTTCGCGCAGGTAGGCCAGTTCGCTGTTGTAGTAGTCCAGCAGCCTGGGATCCATGTCATGACCTCGCGACGTTTTCCAGGGACACCTGGCCGCACTCCAGGTCGACGTGGGAGCGCAGCAGCAGCTCCATGGGGTAGGGCTCGGACCAGAGCTGGCCGCGTATTTCCAGGGACAGGCGGTTGCGCGAGGCCAGCCCGGCGACCGGGGGCAGCACGCGGATCTCCAGGGACTCCGGCAGTATCCGCGGCTCGAAGGTGGCGATGGCCGTGCGCAGGGTCGCCTCGACCTCCTTCCAGTCGGCGGCGGCCAGCTGGCGGCCGGACAGCGCCGGGATGCCGAAGTTGACCACCGACACGCGGGCGCGCTCGGCCTGCTCGAAGTCGGTGGTCGACTCCGCGTTCACCGTGTTGAGCAGCCAGGACAGGTCGCGCAGGACGCTTTCGCGAAAGTCGGAGCGGCTGATGAGACGCTCGTGGGGCGCCTCGCTGCTGCTCTGCGGCGCGTGGTCGGTCAGGCGGTCCAGCAGGGCCGGCATCAGCCGGTTGCTGCGTACGCTGTGCGGTTTCATGGCTGGCCGGCCAGGGAGGACAGCTCGCGCACGGCGAGCAGCGGATGCTCGCCGGCCGGGCTGACCAGCATGCGCTGCCCGACGCCGGCCCACAGCTCGTCTCCGAGCGGGCGCCATTCGGTCAGGCTGGCCAGTGCCAGCGCGTCCTGGCCCTCGGTATGGCTGAGGGGATAGCGGGCGGGCAGCAGCACGGGGTGCTGGCCGCCATTGCTCAGCGTCACCCGCGCGGGCAGCCAGACCAGGTCGCGCAGGTCGGTCGGCGCGTCGATCTCCAGGCGCTGGATGTTCTCGAACGGCAGCCAGTAGTACTGGCCGTTGAGGAAGAGTTCGCAGACTGGGCCGAGCCTGGAGTCGCCGTCGGCAATCCACTCGACCTGCTCGCCATCGAGGAGGAACGGCGTTTCGCCGGCCTGCTCGAACGCCTGCGCATGCAGTTCGGCCGCCTGCACGGCATCGCCGCCGGCGCGGCAAGCCAGCGACCGGGCCAGCAGCGGCAGCCAGTCGCTGGGCTGGCCGATGCTCTTGACCTCCAGCTCCCCGGCGAACACCCGCTCGCGGGCGCGCTCGCAGCGAATGGCCTCGCGGTAGGCCTGGGCCATGGGAATGCACTTGGCATCGAGCTGCGCGACGGTCTGCAACTGCGCGACCGCACGCTCCCAGTCACCCTTCACCATGCACAACTGCGCGTAGTGGACACGCAGCCTGGCGTCCGCCGGCGCGCGACGAATCTGCTGGGTCAGCTGGGCGACCTGCTCGTCGAGCGGAGTGTGGAACAGGGTGGAGCTGATGGGCTGGTTCATCGATGCCTATCCTTGGCTGGTGTGCCGAAGTCGGATTTATTTGGTGTGTTCAATCAGGGCTGGATGATGGCGAGCATGCGCGTATATCCAGGGGTTTGATCCCATTCATGTCTGAGTCGGCCTCCATCCGAACTCGGCAAGGCCATAGTATTGAATGTTGATGCGGTAAACTTCCGTATCTTTGGCTTTGTCTTTGCTAATTTCATTGGACACGCTCAATTCAATACAAACAGGGCCGAGCCGGCCATTAATAAAGCCAGTCCAAATGCTCGAGCATAGCTCGGATGCAAAGTGAATTGAGAGGTGGGTGCATGACGTATCAGTGGATAGCGTCGGTAGAAAGCGCTCACCCTATTTGCACATGGCGCAGGAGTCAGTAGGGTAAGTAGTCCTAGGGGAAAGAATATAAGGGCTGCAATCAAGGTCATGGTAAAAATATCGTCCGATTTCGCATCTGCCATTGATGGTGAGCGAAGTGGATGGAATTGTGTCAATTTAAAGTGCTATCTTTATGGTTTCGAGTTCTATATTTCTTTTTTAGTGCTGAGGGTATCACCCAGAAAAGTATACAAATTAAAATGAAAATTGATATTGCTATGTATGCGTTCCCAAAAGATATCCAGTATAGGAGTGCAGTAATGATTGCGATGTAGAATACGAATTGCTCTGCAAGGGTGTAGATGATTTTTAATGAGCCTTGAATGTATTTTTTCATTTGCAAAGCCCTTTTATATTAATGTTTTCCGGGCGAAGACAGAACTCTGCTATGGGCGTTGGTGTGGATGAAATTGCAGTCAGGGCATTGATTTCAATTAGTGAGTCTTCTACTTTGTTGTATATGCCAATTTCTTCTTCAGATAGTTTATGGTCGAGAGTGCTTGGGTAGGGTGTCGGTCCGCTTGGGTGTCCGGTGAGAATCGACTGGATGACATGTTCTATTTTGTTCTGACCTGTGGCTACGGCCTTTATTGATGCTCCATAGCTCGCCAGCAAAAAATTTGACAGACTAACTGTCCTGCTTACATTTTTAGGCAGTGATCTATTGCCGATTTTTCCTCCAGTGCTTGCATAGTTCGTGAATGCACCACCCGCAAGTCGGCCTAGTATGTCTGCCTTTCGGTATTTGAGATTGTAAACCAATACCCTGTAAAGGATATCTTTGTTTGCGTTGTCTGTTGCTAGATTCAAAGTTTGGGATAATTGGTTTGCTGCTATTTGTGCTTGAGATTTCCTGGTGTGTCCCCAAATGCCTAATTGCATTTGAATCTGCAGCAGCCCTATCCACCAGGTAATTGGGTGGTTGTAGGCGCCTTTGGTAAATCTATGCCAGGCTGGCTCATTTCCAAACCTGTACGAATCGATTAGCTTGTCGATTTCACCTGCGTCGGATTTTTGTAGATTTTCCAGAAATATCTGCGCATCTCTTTTGGCTTGGATATCCAAGGTCATGTGGGGCATTTCTCTATCCTTCCATGATCATTGATGTCTAGCATCTTGTTCTCTATCGCTGGGACGCTGCCATTAGTGTCAATGTGGGCGGTATATCCAGGGATGTTTGCTAGTAAGCGACACCTTTCAGTCCGTTGATCAGTTCTTCGAATGAGCCGGGTTCGAGCTTGTCCGCGTTCAGCACCAGAATCTGGTCCACGTCCTTCTTCACGACCAATGCGAGGCATTTTTCCGTCTTGCAGGCGCTGTATATCCGGTATCCGGATCGCTCGATGCGGTGCAGATTATCCAGCCCGTAGAACTGGTCGGTCTCCTGGCTGGAGTTGCGAAAATACTCTGCAAGGCTTTCGCTCAATGCCTCGGCAGAGCGCAGGCGGAACAGATATTCCGGATAGTCTTGCAGGTTGAAGTCCTGGGGGAGCTCTTCGGTCTGGTGCGTCAGGGCCATGCCCGAGATCAACGCGCCCGAGCGCGTCTTCACGCTCAACTGTTCCGTATGAAAGATCGTGGCGCCCTCGAATTCCCGGATGGGGATATCCAGCTTGAAGGGGCCGCTGTAGGAAAGGGTTGTCACGGCGGGTGCGGTGCACCCTGCAACGAGTCCAGCCATCAGAAGGATGAAGAGGATCTTCTGTACAACATTCATGTTTGCAATCCGGATGAGGCGTGTCGAACTTACGTCAGTTCGGCTGGGCTTCACTCGCTCAGCTGTGTATCGGACTGGAGGCAGGATCGACCGCTCCTGACGGAGCCGGAGGTTTCCCTCCGGCCCGTCGCACGAACTTATTCCTTGTTCTGCTTGACGTCCCAGGTACCGGTGACGGTGGCGCCCATGGAGCCGTCGGTGTTCTGCTCTTTCACTTCGACCTTGACCTTGCCGTAGGACATGCCGACCGATTCGGTGACACGGGGGTCGCTGGTCGAGCCCATCGGGCTCACGTGAGTGATGAGCACTTCGTTCAGCGTGATCTTCATGTATTCCTGCGAGCCGTCGCCGACCTTGCAGCAGGAGACTTCGACGGTGGGGATGTGCTTGCCGCTGGCGCAGTACTTCATGAGGTTGGGCGTCGCCTTGTCCACGTAGTGGGTGAAGTGCAGCTCGCCGAAGTTGGCCTTGCCCGCGCCGGAGCCGCCGCCCGTGTGGGAGGTGGAGGTCTGGCTGACGGAGTAACCCCACTGGAGAACGTCGATCTGGCCGGAGTGCTTGGAGTCCTTGGACTCGCCCGGAATGCCGTCGATCTTGATGAAGAAATCCTGGAGTGAAGACATTTCTATATTCCTTTTGAAATGGATGTTGATTGGCCGCCATTCGGCCTAGTGGTGGTTGGCTTTTTAGGGTTGTCGCTTTTCTGCTTGAGTCGTCCTGCCTTCTGTCTGGAAATTGAAGTGGTGGTGTCCAGTGCACTTGCGCAATACCCGGCGGCCAGGGCCGCCGGGGCGCTCCGTCAGCTGGTGGCGTTCTTCACCGACGGCAGCTTGGAGACCAGGCGCAGCGATACGGTCAGGCCTTCCAGCTGGTAGTGCGGGCGCAGGAAGAACTTGGAGGTGTAGTAGCCGGGGTTGTCCGCCACTTCCTCGACCTGCACCTCGGCCGCTGCCAGGGGCTTGCGCGCCTTGGTTTCCTGGGAGGAGTTCGAGGGGTCGCCGTCGACGTAGTTCATGATCCAGTCGTTGAGCCAGCGCTGCATGTCCTCGCGCTCGCGGAACGAGCCGATCTTGTCGCGGACGATGCACTTCAGGTAGTGGGCGAACCGGCAGCAGGCGAACAGGTAGGGCAGGCGCGCCGCCAGGTTGGCGTTGGCGGTGGCGTCCGGGTCGTAGTACTCGGTCGGCTTCTGCAGCGACTGGGCGCCGATGAAGGCGGCCATGTCGGAGTTCTTGCGGTGGATCAGCGGCATGAAGCCGTTCTTGGCAAGCTCCGCTTCGCGACGGTCGGAAATGGCGATCTCCGTCGGGCATTTCATGTCGACGCCGCCATCGTCCGAGGGGAAGGTGTGGGTCGGCAGGTCGTCGACGGCGCCGCCGGATTCGACGCCGCGGATCGAGGTGCACCAGCCGTAGTATTTGAACGAACGGTTGATGTTCACGGCCATGGCGTAGGCCGAGTTGGCCCAGCAGTAGCCGCTGTGATCCGAGCCGTCGGTATCTTCCTCGAAGTCGAATTCATCTACCGGGTTGGTGCGCACGCCATAGGGCAGGCGGGCGAGGAACCTCGGCATGGCCAGGCCGATATAGCGCGAGTCTTCCGAGGCCCGCATGCTGCGCCAGCCGGTGTATTCGGTGTTCTCGAAGATCTTGGTCAGGTCGCGCGGATTGGCGAGCTCCTGCCAGGATTCCATCTGCATGACCGAGGGCGCCGCGCCGGCGATGAAGGGGCAGTGCGAGGCCGCGGCGATCTTGGACATCTCGTTGAGCAGCTCCACGTCCGGCGGGGAGTGGTCGAAGAAGTAGTCGCCGACGATGCAGCCGTACGGCGTGCCGCCGAACTGGTCGTATTCCTGCTCGTAGACCTTCTTGAAGATCGGGCTCTGGTCCCAGCCGATGCCCTTGTGGCGGCGCAGGGTGCGGTGCAGCTCCTTCTTGGAGATGGGCAGCACGCGGATCTTCAGCATCTCGTCGACTTCGGTGTTGTTCACCAGATGGTGCAGGCCGCGCCAGGCGCTCTCGATCTGCTGGAAGTCGGGCTGGTGGATGATCGCGTTGATCTGCTCCGACAGCTTGTGGTCGATCTCCGCGATGATCGCCTCGATAGCCTTGTAGGCGTCGTTGCTCAGGGTCGTGGAGTTGACCAGGGCCTGCTCGGCGAGGGTGCGGACGGCGTTCTGCACCGCCTCCCGCGCCTCGTCGGTCTTGGGCTTGAATTCCTTCTGCAGCAGCGCGGAGAAGTCGTCTCCGTGCAGCGCTTCCAGTTGCTGCTGGTTGCTGGCTTGAATGGCCGTCATGTCGGGTCTCCCTTGATCAGGCTTCGCTGCTTTCTGGTTCGATGGCTTCGGCGCGTGGTGCCGTGGCCAGGGTCTTCAGCAGCGCCGGGTTCTGCAGCACCTTGCCGATCAGCTCTTCGGCCCCGGTCTTGCCGTCCATGTAGGTCAGCAGGTTGTTCAGCTGGGTACGCGCGTCGAGCAGCTGGGAGAGGGCGTCGACTTTCCTGGCGACGGCGCCCGGGGAGAAGTCGTCCATGCTCTCGAAGGTGATGTCGATGGCGATGTTGCCTTCGCCGGTCAGGGTGTTCGGCACGGCGAACGCCACCCGGGGCTGCAACGACTTCATGCGCTCATCGAAGTTGTCGATGTCGATTTCCAGGAACTTGCGGTCAGCGATGGCCGGCAGGGCCTCCTTCGGCTTGCCCGCCAAGTCGGCCATGACGCCCATGACGAAGGGCAGCTGGATCTTCTTCTCCGAGCCGTACAGCTCGACGTCGTATTCGATCTGCACGCGTGGAGCGCGGTTGCGTGCAATGAACTTCTGGCTGCTCTTTCGGTTAACCGTCTCGTGGCGTGGATTGCTCATTGGTTTCTCTCCATGAAACTTCTAGGTTCAGGGGGTGGGGGAGTCAGTCCTGTCTGCTCAGGCCGGCGATCAGCTCTGCCTGTTGCAGGCCGGCCGGCGCCAGGTCGCGCAGGATGGCGAGGAAGTCCTGGCCGATCATGTTGCGCGCCCGACGGATGAGCAGCGGGGCGGGGTTGGCCGGCTCGTTCCTTTCCAGGAATTCGCAGACCGCGTCCAGCATGGCGATGGCATCGCTGCGGCTGGTCGCCCCGGCGGGGCCGAGACGGGGAGCGGCAGGTGCGTCGGTCGTCGCCGGCTCGGAGGATTCGTCGATGGCCTGTTCGGCTGTGCTGGCCGAGGGCGCGAGCAGCTCGGTGAGGCCGAGGATGCTGGAGAAATCCGGTGCATGTTCGGTGCCCAGTGCTGGCGAGAGCAGGCCGCGCAGCTCCTGGACCCGCTCGCGGATGCAGGGCAGTGCCAGCAGGTCCTGGTTGCCGGATTCCAGTTCGTCGCGCAGGAAGCGTGGCAGCTGATCGCGCTGCAGGGGTTCGCCCGAGACGTCTTCCCGGGACAGGGCGATGCGTTCGAGGGTGCCCAGTGTCAATTTGCCCAACTGGCGGCTGCCGATCTCGGCGCAGCGCAGGTCGCTGGGCAGCCCACCGGCGGCCGCGAGGCCGGCCAGCGCATTGCCCCGGGGCAGCAGGTCTTCCTCGCCGTCTTCGTGCAGTGCCGGGTGGCCGTCCTGCCAGTAGCGCCGGGTCATCTCGATGACCAGCGCCAGTCCCTCCGCGGTGCCGCGCGGGCCATGCAGGCGGGTGAGGGCGCGGGTGATGGCGACGGCGAGGCGGAAGTCCTTGCTGCGCGACAGTTGCGATCTGGCCGCCTGCAGGACCGTCGACCAGTCGGGCTCCTGGGCGGGAATCAGGGTATCGCCGTACTGCTGTTCCGGCGTGCCCTGCATTTCCCGTTCGAGTTCGAGGAATTCGTTGTCGTAGTCGAGTGGCCTGCCGCCCGGTTGGTCGGTCGCGACTGGTGCCAGCAGCGCATCTATGTCGAGGTTCATGCGAAAGCCCGGCTATCAGGGGTGGGACGGCTTGACCGGTCGTTCACTGGCCTGCTGGAACGCCGGTCCCCACTGGGGGTGGCCGTCCTCGGCGCTGTCCAGCCTGAACGAAGGATCGATCTGCAGGGCGCGCTCGAAGGCGTACCGGCATTGCGCGTTGCGCTCGGTGACGCAGTAGCTGAAGGCCAGGTATTTGAGGGCCTGGAGCTGGGTGCCGGTGCTGGCTTCCCAGATCTCCGGGGCGAGGAACTTGTTCTCGGCCATGAAGTAGTTGCCGCCCTGGTACAGACGGATGCCTTCCATGAGGCTCTGCTTGCCCCGCTCCTCACGCTGCTGGGCCGCGATTTCCTCCGCGGTCGGCGGGGGCGGCGGCAGAGGCTTTTCCTTGGCGCATCCGGCCAGGGTGGAGGCGAGGACGGCCATCAGGAGCGAGGCGGTGGTGATGCGGGTCATCTTCATGCGTTACGACTCTTGGGGAAGCGGGTTCACTGAAAGCTGTGCTGCAGCGTCACGCGACGGTTGGCGGGCACGTCAAGCTTGCGACTCTGGCTGGGGAAGCTGGGGTTGCGGATCTCGATGGTGCGCGCGCCGGCCGGCAGCTGGATCTCTTGCAGGGGCGGGCTGACGCCGCGCTTGACGCCGTCTACCCAGATCTCGCCCCAGGGCTGGATGCGCAGGGCCAGGGTGCCCTTGCCGCCTTTCTCCGGGGCGGCCGGCTTGGTAGCGGCGGCAGGCGCTGCGGCGGCCGGAGAGGCGGGTTTCTGCGTGGCTTTGGCGCTGGTCTGGACGCCCTGGTTGAGGGTGATGGTGGCGTTCTTCTCGACCACGACCTTGTGCACCAGAGCCGGCTGGTTCGGGCGGCGCAGCTCGATGCGGTATTCGCCGACGGGCAGATCGAGCTTCTTCAGCGGCGGGCTGGCCCCGTGGTTCTTGCCGTCGACCCAGACCTCGCCCCAGGGCTGCACGTTGATCTGCACGGTGCCGGTGTCGACGACCGCCTCCTGCTGCTGGCGCGAACGGGTGGGTGCCGGAGGCGGAGTCGCTTCGCTGGCGCGCGCGGTGGCGGCGGGGCGGGGCTCCACCGCGACCTGCGGTGCCGGTGCCGGCTCGGGCATCGGCTGCGGTATCGGTTCCACGACCTGTACGGGTACTGGCTCCGGCGCGACCGCGTGCACGGGCGGCAGCGGTTCACTGACGGACGCAGGCGTCTCGATGAAGGCGGGTTCGCTCGCGGCCGGTGTCCCCTCAACGGGCTGTACGGCGGGTGGCGTCACGATCTCGGACTTGGCCACGGGTTCGGGGACGGTTGTCGTTGTCGCCTGGGCCAGGGCCGTTTGCGTGTCCGTGTCGTCGCGGCCGCTCCAGAGTCCCCAGCCGACCGCGCCGGCGACGAGCAGGCAGGCTGCTGCCGAGAGACCGATCAGCGGAGCCCGCGACTTGGCGGCGGGCGCGGCACGAGCGGGTGACGGTGCGGGAGCCGCGTGCGTGACGGAGGGCACGGCGACTTTCCCCGCGTTGCGCTTCGAGTCGCCGTTGAGCAGTTCTTCCATCTCCGGGAAGCTGGTTTCCTCGGCCTCCTGCTTGGCGGTGGCGGAGGGCAGCTGGAACGGGTCCGGTAGCTGCGGCGCGGCCTGCCCGCCGACGGCCTGGGCCATCAGGTCGGCCATCTGCTCGCTGGAGAGGATGATGGTCTTCGCGTCGTCCGCCGCGACGGCCGGCCGGGCGCGTGGTGTCGTCGGCGGAGTGGGCAGCGGGCGCGCCTGCACGGTCCCGTCGATGCCCAGCAGTTCGCGCAGTTGGGCGATGGCCTGCGGGCGGTCGCCCGGCTGCAGTGCCAGGCAGTGGTCGATGGTGCGGAGAAATGCCTCGGAGAAGCCGGGGAAGTCGCGGCCCGACAGCGGCTCCAGGTTGTCCTTCATCAGGCGCGAGACCGAGGCGGACGGTGCCATGCCGGTCACCGCCAGGTGCAGGACCGCGCCCAGGGCGTAGATGTCCGTCCACGGCCCCTGGGGCGTGGAGAGGTCTTCGGCGTATTGTTCGATGGGCGCGTAGCCGGGTTTGACGATGACCGTCGGCGCCTGGTTGGCATCGCCGAGCACACGCCGCGCGGAGCCCAGGTCGAGCAGCACCGGCGTGCCGTCGTTCTGGATGATGATGTTGTCCGGCGCCACGTCGCGGTGAAAGATGTCGTGGGCGTGGAGCATTTCCAGCACATCGAGCATGGGCGCGACGATGCCGCGCAGCCATTGTTCGTCGCACTGCCCGCCGTTGTCCCGCAGGATCTGCCGCAGCGTCTGCCCGCTGTAGCGGGGCATGGCCATGTAGGCGGTGCCGTTGTCTTCCCAGAAGCGCAGCACTTCGACCAGGGCCGGGTGCTTGAACCTGGCCAGCAGTCGCGCCTCGTCGATGAAGCTGTGCATGCCGGTATCGAACGCGGAGCGGTGGCGCTCCGAACGCACCTCGATCCTGGCCTTGTCGCTGCGGCTGGCGAAGGCCGCCGGCATGTATTCCTTGATGGCGACGTCGCGGTGCAGGCGGTTGTCCCGCGCGGCGTAGACGATGCTGAAACCGCCCTCGCCGAGAGTCGAGGTGAGGGTGAATTCGTAGAGCTGGGTGCCCGAGGGAAGTGCGCCGGCCGGGCGGGAATCGTCCTGGCGGACCCGAGAGGGATTCTGGGAGGTGTAGTTGCTTGCGGTGGCGTCCATGCCGAATTGCTTCTCGTCGGGTGCTGAGGAAAAACTGCCGCGGACTTTAATTCAAATGTGTTGCTCGGTTTGCGCGTAGGTTCTCGTTTTAGGTCGTTTTAACCGGAACGGATAGAGGTTATCGTCTGCGCCGCGAACAACGGTGTTCCATCCGATGCATTCGGAATGACATGGATGGCACACGGAAAACACATCGCTCGGACGCTTCCATAAAGGGACGTCCGCCCGGCGTTTTTTGTCGCGGTGATGCTTTGCTACAAGGAGGTAGGCATGCCTGGATCAGGGATCGAACTGGTCGTTCTTTCGTACGATGGAAAGCCACTGGCATCCGAATTGAGCGGATGCGTGACGGGGGCCGGCGAGCTGACGGTCGGGCGCAGCCCGGACAATCATCTGGTCCTGCAGGACCCGGAGCGTCTCGTCTCCCGCTTCCAGGCGAAGCTGGCGCCGGCCGGCGCCGACGCGGTGCGTGTGGCCAATGTCAGCTCCAGCAGCGCCATCCTGATCGACGGCGTCAGCATCGGTCCCGGCGAGTCCGCGCTCATGCGCAGCAGCGGGCGCGCGGTGTTCGGCCGCTACGTGCTGGGCCTGCGCGGCGTGGCCGAAGTGGCTGCCGTCGCTCCCGCCGCCGAGCCCGTCGCCAGGGCGACCATTCCCGCCGATTTCGACGTGTTCGCCGTGCCCCAGCGGCCGGACGAGCGCAGCCATGCCCCCGAAGAACTGTCCCTGGCCGATTTCGTCGCCGCCGATGCGCCGTCGATGATCGCGGAGCTGCCTCTGCGCGGCGAGATCACCATCGACGATCCGCTGGCCAGCCCGAAACAGCAGGCGCCGATGCTCGACACCTCGCGCAACGTCGACCCGCTGGCGCTGCTCGGCGGGCAGGTCGGCGACATGGCCCTGGTCGAAGGCAGCCTGGCGCTCGACCACGGCCTGGAAGTCGATGCGCTGTTCCATACGCCGTCCGTGGTCATCCCCGTTGCCGAACAACAGCCCGTGCCCAGCCCGGCTGCCCCGCCACTCGTCATCGAGCCCGTCGCCAGTGAGCCGCCGAAGCCCGAGCCCGTGATCGAGCAGCCGGCACCGGTCGAGCCCGAGAAAAGCACACCCGTGCAACTCGTGAAACCGCGCCCCGTCGAGCGCCCAGCCGAGCCTGCTGCCGAAGCGGGCGACGATGATCTGCGCGCCGCCTTCGCCAGGGGGTGTGGCGTTGCTCCCTCGTCGCTGCCTGCGGTCTCCACCGAGTTCATGGAAAACCTGGGCCGGCTCTTTTCCGAGATGACGGCCGGCACGGTGCGCCTCATCCACGCCCGCTCCGCCGCCAAGCACGAGATGCGCGCGGGCGTCACCATCATCGCCACCCAGGGCAACAACCCGCTGAAGTTCTCTCCCGACGGGCAGTCCGCGATCGTCCATCTGCTGGGCACCCGCTTCCCCGGTTTCATGGCGCCGCAGCGGGCGATCGAGGATGCCTTCGACGACCTGGCTGCCCACCAGGTGGCGCTGCTGGCCGGCTCCCGCAGCGCCATGTACGAACTGGTGGGGCGTTTCAGTCCCGAGCGTATCGAGCGCCGCTGCAGCGAGCCTTCCGCGCTGGAGTCGATGCTGCCGGCGTTGCGCCGCTCGCGGCTCTGGTCGTTGTACGCCGCCGACTTCGCCGAGATCGCCGGCGCTGCCCGCGAGGAGCTGGAAACCCTGCTGGAGAACGCCTTCGCCCGCGCTTACGAGCAGGAGATCGAACAGATCTACGCGGGGAGGGAACAATGACCGTCTACGTGGCCGCCGGCGGTCCTCGCGTGGAGTTCGCCACCCTGTCCCGGCTGGGGCGCAGGGAGCAGAACGAGGATGCCTGCGGCTACTGGACCTCCGCCAACGGAGCCTGCTTCGTGGTGTGCGATGGCGCGGGTGGTCATGGTGGCGGCGAGGTGGCGTCGGAAACGGCGGTGCGCACCATGCTCAGCGCCTATTCCTCGGCGCCCTCGCTGACGCGGGACAGCATCGAGCGGCTGGTGGCCCAGGCCGACTCCGCCATCCGTTACGGACAGGGCCTGTCTAGCCCGCTGCGGCGCATGAGCGCCACGGTCACTTCGCTGTTTCTCGACGAGGCCGCGCGTCAGGCCCAGTGGGTCCATGTCGGCGACACCCGGCTGTACCTGTTTCGGCGCCGGGGCTGCCGGCAGCTGACCAAGGACCACAGTGTCGTACAGAGCTTCGTCGACGCCGGCGTGCTGCAGGAGGACATGGTCCGCGGGCACGCCGAGCGCAACCTGCTGTTCGCCGCGCTGGGCGTGGGCGACGAGCTGCCGGCCCAGGCGCTCGACACACCGTTCGAGGTGGAGGAGGGGGACGCCTTCCTGATCTGCACCGACGGCTTCTGGGAAGCGGTGCGCGAATACGAGATGAGCGAGGCCCTGCTTCACGCCAACGCGGCGGAGGAGTGGCTGGTGCGGATGGAGAAGCTGATCGTCGATCAGGGCTCGCCGGACCAGGACAACTACAGCGCGCTGGCGGTGTGGATCGGCAACCCCAACGAGATCACCGTGCGCTGGGAAGCGCATGTCCCGGCCATGAGCGAGTCCTGAAACAAGTCACTGCTGTCTGCCAATGGATGTCGAATGAAAGTATCCGTCGTATCGCCCATCGAACCGCGCCGGCCGGGCGCTCGCCGCGTGAAGCCCGCGCGCATGGGCGCCGCCTGCGTGGCGCTCGCCGCCCTGAGCCTGGCCGGTTGCTCCTCCACGCCCAAGCCGCCCGAGCCGGTGTCCATCCGCGTCGAGCTTTCCGCGTCCGAGACGCTCAACCCGGACATCAACGGGCGGCCTTCGCCGGTCGCCGTGCGCCTGTTCCGGCTGCGCGACGCGGCGACCTTCTCCTCGACCGACTACTTCACGCTCGCCGAGCGTGACGAGGCCGTACTGGCCGGCGACCTGCTGCACCGCGAGGCGTTCATGATCAGCCCGGGCGAGTCGTCGGTCCGTGATTACCAGGTCGAGCTGGACGGCCGCGCGCTGGCGGTCCTGGTGGGGTATCGCGACCTGGAAGCGAGCGTCTGGCGCCAGGTCGCGGCGATCCCGGAGCCGAAGGCGCCCTGGTTCGAGCTGCCCGAATTCCTGCGCTGGTCGCGCAAGTCGCTGGACTACGCGATTCGTCTGGAGGCCAGTGAGGTGAAGTTGTCGGCGCCCGCCGCGCAGTAGCGGTGGCCGTCAGGGAATCTGGTCCAGGAGGGGACATGAGCAAGGGTTATCAACGGGTGGTGTGGTCGGAGGGGATGTTCCTCCGCCCGCAGCACTTCCAGCAGCAAGAGCGTTATCTGGAGTTTTTCTCGCACAGCCGGAACCTGGCGGGAGAGCCCTATTTCTGGGGGGCGAGGGTCCTCAAGTTCGACCTGGCGGCGCTCGCCCTGGGCAAGCTGGCCATCGTCGAGGCGGAAGGCCTGCTGCCGGATGGCACGCCCTTCTCGTTCCCCTTGCAATGCGAATGCCCGGAGCCGCTGGACTTCACCGAGGGTGTGGTTGAGCAGATGGTCTACCTGGCGCTGCCGCTGCGTCGGCCCGGCACCGAGGAAGTCCTGTTCGAGGAGCGGCCCCGCTCGCTGGCCCGCTACACCGTCCACGATGCGTTGGTCGGCGACGTCAACTCGGTGGCGGGCGAGCCGGCCGAGTTGCAGCTGGCCGAGCCGCGCCTGCGCCTGATGCTGGAGCGGGACATGACCGATGCCTGGCTGGGCGTCGGCGTGGCCCGCGTCGTCGAGTGCCGCAGCGACAGGCAACTGGTGTTGGACAACCACTACCTGCCGCCCGTGGTGACCTGCCATGCCAGCCACGGCCTGGTGTCGATGCTCAACGAGGCCCACGGGCTGGTCAACCAGCGGGCCGACGTGCTCGCCGAGCGTCTGTCCCAGCCGGGGCGTGGCGGCGTTTCCGAAGTGGGCGAGTTCCTCCTCCTGCAACTGCTCAACCGGGCCCAGCCGCTGCTGGCCCACATGCTCGCGGCGCCGGGCGTGCATCCCGAGCGTTTCTACGTCGCCCTGGCGCAACTGGCGGGTGAGCTGGCGACCTTCTCCGAGCGGGACCGGCGCGCCCCGGAGTGGCCGAAGTACAGCCACGACGACCTCCAGCGTTGCATGCCGCCGCTGATGGTGGCGCTGCGCAACGCGTTGTCCTCGGTGCTGGAACAGAATGCCGTGCAGATCGAGCTGATCGACCGCAACTACGGCGTCCGCGTGGGCCAGGTGGCCGACGGCGAGCTGCTGCGCAACGCCCAGTTCGTGCTGGCGGTGCATTCCAGCATCGCGCCCGAGACCCTGCGCGCGCGCTTCCCCAGCCAGGTGAAGATCGGCCCGGTGGATCGCATCCGCGATCTGGTGAACCTGCACCTGCCCGGCATCGCGCTGCGCTCGCTGCCGATCGCGCCGCGGCAGATCCCGTACCACGCCGGCTACCACTACTTCGAGATGGACACCGTCGGCGACCTGTGGACGCAGCTGCAGGCGTCCGGCGCGCTGGCCCTGCACATCGCCGGCGACTTCCCCGACATCGAGCTCGAATGCTGGGCGATTCGTCGCTGAGCCCGCTCCCAATCAGAAGCGCATGACTCATGGTTAATCTGAACGCACTCAACCCCTCGTCCGGAGAAGATCGCACCTTCGTGATGCCGAATCCGGGCGGCGAGGCGCCCGCCATGGGTGCCATGAACGCAGCGGCGCCCCTGGCGGACCTGCCCGACATCCACTCGGGCAGCAACCCGCTGGTGGCGGCGGCCAACCCGTTGCTCAACCTGATCTACCAGATCCGCACCCTGGTGCATAACTCCGATCCGGAGCGTCTGCGCGACCACCTCGCCCAGGAAGTGCGCAACTTCGAGACCCGCGCGCGCCACGAAGGCATCTCCCACGAAACCCTGATCGCCGCCCGCTACTGCCTGTGCACGGTGCTTGACGAGACCGCGGCGCAGACGCCCTGGGGCGGCTCCGGAGTGTGGTCGCGGCACAGCCTGCTGGTGACCTTCCACAACGAGACCTGGGGCGGCGAGAAGTTCTTCCAGCTGCTCAGCAAGCTGGCCCAGTCGCCGCGCCAGCACTGCGACCTGCTGGAGCTGATGTACTACTGCATCTCCCTTGGCTTCGAGGGGCGCTACCGCATCGTCAACAACGGCCAGAGCCAGCTGGAAAGCCTGCGCCGGCGTTTGGCGGAGATCATCCGCGAGGTGCGCGGCGATCGGCTCAAGGCGCTCTCGCCGCACTGGGAGGGCATCACCCGCGAGCTGCCCGCGGTCTGGCGCGTGCTGCCGGTGTGGGTGTCGGCGCTGACCGCGCTGCTGATCGGCTTCGGCGTCTACATGTTGCTCGCCTTCCACCTGGCCGACCGCTCCGACAGCGCCTTCATCGCCATCGGCGCGCTGAAGCTGCCCGACATGCCGGTGGTGACGCGCAGCAGCGAGCCGCCGATCCGCTTCTCGCGCTTCCTCGAACCGGAGATCCGCGCCGGCCTGGTCTCGGTGCGCGAGGCGCCGGAGCAGAGCACGGTCTCCATCCTCGGCGACGGCCTGTTCGACTCCGGCAGCCCGAACATCCGCCCGCGCTTCCACGCCATCCTGCGTCGCATCGGCGAGGAGATCGACCAGGTCAACGGCAAGGTGACCGTGGTCGGCCACAGCGACAACGTGCCGATCCGCACCCTGCGCTTCCCGTCCAACTGGCACCTGTCCATGGAAAGGGCCGGCAACGTCTCGGCCATGCTCGAGGAGCACATCCGCGAGCCCGGGCGCGTTTCCGCCCAGGGGCGCGGCTCGGCCGAACCGGTCGCGCCGAACGACACGCCGGCCAACCGTGCGCTCAACCGCCGCGTCGACATCACGGTTTTCGCCTCCGCCGCCGACCTGCAGAAAGAGATCCGATAAATGCGCTGGCTGTTCTCCCTGCTGTTCAACCGCTACGTCTTCATCGCGCTCGGCCTGCTCGCGCTGGTGCTGGTCATCTGGTTCCTGGGGCCGCTGTTCGCCTTCGCCGACTGGCGCCCACTGGAGCCGGTGCCGGCCCGCCTGTGGACGATCGGTATCGTCCTGGGGCTGCTCGCCCTGCGCCTGCTGGTGCTGTTCTGGCGCCGGCAGCACGTCAACGCCAGGCTGCTAAATGCCATCGCCAATGCCCGCGCGGGGGCGACGCCCGAGCAGCCGACCGACGCCGCCCTGGAAGAGCTGCGCGGCAACTTCGAGCAGGCCCTGGAGAAGCTCAAGCAGGTCCGCTTCCAGGACCGCGAGCAGGGCTGGTTCGCCCGGTTGCGGCAGAAGTACGTCTACCAGATTCCCTGGTACGTGTTCATCGGCGCGCCCGGTTCCGGCAAGACCACCGCGCTGATCAACAGCGGCCTGCGCTTCCCCCTGGCCGAGGAGTTCGGCCGCGAGAGCGTCAAGGGCGTGGGCGGTACGCGCAACTGCGACTGGTGGTTCTCCGACGAGACCGTCCTGCTGGACACCGCCGGCCGCTACACCACCCATGAAAGCGATGCCGCCGCGGACAAGGCGGAGTGGGAAGGCTTCCTCGGCCTGCTGAAGAAATTCCGCCCGCGCCAGCCGCTCAACGGCGCGCTGCTGACCGTTTCGGTCTCCGACCTACTCGGCGCCAGCGAGGCGGAGCGGGGCAAGCACGCCGCCCGCCTGCGCGCGCGCCTGAACGAACTGCACGACGCCCTCGGCATCTCCTTCCCGGTCTATGTGCTGGTCACCAAGGCCGACCTGCTGGGCGGCTTCAACGAATACTTCGCCACGCTGAGCAAGGAGGAGCGGGCTCAGGTCTGGGGCGTGACGTTGCCCTACAGCGCCGATGGAGGCCTGCAGGGCGAGGCGCTCGGCCAGGCCCTGCAGGGCGAGCTGGAGCTGCTGGCCCACCGCCTGTTCGACGAGATGCCCGAACTGATGCTCGCCGAGCACGACACCGCGCGCCGCGCCTGCGCCTACGCCCTGCCGCAGCACTTCCACGCCCTGATCCCGGTGCTGCGGCAACTGCTGCAGGACGTGTTCGCCGAGAGCCGTTTCGCCCGGCAGGCGATGATGCGGGGCCTGTACTTCACCAGCGGCACCCAGGAAGGCACGCCGTTCGACCGCGTGCTCGGCGGGCTGGGCCGCAGCCTGGGCTTCGACGCCCGGGTCGCCCTGCGCTCCTCGCCGGCCGGGACGGGCAGGAGCTACTTCCTGCAGGACGTGCTGCGCAAGGTGATCTTCCCCGAGGCCCACCTGGCCGGACGCAACCAGCGCGCCGAGCGGCGCGAGCGCCTGCTCGGCATCGCCGGCCACGGCGCCGTCGCCCTGCTGCTGGTCCTGGCGCTGGGCGCCTGGGCGCTGAGCTTCGGCAACAACAGCCGCTATATCGACCTGGTGGACGGCCGCACCGAGCGCATGGCCGGCCAGTTGCAGACCCTGGCCGCCTCCGAGGGCGAGAGCCTGCTGGAACTGGTGCCGGTGCTCACCGAGCTGAACGGCCTGGCCGCCGGCCCCGACTTCCCCGCCTCGGAGCCGCCGATCGGCTACACCTACGGCCTCTACCAGGGCGGCAAGCTCGATGCGTCGGCCCAGCGCACCTACCAGGCCGCGCTGGAGCGGGCCCTGCTGCCGCGCATCGTTCGGCGCCTCGAGTTCCTGCTGCAGACCACGCCGGAAGACAACCTCGAACTCACCTACGAGGTGCTCAAGTCCTACCTGATGCTCAACGATCCGTCGCACTACGATGGTGAGGCGCTGGAGGCCTTCGTGCGCATGGAGTGGGAGCGCAGCCTGCCGATCTCGGTGTCGCAGCAGCAGCGCGAACAGCTGTTCGGTCACCTGCACAACCTGTTGGCGGAGAAATCCGTCGCCTCGCCCTATCCGCAGGACGATGAACTGGTGCGGCAGAAGCGCGAGCAACTGGCGACCTTCTCCCTCGCCCATCGTGCCTACAGCCGCCTCAAGCTGCGCCTGATGGATGGCAGCCGCGTCGACTTCACCGTGGCGGAAGCGGGCGGGCCGCAGTCCGCTCTGGTCTTCACCCGGGCCAGCGGCAAGCCGCTGACCCAGGGCATCCCGGCGCTGTTCACCCACGACGGTTACCACAAGGTGTTCCTGCCGGAAGCCGGTTCTATCCTGGGCCTGCTCGAGCGCGAGGAGGACTGGGTATTGGGTCGCCCGCAACGGCCGCTGACGGACCAGGCGACGCGCCTGGTGGACGGCGCCACCCTGCGCGACATCAAACGCCTTTACCTGCACGAGTACGTGCGCCTGTGGGACGAATACCTGGCCGATGTGCGCCTGATCGAGACGCCGTCCATGTCCCAGGGCATGGAAGTGGCCCGCATCCTGTCGGCCCCCGACTCGCCGCTGGCCCAGTTCCTGCGCGCGGTGGCGCGGGAGACCACCTTGCTCAAGGTCGATCCCAAGACCGATTCCCAGTATTCGGTGGTCGGGGAGGCCGGCAAGCGCGTCAAGACCGCGGCCGCCGATCTGGAGCGGGTGTTCGGTCCGTCCGGCCTCACCCGGCCGGCCGCGAACGCGGAACAGCTGGAGAGAATCGTCGACGACAGGTTCGAGCCGATCCGCCGGCTCGTCACCAACGATGGCGGGAACGCGCCGATACAGGCCGTGCTGCGCCTGTTCAACGAGATGTACATGAACCTCTCCAGCGCCGACTCGGCCCTGCGCAGTGGTGCATCGCCTGCGCTGGCCAGCACACCGCAACTGACGGAGCTGAATCGTATCCGCGCCGAGGCGGCCTACCTGCCGGCGCCGCTGCGCACCATGCTGGAGGCGTTGGCCGACGCCGGCACGGCCCAGGCGGGCGGCAGCATGCGGGTCATGCTGGGGGGCAAGTTGGACAGTTCGCTGGGGGCCTTCTGTCGCCAGGCCATCAATGGTCGTTATCCGTTCCGGCGCTCGTCGGAGAAGGACGTCACCCTGGCCGATTTCTCCCGCCTGTTCGCCTACGGCGGCATGTTCGACAGCTTCTTCCAGGACAACCTCGCGCCGCTGGCCGACATGTCCGGCAGGACCTGGCTGCTGCGTCAGCCGGGTGGTGTCGAGGTGCCGCTGACCTCCTTCCAGCGGGCGGCGCGGATTCGCGACGTGTTCTTCCCCTATGGGGCCCGCTCGCCGGAAATGTCCTTCTCGATCCGGGTACTGGAAATGGATGCGTCGATCAGCCAGCTGAGCCTGGATTTCGACGGTCAGGTCTTCCAGTACGCCCATGGCCCGCAAGTGCCCCAGCAGGTGAAGTGGCCGGGGCCGCGCGGCACTCAGCAGGTGCGACTGGAGCTGGTGAACAGCGGCGCGCCCAGCGGCTACCTGGTGAAAAACGGTCCCTGGGCCGCCATGCGCTTGTTCGACGAGGGCGAGAACCGGGCCGTGTCCGGGCCCGAGCGCTTCGTCAGTACCCTGATGGTCCAGGGCCGCAAGGTCGTGCTGGAAGTCACTGCCGGAAGCGTGCAGAACCCGTTCCGCCTGGCCGAGCTCGCCAGCTTCTCCTGCCCGGGACAGATCTGATGGAGGACTTCCCGATACCGGTGGCGGAGCGGCCGGCGCCGAAATACGGCTTCTTCGGTAAACTGCCATCGGTCGGCGACTTCGTCTCGCGAGGCCTCGACAGGGCGCGCATAGAGGTCGTCGACGGCTGGTTCCAGCGAGGCCTCGGTGCCTTGCAGCAGGGCGAGGCCGACTGGCTGAGCGCGTACCTGGTCGCGCCCGTCTGGTGCTTCGCGGTGCCGGCCGGCCTGTGGGGCGAACAAGCCTGCTGCGGCGCGCTCATGGCCAGCGTCGACCGGGTGGGACGCTACTTTCCCCTGATGGTGCTCGCCGACCTGGACGACGACCTGGCGAAAGACCATCCCCGGCTCTGCGCGCACCTGCGGGCGCTGAGCCAGTTCCTGCCATCGGCACTCAGGGACCTGCCGTCCCCGGACGCCTTCGCCGAGCAGCTCAACGAGCTGGCCTGGAGGTCACCCGACATCCCGCCCTCGAGACCGACCGTGCTCGAACGCTTCCAGCCGCAGGGCAACGGTTCCGCCTGGTGGGCAGTGCTGCGCCACGACCGCCCCTTCCTGCAGATCAGTCATCGGGGACAGCCGGATGTGGAGCTGTTCGGGCAGCTGTTTGCCGCTCGGGTAGAGCAGGCGTAAGGAAGGTTTCACGCCACCGGAAGAGCGTAATCAGGGAAAGGCGAGCACCTCGCCGATAGCCACCAAGGAGACTCAGCATGACCTGTTACCGCCGGCCAGGACCGCTTGGGGTGGGGGACGACCAGCCTACCTGTGCTCCGCCCATAGCGCCTCATCCCTCTGTGAATCGTGTGCCTGCCCAGAGCAGGCCGGTGAGTGCGCCGTCTTACAAAGAACCCTCTTTTCTGGATGCTTTAGGGGATTCAGATTTCTGGAGGGGGTATGGCCAAAGCCTCATGGAGGTGGGCAAGAATGCCGGGTACATGCTTCTGGGGGAGGCCAGCGTCTACTCGGGGTGGATGCTGAGCAAGCTACCCGGTGGAGCCATTGCGGGCCGATACCTGATGGTGGATGGAGCATCCACCTACCTGGGAGCCATGTGCAATGTCAGCAGGACATTCCATGGCCCGGCCGTACAGTGCGTGGCGGATGACTTCGTGGGCGAGGCCTATCGTTCGGCCGCGGAGTTTTATACCGGCGATAAATCCTATGGCGACATCGCGCGTGCCTCTGTGAGTATTGCTGCGGTTGTGCGCGCCAATACGATTCCTGTGGTTCTTGAAAAGTACAAAGGCTCAGCATTTCATCAGTGGGAGACTGTGAGGGCCTATAAAACCAGCAATAGTGCGTTGATTTTCTCTGACGGGGCTTCCGTTACCGACGGCGTATACTCGATGATGCCTGACAAGAAAAATAAGGAGTGATTTTTATGCTCTTTAATTTCTTGTGGGGGCTGATAGGTTTATTGAGCATCTTGAGTGTGGCTATTCTGATTTATAAGTTTCATCGACAGAATAGAGTGGTTTCCGTATGTGCTCTTGTTGCGGGGGTTCTGTTTTTTTCTTTTATGGCCAGAGCCAGTGAAGGGTTTATGGTTTGGATATGGTGGCTGTACTTTGGACTACTAGGCGCTTTTTGGTTTTGGATTGAATCTCAAGATGATAAATGGTGGTGATGTGGCAGATTGACGATTTTTTATTCTTCTTTCTTGAGCTCTGGGTGGTTTTTTGAGTGTCCAGTGTAAAAATGGTCTTTGGAGGAGTTGATGCAAGTCGTGATGGGGCTGATACTGATAATTTTAGGAGTCCCTTTTGTTGTTTTTAATTGCTATGCTTTCTACGGAATTTTTGTAAGAAAAGAAAATATATCGTGGATTCCGATTGTTGGAGGAGGGACCTCTGCGCTTGGGCTGTATCTTCTTCAAAATCCATTTTGGTGGTTATTTCTTTTCTTTGATTTTGGTTGTGTTCTTGGGTTCTCTCACAGCTTTCTGTTTTACAGGTGGGTTAATCCATGGGTAAAAAGAATGCATGACAGGAATGATCTTTGAGTGGTTAGAGGTTGGCCGTCGCGAAGTTGGCAGGGGAAGGTATTGATAAATATATCGGGGTTATTGGAGTGTAGGGGCTCGTTATTATATTGATTGTGTAGGTTGAGTTGGTGGTCGCTGAAGGATAGTGAGCTCAACTCGATTGGAGATATTCGTTTTATTATGAGCTGGCCGCGCATAGTATCTTCGGCTTTAAAGCAGGGGCTGTTTCGCTTGGGTGGCAAGGTGGAGTTGCTTGTTTTTCGATATTGATGCGCTGGATGCTCTAATGATAGTCGCTTTGTGCGTATTTCTGTTTGTGATTGGTATATGGTTGGTGTTCTTGAATTGGCGCTGCTTTTATGTGGGGTTTATTAAGAAAGAGAGTTCGCCGTCATGGATTCCTTTGCTTGGTGGGGTATGCCTTTTTTTAGGATTTTTCTTTTTTTCAAATAATCCGAAAAGTAACTATGCATGGCTGGCTTTTTTGCTTGATTGGGGGTGTCTTCCTGGGTTTGTGTATTTCATTTATTATTATAATGCTCACATTAAGCAGTAGCTGTAAGGTTGAGATGAGGCTGGTGTGAGGTTGGTTTGCTCCAGGGGTGAATTTTTTAAGATCTTGTTTGTTCTAATTTTTTTGCTGCTTGGAGCGGCATTTATCACAAGGTTTTTTTACACCTATCCTGATTTTTTTCCAAAGCTATTGAGTGATATTTGTAATGTTATTATTGATTATTTCGGCCCGAGCTCAATAGAGGGGAGTTCAAATATAGAGACTCTCTATGTGTTTCTTTTGTCTTTGTTTTTTGAGTGTGCGTTTTTTGCCGGTTTTAAATGTGTGTCGGGCTGGTTCCGGTCTCAGAGCTAGTGTCTATGGCGGCATGTTTTATACAGGCTTTAACTTGTGACTGCATGGTGGCTTGCTTGAGCCCTGTAGGGCGCTCGACGAATAGGGCTCGGGCATGAGCGCTAATCGGCTGGGCAGCTTTTGCGCTGCATTCATCTAGAGGTGCGGCGAGGTCGACTGCAGAAGTGGCTACATTCTTGGGTGTTTCATGGCTTCATCGGCAGGGAAGGACGGGAGCCTGAGCAACCGAAGATTTAACTGAAATACGCCACGGCCCTCGACGGTCCAATAGTCAGGCGAGGCTTGCTGTTTCCCATCGCAGGATGGTCTTTTTGCTTCCACGAATCGGGCTGCCCAATCAGGTTGAGTCTTCGATCCTTCGCACAGTTTCGTGAGCAACTGTTTCGCAAAGCTTTGCCCGGACCGGAGCGCCCAGTAGCATCGACGGACTGGAACAGGAGCGAAGAATGCGGACGAAACTCGAAGCGGTGCTGCATGAGGTGAACCAGGTGCTGCTGGGCAAGGAGCCGCAAGTGCGCCTGGCCCTGACCTGTGTGCTGGCGAGGGGGCACCTTCTGGTCGAGGACCTGCCCGGGATGGGCAAGACCACCCTCAGCCACGCCTTGGCGCGGGTGCTGGGGTTGAGCTTCCAGCGTATCCAGTTCACGTCCGACCTGCTGCCGGGCGACATTCTTGGCACTTCGGTGTTCGACAAGGACAGCGGTCAGTTCGTCTTCCACCCCGGCCCGATCTTCGCCGAACTGGTATTGGCCGACGAGATCAACCGAGCCACGCCGAAGAGCCAGAGCGCGCTGCTGGAGGCGATGGAGGAGGGGCAGGTAACCATCGAGGGCGCCACCCGGCCGCTGCCGGAGCCGTTCTTTGTCATCGCCACGCAGAACCCGGTCAGTTCCGGGGGCACCTTCGCGTTGCCGGAGTCGCAGTTGGACCGTTTCCTCATGCGCCTGTCGCTGGGCTACCCGGCGCGCGCAGCCGAGAAGGCCTTGCTGCTGGGCGAGGCGCGTCGGGAAATCCTGCCCCGGCTGGAGCCGATTCTCGACCATGTGGAGCTGGCGGCCATCCAGGCGCTGATCCCGCAGGTGCGTACCAGCGACGCGCTGATCGATTATGTCTTGCGCCTGGTGGAGGCGACCCGCAGCGAGCCGCAGTTCGCCTGGGGACTTTCGCCGAGGGCCAGCCTGGCGCTGCTGGCGGCAGCCCGGGCCTGGGCCTTCCTCGCCGAGCGGGACTATGTGATCCCCGAGGATGTGCAGGCGGTGCTGCCGTCGGTGGTCGGCCATCGCCTGCGCGAGCGCGCCGACCCGGCCGGGCATGGCGGCGGTGCGCTGGTGCAGTGGCTGCTGCGCGAAGTGTCGGCGGTGTGAGGTCGCCGATGTCGATCAAGGCGCGCTGGCGCCGCTGGGTGATGCGACGCATTCCTGCGGCGGCCCAGGTGCAGCTGAACCAGCGGCGCATTTTCATCATGCCCAATCGGGTCGGTGCTGCGTTCGCGGTGGTGCTGGTGCTGATGCTGCTGGCAGGCATCAACTACGAGAACAGCCTGGCCTACGGCCTGACCTTCCTGCTGACCGCGCTGTTCGTGATCGCGATCCTGCATACCTATCGCAACTTCTCGGGACTGATTCTCAAGGCCGGGGTCAGCGGTGCGGTGTTCGCCGGCGAACAGGCGCGTTTCAAGGTGCGCCTGGAGAGTGACGGTCGCGCCCACCATGCCGTGGGCCTGGGCTGGCCGCCGCAGCCGCTGCAGATCGTGGATGTCCCGCCCCTGGGGCAGAGCGAGTGCGAGCTGAGCCTGCCGGCCCTGCGCCGCGGCTGGCTGCGGCCGGAACGGATGCGGGTGGAAAGCCACTTCCCGCTGGGCATCCTGGTGGCCTGGAGTTGGGTCGATCTGGACCAGACCGTGCTGGTCTATCCACGCCCGCTGGAAGGCGATTTGCCGCTGGCCGTGGATGGTGTTGCCGACGAGAACGACGAAGGTCGGCGAGCCGCAGGGAAGGGCACCGACGACTACCAGGGGCTGCGCAGCTACCAGCCGGGGGATTCCAGGCGCCGACTGCACTGGAAGGCGTTCTCCCGCGGACAGGGGCTGCTGGTCAAGGACTTCGCCGCGCTGGCCGGCCATGATCTGTGGCTGGACTTCCTGACCTTGGGCGGTGATGCCGAGGAGCGGCTTTCCCGGCTGTGCTACTGGGTACTGCAGCTGGATGCGCGCCAGCAACCTTATGGCCTCCGCCTTCCCGGCACCGAACTGGCCCCCGACTTTGGCGAGGCGCATCGCGAGGCCTGCCTTCGTGCGCTGGCGCTCCATGGTGACCGGTCATGAACGCCCCGCAACCGATTCCCCGCATCGCCCTGACCTGGCTGCTGGTCGCCCAGGTGCTGGTGATCTTGCCGCACCTCTTGCACCTGCCGCTGTGGATCATCGGATTCTGGCTGTTCTGTGCCGGCTGGCGGATTCAGGTATTCCGCATGCGCGCGCGCTATCCGTCCGGGCTGGAACGGGCGGGCCTGCTGCTGGCCACGGCCGCCGCAGTCTTCCTTTCCCGGGGCACACTCATCGGTCTGGATGGGGGCGTGCTGCTGCTGGTCTGTGCCTTCATCCTCAAGCTGGTGGAGCTGCGCAGCCGGCGCGATGCGCTGGTGCTGATCTTTTTGGGCTTCTTCGTGGTGGTCACCAGCTATCTCTTCGACGACGGCCTGCTGTCAGCCCTCTACAGCCTGTTGCCGGTGACGGCGCTGCTGGCCGCCCTGATCGGCATGCAGCAGAGCGGCCTGGCCGAGCGACCGGCGGCCACCGTCAGGCTGGCGGCTTCGATGATGCTGCAGGCCGTACCGATGATGGTGCTGCTGTTTCTGTTCTTTCCACGCCTTGGCCCGCTGTGGAGCCTGCCTGATCCGCAGAAGGGCATCACGGGACTTTCCGAAAGCATGAGCCCCGGGGATGTGGCGGAGCTCAGCCGCTCCTCGGAGCTGGCGTTCCGTGTCAGCTTCGAGGGGCCTGCGCCGGACCGGCGAGACCTGTACTGGCGTGCCCTGACGCTGGAGCATTTCGATGGGCGGCGCTGGTCCCAGTCCTGGGGTGCCCAGGAGAAGAGCAAGCCGCTGTGGACGCCCCGAGGCGAGGCGTTGCGCTACGAGATCGTGATGCAGCCGAGTGGTCGATCATGGCTGTTCGTTCTGGACGTGGGGCAGGTCAACGAAGCCAATGTGGCCCAGATGAGCGATTTCCGCCTGCAGGCGCGTCGTCCGGTGACACAGAGCTGGCTATATAGCGCCCAGTCCTGGCCACAGGCGCTGCGCGAGCCGGCCGCCCTGCCGCCCATGGTACGTCGCATCACATTGCAGCTCCCCCCGCAAGGAGATCCACAAACCAGGGAATGGGCCGCCCGGCTCAGGCAGGAACATGCGGACGATCGGTCTCTGGTCGATGCGTTGCTGCGTCATTTCAATCGCGAGCCGTTCAGCTACTCCCTGAAACCGCCGACCATGGGCGCTGACAGCGTCGACGATTTCCTGTTCGTGCAGCGCAAGGGCTTCTGCGCCCACTACGCCGGGGCGATGGTCTTCGTCCTGCGGGCCGCCGGGATACCTGCCCGGGTGGTGGCCGGCTACCAGGGTGGGGAGGCGAACGCATCCGGCAACTACCTTGCGGTGCGTCAACTCGATGCCCATGCCTGGGTGGAATACTGGCAAGAAGGTCGGGGCTGGACCAGCGTCGACCCCACGTTCCAGGTGGCGCCGGAGCGGATCGAGCGGGGCGCGCAGGACGCCTTCGCCGCCGATGAGAGCTTCCTCGAGGATTCGCCTTTCTCGCCGCTGCGCTACCGCGACGTGGGCTGGATCAACGAACTGAGGATGGCCTGGGAGAATCTCAACTACAGCTGGCAGCGCTGGGTGCTGGGTTATCGGGGCGAGCAGCAGCTGGACTTCCTGCAACGCTGGTTCGGTACGCTCGACTGGACGCGCATGGCGCTGGTGATCGTCGGCGGTGGCGGCCTGATGCTCGGTGTGCTTGCTCTGTGGCTGTTCAAGCCCTGGCGGCGCGAGCGTGATCCGCAGCAGCGTTTGCTGCGCCGCTACGAGTCGCTGCTGGCCCGCCATGGCCTGCGCCGCAACCGGGGCGAGGGCGTGAGGGCCTTCGCTGAAAGAGCGATGGCAGTGATGCCGGACCAGGCCCAGGCGATAGCCGACTTCGCTCAGGCCTTCGAGGCCCAGCGCTACGGTGGTCAGACACAGTCGACCGAGCAGTTGCGCGATCTGCTGCGGCGTCTGCGTCGCGAGCTGCCCTGGCGCACACGACGGGAGGAACGGTAATGGCTGGATTCAGGCGCGAGCTTCGCGAGCGCATCGTCGAACTGCAGGTACGCCTGTACGCCTGCAGCGCCAGGCTGCAGATGCAGACCGATGACGAGGCGCTGCACGACCTGCGCATCGCCCTGCGCCGACTGCGCAGCCTGCTGCGTCCGCTACGCAAGGAAACGCTGTGCGAGGCCTTGGAGCGGGCTGCTGCCGCTGTGGGCAGTGCCAGCGGTCCGCTGCGGGACCTGGAAGTGCTGGCGAGCGAACTAGACAGACGCGGCCAGCCGGTGG
The DNA here is from genome assembly GCF_029840585.1 of Pseudomonas sp. GD03875. Lineage (NCBI taxonomy): Bacteria > Pseudomonadati > Pseudomonadota > Gammaproteobacteria > Pseudomonadales > Pseudomonadaceae > Pseudomonas > Pseudomonas sp. GD03875. The sequence continues at coordinate 74,628 of NZ_JAOCCV010000006.1, read as the reverse complement.
CCGCCAGGCTCCGGCGTGCCTGGCTGGCCGAAGGCTATGCCCGGTTGCTTGGAGGCGTGCCGATGCAGCGCCTGGGGATTCTGCTCGATGACTGGCCCGAGGATCAGCGTCGAGCCGTGAGCGATGGCGAGTGGCGGGTGCGAGGCCGGGCAGTGGCCAGGTATCTGGAGAAGCAGCGGGAAAAGCTGGCCGCCGCATTGCGCGACCCGGCCCACGACCGCCATCGGCTGAGGTTGCTGATCAAGCGTGTGCGCTATTGCGCCGAGGCCTGGCCGAGTCGCGTTTCGGTCGACAAGGCGGAGCTCAAGGCGCTACGCAAGGCCCAGAGCGCCCTGGGCGAATGGCACGACCACTGGCAGTGGCTGCAGCGTGCGCAGACCGAGCCAGACCTGCAGTCTTGCGCCACTCTCTGGCGCGAGAACCTGGCGCGAGCCGAGCGGGAGGCCGACCAGGCGCTGGCCGCGCTGCTCGAGTACTACCCGCAAGGCCCGTCGCAGAGCTGAATGGCCGCTGATATCGCCGCTGAATTGGCCGGCGGGGCTCTCCCGCCGTGGCGCGCTTTTCTCTAAGCTTCAGTCTGCATACAGGAGATAGCGCATGACCTTCGCTGAACTGATCCACGCGGTGCACACCCATCCGCAGCACGTCGTCGTCCCCGCCCTCTGGGGCCAGGGGCGCGCCACCTTCGGCGGCCTCGTCGCGGCCATGGTCTTCGAAGCCATGCGCCTTAAGGTGCAGCCCGGCCGGCCGGTGCGCTCGCTGTCGATCACCTTCGTCGGCCCGATGCTGATGGGCGAGCCGGTGGCCTTCGAGGTCGAGATCCTGCGCGAGGGCAAGTCGGTCAGCCAGGTGGTCGGGCGGGCGGTGCAGAACGGCGGGGTCGTGGCCATGGCCCAGGGCAGCTTCGGCGCCTCGCGCGAGTCCGCGGCGCGGGTGGAGGCGGAGCCCGCTCCGGCCATGCCGCCAGCGGAGCAGTGCCAGGAGCTGCCCTACGTGAGTGGCGTCACCCCCGAATTCACCCGCTTCCTGGCCATGCGCTGGGGGGAGGGCGGCATGCCGTTCACCGGCAACCGGTCGCGTCACATGGGCGGCTGGGTTCGCCTGCGCAGCGATGTGAGCCACGACCGGGTCACCGAGGCCCACCTGCTGGCGCTGGTCGACGCCTGGCCACCGGCTGTGCTGTCGCACCTGAGCAAGCCGGCGCCCGGCAGTTCGCTGACCTGGACCATCGAGTTCGTCCATCCCATCCCCAGCCTCACCACCCACGACTGGTGCCTGTACCGGGCCGAGATCGAGCATGCCCTCGACGGCTACGGCCACATCGCCGCGCGCCTGTGGACCGCCGACGGCCAGTTGCTGGCACTGAGCCGGCAGACCACCACGGTCTTCGACTAGGCGAGCGCGGGTAGGGCGAAGAAGGCCCGGGCCGTGGCGGTGGTGTGCGCCGCCAGCGCCTCCTGGCTCTCGCCCCGGTGCACGGCCACCTCGCGCAGCACCTCGGTAAGGAAGGCCGGCTCGTTGTGGCCACTCTTCGGTTTCGGCCTGAGGCTGCGCGGTAGCAGATAAGGAGCGTCGCTCTCCAGCATCAGGCGCCCGGCGGGAATGTCGCGCATCAGCGGATGCAGGTGAGTGCCGCGGCGTTCGTCGCAGATCCAGCCGGTGATGCCGATGTGCAGGTCCAGGTCGAGATAGCTGTACAGGGTCGCCCTGTCGCCGGTGAAGCAGTGCACCACGGCGGCTGGCAGCCGGTCGCGGAACTGGCGCAGGATGGCGACCAGGCGCTCGCCGGCCTCGCGTTCGTGGAGGAACACCGGCATGTCCAGTTCGACGGCCAGGGCCAGCTGTTCCTCCAGCGCCTTTTCCTGCTGCGGGCGCGGTGAGAAATCCCGGTTGAAGTCGAGCCCGCACTCGCCCACGGCGCGCACCGGCGCTTCGGCCAGCAGGGCGCGCAGATGCCGTGCGCTGTCGGCATTCAACTGGCTGGCGTCGTGGGGATGGATACCGGCGGTGCTGAACAGTCGGCTGCCACCTTCGTCCAGCTCGCGGCAGAAATTCAGCGCCTGTTCGCTTTCTTCCAGGCTGGTGCCGGTCAGCACCATCTGGCGGACGCCGGCGGCCTCCGCCCTGGCGAGTACCGCGTCACGCTCCCGGGCAAGACTCGGGTGGGTCAGATTGACGCCGATATCGATGAGTTGCATGGTGCTACCTCGCGGACCGGGCTGAGCAGCATAGCAGAGCCTGTCGTCTGACAATAAATCCAGCAATTACAGATGGTTATGCATGCCTTTTGATACCCGTCGTCAGCCAGGGCTGGCAGCTTGAAAGTGGCTGTGCCAACCTCCGCCCCCTTTTGGCGAAGGCCATCCGTCGTCCGCCTCGGTGCGGATGGGCGGTGGCCCCTGGCGGAGGATCGATGACGCGGGCGCTGCTGCTTTTGCTCTGCCTGCTGGCCGCCATGCCGGCCCAGGCGCGGTTGAGCGGGTTGGGGGGCAATCTGCCGCATGCCGCGCACCAGCGCGACCTGGCGGAAATCCGCAAGAGCGGCGAGCTGCGCGTGCTGGTCAACCAGAGCCGCAACAGTTCAGGCGAAATCCGGGGCGAGGCCATCGGCGTCGAGTACCAGCGGCTGCGCGCCTTCGACCAGTACCTCAACCGCAACGCCCGCGACGGCCATGAGCTGCGCCTGAAGATCATCCCCAAGCCCAAGAACGAGTTGATCGCCGCGCTGCAGAAAGGTGAGGGCGACCTGGTCGCGCCGGGCGAACTGCTGGATGCCCACCCCGGCCTCGGTGTCAGCGCCAGCGCCGCGATCCGCAGCAACGTGGCGCTGGTGGTGGTCGGCAACCGCAAGAACCGGCACTACAAGCGGCTGGAAGAGATGTCCGGGCGCACTCTGACGCTGCCGGTGGGCAGCGCCGTCAGCGATGCCCTGCGCGAGGTCAACCAGAAGCTGAGCCAGCGCGGCAAGCCGCCGATCCTGGTGGAGTGGGCCGATCCGAGCCTGGCAGTGGAGGATGTGCTGGAGATGGTGCAGGCGGGCATCTACCCCTGGACCGCCGTCGAACTGCCCATCGCCGAGCGCTGGCAGAAGGTGATGCCTAGGCTGCGCATCGAGCGTCATCTGGTGGTGGGCAACGAGGGCAACATGAGCTGGTTCGTGCGCCGGGAGTCGCCGATGCTGCGGGCCCGCATCGACCGCTTCCTCGCCGAATACCGGACACCCGGCGACCAGGACTCGGCCTTCCAGCGTTTCTACCGGCGCTCCTACAAGGTTCGCAACCCCATGTCCTCGGCGGATCGCCAGCGCCTGGAGAAGGTACGCAGCGTGCTGCAGAAGCACGGCGAGAAGCAGGAGATGGACTGGCTGCACCTGGCCGCCGTGGCCTACAAGGAGTCCACCCTGAATCCGAGTGCCCGGGGCGCGTCGGGGGCCACCGGCCTGATGCAGATTACTCCGGCGGCGGCGCGCAGCGTCGGGGTCGGCAGCATCCAGAACCTGGAAAACAACGTGCAGGCGGCCACCCTCTACATGGCGCGGCTGCGCCGGGAGTTCTTCTCCAGCAGGCAGATCGCCGAGGAGGAGCGGATGGCCTTCGTGCTGGCCGCCTACAACCTGGGTCCGCAGCGGGTGCAGAGCCTGCGCGCGGAGGCGCGCCGTCGCGGGCTGAATCCCAACCGCTGGTTCTTCCAGGTGGAGCGAGTGGCGATGGAGCAGCTGGGCATGGGCGTGGTGAGCTATGTCAACAGCGTGAACAAGTACTACCTTGCCTATGATCGCGAGCGTCTGTCGCTCGAGCCTCGCAAGCAGAAGCTCAGCGCCAAGAAATAATCTGATTTATCGATTATGATGAGCGCAATATTGCGTTTTTCGTATTCGATTATTCGAATAGTATGTGCCTCACCCAACTAAACACCCCCTCAAGGAAATGGCGCACATGAACAAGCTGATCAAAACCCTGATGTCTTCCAACGCCGGCTACGGCATCACCCTGCTGCGCGTGGTCACTGGCCTGACCTTCGCGGCCCACGGCTCGCAGAAGCTGTTCGGCTGGTTCGGCGGCTACGGCCTGGAAGGCGTGGGCCAATGGATGGAAAGCATCGGCATCACCCCTGGCTACCTGATGGCGGCGATGGCCGGCAGCGCCGAGTTCTTCGGTGGCCTGGCGCTGGTGGTCGGTCTGCTGGTGCGCCCGGCGGGGGCGGTACTGGTGTTCACCATGGCCGTGGCTGCCGCGACGGTGCATTGGGCCAACGGTTTCTTCATCACCAACAACGGCTTCGAGTACGCCATGATCCTCGGCCTCATTGGCCTGGTGCTGGTCATAGAAGGCGCCGGCCGCTTCTCCCTCGACCGAGCCATCGCCCGCTGATCCGCGTCCGGAAACGAAAAGCCCCGCATCAAGCGGGGCTTTTTCGTTGGCTATGACCCATTGAGTCTTGTCGGAATAACCGTTGTGCGCCGTTGCCCCCCGTGGGAGCGGACTTGTCCGCGAATCTTTTCCGTCAGCCCCGTTCGCGGACAAGTCCGCTCCCACAAGGATTGAGCCCCTCAACAACAGTTAACTCAGGCATAGCCTTTTCGTTACGCGGAGAGGCTCAGACGATCACGCCCTGGCTGCGCAGGTAGTCGTCGTAGGTGCCGCTGAAGTCGGTCACGCCGTTTTCCGACAGCTCGATGATGCGGGTGGCCAGGGAGCTGACGAACTCGCGGTCGTGGCTGACGAAGATCAGCGTGCCCGGGTAGTTCTCCAGCGCCAGGTTGAGCGCCTCGATGGATTCCATGTCGAGGTGGTTGGTCGGTTCGTCCATCACCAGCACGTTGGGTCGCTTCAGGATCAGCTTGCCGAACAGCATGCGGCCCTGTTCGCCACCGGAGATGACCTTCACCGACTTCTTGATCTCGTCATTGCCGAACAGCATACGGCCGAGGGTGCCGCGCACCAGCTGCTCGCCACCCTGGGTCCACTGCGACATCCAGTCGAACAGGGTGTAGTCGTCTTCGAAGTCCTCGGCGTGGTCCTGGGCGAAGTAGCCCACGTCGGCGCTCTCGGTCCACTTCACCTCGCCGGAGAGCGGCGCCATCTCGCCGACCAGGGTGCGCAGCAGGGTGGTCTTGCCGATGCCGTTGGGGCCGATGATGGCCACGCGCTCGCCGGCCTCGATCTGCATCGAGAGGTTCTTGAACAGCGGCACGCCGTCGAAGCCCTGGCTGACCTTTTCCAGGGTCACCGCCTGGCGGTGCAGCTTCTTGTGCTGCTCGAAGCGGATGAACGGGCTGACGCGGCTGGACGGCTTGACCTCTTCCAGCTGGATCTTGTCGATCTGCTTGGCGCGGCTGGTGGCCTGCTTGGCCTTGGAGGCGTTGGCCGAGAAGCGGCTGACGAAGGTCTGCAGCTCGGCGATCTGTGCCTTCTTCTTGGCGTTGTCGGCCAGCAGGCGCTCGCGGGACTGTTCGGCGGCGGTCATGTACTCGTCGTAGTTGCCGGGGAACAGGCGCAGCTCGCCATAGTCCAGGTCGGCCATGTGGGTGCAGACCGAGTTCAGGAAGTGGCGGTCGTGGGAAATGATGATCATGGTGGAGTTGCGCGCGGTCAGCACGTCTTCCAGCCAGCGGATGGTGTTGATGTCCAGGTGGTTGGTCGGCTCGTCGAGCAGCAGCACTTCCGGGTCGGAAAACAGCGCCTGGGCCAGCAGTACGCGCAGCTTCCAGCCCGGGGCGACGGCGCTCATCGGGCCGAAGTGCTGTTCCAGCGGAATGCCCAGGCCGAGCAGCAGCTCGCCGGCGCGGGACTCGGCCGTGTAACCGTCGTATTCGGCGAACTCGACCTCCAGCTCGGCGACCTTCATGCCGTCGTCCTCGCTCATCTCCGGCAGGGCGTAGATACGGTCGCGCTCGGCCTTCACTTCCCACAGTTCGGCATGGCCCATGATCACGGTGTCGATCACCGAGAACTCCTCATAGGCGAACTGGTCCTGGCGCAGCTTGCCGAGGCGCACGTTGGGTTCGAGCATCACCTGGCCGGAGGAGGGTTCCAGCTCACCGCCTAGGATCTTCATGAGGGTCGACTTGCCGCAGCCGTTGGCACCGATCAGGCCATAGCGGTTGCCGTTGCCGAACTTGACGGAAACGTTCTCGAACAGCGGCTTGGGGCCGAACTGAATGGAGAGGTTGGCTGTTGAGATCACGGTGATGTCCTGCAGGCGAAGAGGAAGGAGAGGGGCTGGCGCTCCGAAGGGGGCGCATTGTAGTGGGATCGGCGTCGATCCGACAGGCTGGGCGCTTGGTGGTCCGATTCGGGCGCAAACGAAAACGCCGCTCGAACGAGCGGCGTTTCGTGAAATTGGAGCGGGAAACGAGACTCGAACTCGCGACCCCGACCTTGGCAAGGTCGTGCTCTACCAACTGAGCTATTCCCGCTTGGCGTCCCCTAGGGGACTCGAACCCCTGTTACCGCCGTGAAAGGGCGGTGTCCTAGGCCACTAGACGAAGGGGACGTGGCCCCGGAGCTTACAACAGCTTTCCGGTGTTTCAGGCCGATGTCGCCATCGACGCTGCAACTCTAATCAAAACGCCGCTCGTCGAGCGGCGCTTCGTGAAACTGGAGCGGGAAACGAGACTCGAACTCGCGACCCCGACCTTGGCAAGGTCGTGCTCTACCAACTGAGCTATTCCCGCATGGCGTCCCCTAGGGGACTCGAACCCCTGTTACCGCCGTGAAAGGGCGGTGTCCTAGGCCACTAGACGAAGGGGACGTGGCCAGGAGCTTGCAACAGCATCCCGACTTCCCGCGAATTCGCTTTCGCTAACTCGCTGAAAGTGGCGCGCATTCTATGGAGCCTGGCGAGGAGCGTCAACCCTCAATCAAAACTTTTTCTAAATCAACGACTTCGCGCCAGAAACTGACAAGCGACTATCAGCATGATGGCTAAGGCACTACACTCGGGCAATAAAGAAGTGCATCGGGAGGTTCCAGGTGTCCCCAGTCGTCATTACCGCGCTGGTAGTCGCCGGTATCGTGGTGCTGTTCATCATCGGTTACGTCAACCACATGGTGGAGAACAGCAAGCTGGAGAAGGCCAGGCTCAAGGCGGATTTCAACGACCGCATGCGTCGCAGCCGCGACGTGTCCGAGAGCATGCCGGGCCAGCTGATGACGCCCGCGCTGAAGCTGCTGCTCAGCCGCTTCGAGCTGCAGTTCGGCGAGCGCCTGCTGCAGTTGGACAAGCAGAACGCCAACCTGAAGAGCCGCCTGGCCGAGCTGCGCGAGCTGGTGGCCAAGAACGACGCCATCCCGGTCGGCAACCCGCCCCAGCAGATCCTGACCGAGGCCAAGGCCAAGGACGTGCGCTTCCTGCTCGAGAACCTTCACGGCCAGATCACCCGCGCCGCGCAGGAGCATCTGATTCCCGCCGCCGAAGGCAAGCAGTGGCTGGGCGAGATCCGCCACATGCTGGTGCAGCTGCATTTCGAGTTTTTCCGCAATTGCGGCCAGCAGTACATGCAGAAGGGGCAGCCCGGCCAGGCCCGCCTGTTCTTCGAGCGCGGCGTGCAGTACCTGCGCAAGCAGGGCGACCTGCCGCGCTACAAGACCCAGCTCAAGCAGCTGGAGGACCAGCTGGCCCGCGCCAATGCCGTGGTGCTGGAGAAGACCGTTCCCGAGGCCGATGAGGTCAACGAGCTGACCGAGGGGCTCAAGGGGCTGGAAGAAGACGACTGGAAGAAGAAGAACATCTACGACTGAGGCGCGCGGCTCGTAGATTGTCCAGAGCGGTGGTGCGCATGGCGCACCCTAGGATGTGAAAGGCCCGCCCGGGTTATGCCGGGCGGGCCTTTTTATTGGCTATGTCCCCGTTATGTGTTGTAGCGCCCTGATCCTTTCTGGGTCCCCGCCTGCGCGGGGATGACGAGGTAGGGTGGAGTTTCTTCCGAAACCGTCATTCCCGCGCAGGCGGGAATCCAGGGGCAGGTAGCTGCAACGTTCAGATAGAGGTGCTTGACCGCGCAACGGGTGAGTTAGCCACTTGCCGGCGTAACCCTCCGGCGGTGGCGCAGTCGATTGCGCCCCTACCGGCTTTCAAGCAGGCCGCTTCCGCAAGGTAGTTGTAGCGTCTGCAATGCGCAACGGGGTTTATTGGTTGAGTCAGTGCTTGGGGCTGTCCGGGGGCAGGGCCAGCAGCTGCTTTTCCTGGTTCCAGTCGAACGGTTCGCCGTTTTCCTCGGCTTCGAAGCGGCGCTCGTCCAGTCGCTGGTACAGGTCGATTTCCTCGTCCGGCATGAAGTGCAGGCAGTCGCCGCCGAAGAACCACAGCAGGTCGCGCGGCACCAGGTGGGCGATCTGCGGATAGCGGTGGAAGACCTGGCTGATGATGTCCTGGCCCAGGTACTGGCTGTTCTCGGGATCTTGCGGCAGTTGCACCAGCAGTTCGTCGAAGCGCTCGAGGAACAGGGCGTGGGTGTCGTCCTCCACCTGTTCGGCCTCGCCCAGGGCGACCAGGATGCCGCGCAGGTGGGCGAGCAGGGCGAGGTGGTGGTCGAGGTAGGCAGTGGCCATTCGGGCAGTCCTGTAGAACGAAAACGGGCGCGAAGTATAAGACTCCGCGCCCGCCATGTCCCTCGCGGCGACCCCGGCGCGTTCGCGCCAGGGCCGCCGGATCGCGATCCGCCTCAGCGGACCCGGTTTTCGCCGAGCTTCAGGTCCTCCTTGGCGAAGTCGTCCACGTCGATCACCTTGCGTCGCGCCGCCTCGGCCAGGCGCAGCTGCTCGGCTTCCTCGGCGGTCAGCTGCTGTTCGCGCAGGGCCGCGTCGATGTCATTCTCGCCGGGCTGCGGAAGCAGACCGGACTTGAGCGCCTTGTGCAGCTTGCGCTGGACCGGCGTGGCGGTGTCGAGCAGGTCGACCGCATGCTGCAGCGCGGCGACCGGGTCGTCCGCACCCTGCGGCCGGTAGCAGCCCTCCAGCACGCTCTCCAGGGCCAGGTCGCCACGCGGGCGGCCGAGGATGGCGGCGACTTCCGCGTCCAGCTCGTCGCTCGGCCCCTTGTGGCGGCGGCCCAGGGGGAACACCAGCACGCGCAGCAGGCCGCCGAACAGACGGTTGGGGAAGTTGCCGAGCAGCTCGTCCAGCGCCTGTTCGGCGAGGCCGAGATTTTCCTCCAGCGCCCAGATCAGCAGCGGTTGCAGGGCGTCCGGGTTGCCCAGGTCGTGGTAGCGCTTGAGCGCGGCGCTGCCCAGGTAGAGGTGGCTGAGCACATCGCCCAAGCGTGCGGAGATCCGCTCGCGGCGCTTCAGCTCGCCGCCCAGCAGCATCATGCTGCTGTCCGCCATCAGGGCGAAGGCGGCGGCCAGGCGGTTCAGCGCGCGGAAGTAGGGGCGGCTGAGGTTGTCGCCGGGCACGTTGCCGAAGCGGCTGAAGGTCAGCCCGTGGAGCAGGGCGCCCGCGGCGTTGCCTACGGCGAAGCCGACGTGACGCAGCAGCAGGTCATCGAACTCCAGCAGCGCCTGTTCGTAGTCCTCGCGTCCAGCCAGGGCCATTTCGTCAAGGACGAACGGATGGCAGCGGATGGCGCCCTGGCCGAAGATCATCAGGTTGCGCGAGAGGATGTTGGCGCCCTCGACCGTGATCGATACCGGGATGCTTTGCCAGGCGCGGGCCAGGTAGTTGTTCGGCCCCATGATGATGGCTTTGCCGCCGTGCACGTCCATGGCGTGGCCGATGCACTCGCGGCCGCGTTCGGTGAGGTGGTACTTGAGGATCGCCGACAGCACCGAGGGCTTCTCGCCCAGGTCCACGGCGGTGGCGGTCAGGGTCCGCGCGCTGTCCATCATCCAGGCGTTGCCGCCGATGCGCGCCAGTGCTTCCTGGATGCCTTCGAAGGCGGCCAGCGGCACGCCGAACTGTTCGCGCACGCGGCAGTACTGGCCACTGACCAGGCTCGACATCTTCGCCGCACCAGTGCCGCCGGCAGGCAGGGAGATGGAGCGGCCCACCGACAGGCAGTTCATCAGCATCATCCAGCCCTTACCGAGGTATTCCTGGCCGCCGATCAGGAAGCTCAGCGGCACGAACACGTCCTTGCCCGAGTTGGGGCCGTTCATGAAGGCAGCGCCGAGCGGCAGGTGGCGGCGGCCGATTTCCACGCCGGGGGTGTCGGTGGGGATCAGCGCCAGGCTGATGCCGAGTTCTTCCTTGTCGCCCAGCAGGTGGTCCGGGTCGTAGGCCTTGAAGGCCAGGCCGAGCAGGGTGGCGACCGGGCCCAGGGTGATGTAGCGCTTCTCCCAGTTCAGGCGCAGGCCGATCACTTCCTCACCGTCCCACTGGCCTTTGCAGACGATGCCGGTGTCCGGCATTGCACCGGCGTCGGAGCCGGCCAGCGGGCCGGTGAGGGCGAAGCAGGGGATTTCCTCGCCGCGGGCCAGGCGCGGCAGGTAGTGCTGGCGCTGTTCGTCGGTGCCGTAGTGCAGCAGCAGCTCGGCCGGGCCGAGGGAGTTGGGCACCATCACGGTGGAGGCGAGGTCGCCGGAGCGGGTCGACAGCTTCATCACCACCTGGGAGTGGGCGTAGGCGGAGAAGCCCTTGCCGCCGTATTCCTTGGGAATGATCAGGCCGAAGAAGCCGTTGCTCTTGATGTGCTGCCAGGCCTGCTCGGGCAGGTCCAGCTGCTGGCCGATCTCCCAGTCGCTGACCATGGCGCACAGTTCTTCCACCGGCCCCTCGATGAAGGCCCGCTCCTCGTCGCTCAGCCGGGCGGCGGGGTAGCTCAGCAGCACGTCCCAGTCCGGGCGGCCGCTGAACAGCTGGCCGTCCCACCACACGGTGCCGGCCTCAATGGCGTCGCGCTCGGTGGCGGACATCGGCGGCAGCACCTTCTGGAACCAGCCGAACAGCGGGCCGGTGATCAGCTTGCGGCGCAGCTCGGGCAGCGCCAGCGGGATGGCCACGCCGAGCCACAGCAGCCAGAGCAGCAGCTCCAGCCAGCCGGGGGCATCGCCGAACAGGCCGAGCAGGATCAGGTACGCGGCGACCAGGCCCATGGCGGGCAGGGCGGCCATGCGGGAATAAGCGAGATAGGCGACGCCGAACAGCAGAATCAGCAACCAGACAGCGAGCATGCGCAATCCTCCATGAGGCCGACCTTGGCGGCAAGGCCGGCGAGCTTGGCCGGATCGTCGTGCATCCGGCGCGATAGGTCTGGATAGACTGGGGCACGACCATCCCCGGGGAAACGCCATGCGCTCCAGTCTTCTACCCAGCCGCTTCGTGGATAGTGACCACCCTAGGGTAGTCGAGTTCGCAGAGCGTTCACGCGGCACCGGTTGCGACCTTCGCGCGCAGGCGGTGAATCTGTACTACGCGGTGCGCGACCAGATCCGCTACAACCCCTACGCCTTCAGCCTCGACCCGGAGACGCTCAAGGCCAGCCACGCGCTGGCTACGGGCGAGTCCTACTGCGTGCCCAAGGCCCTGCTGCTGGCGGCTTGCGCCCGGCACTGCGGGATACCGGCGCGCCTCGGCCTGGCGGATGTGCGCAATCACCTGTCCACGCCGCGCCTGCTGGAGATGCTGCGCAGCGAGGTGTTCGCCATGCATGGCTACGCTGAGCTGTTCATCGAGGGGCGATGGGTCAAGGCCACGCCGGCCTTCAATCAGGAGCTGTGCCGGGTGTTCCGGGTGGCGCCGCTGGAGTTCGATGGGCGCAGGGACAGCGTGTTCCACCCCTTCAACGCCGACGGCGAACGCTACATGGAGTATCTGCAGGATCACGGCCGCTTCGACGATCTGCCGCTGGAGCTGTTCTTCGGCCACCTGCGCCAGTGCTACCCGCACCTGTTCGAGGAGGGCGCGATGCCGCCGGGTGGCGACCTGCAGGCAGAGGCCGCCCATCAAGGCATTCGATAGTCATCATCAGCCTGGAGGGCTTCTTTCCCGCGCCGGCGACGGGCAGGCTAGCCTGCAACGAATGGTTGCAATTGCCCGCTGCGGGCCTTATCTACCTTCCTCCTCCCACAAGCCTTACCGGCCGAGTAGCTATCCCTCATGAGTTCCGCGCTGTCCATCCGGCAACTGACCAAGACCTACGACAACGGCTTCCAGGCCCTCAAGGGCATCGATCTCGATGTGGCCAAGGGCGATTTCTTCGCCCTGCTCGGCCCCAACGGCGCCGGCAAATCCACCACCATCGGCATTCTCTCCACCCTGGTGAACAAGAGCGGCGGGTCGGTGGAGGTGTTCGGCCACGACCTGGACCGTGACCCGTCCGGCCTCAAGCGCTGCCTCGGCGTGGTGCCGCAGGAGTTCAACTTCAGCCAGTTCGAGAAGGTCATCGACATCGTGGTGACCCAGGCCGGCTACTACGGCATCCCGCAGAAGATCGCGCGGGAGCGCGCCGAGCGCTACCTGACCCAGCTCGGCCTGTGGGAGAAACGCGACGAGGCCGCGCGCATGCTTTCCGGCGGCATGAAGCGGCGCCTGATGATCGCCCGCGCGCTGGTCCACGAGCCGCGCCTGCTGATCCTCGACGAGCCCACCGCCGGCGTGGACATCGAGCTGCGCCGCTCGATGTGGGGCTTCCTCTCCGAGCTGAACCAGAAGGGCATCACCATCATCCTCACCACCCACTACCTCGAGGAGGCGGAGCAGCTCTGCCGCCACATCGGCATCATCGACCACGGCCGCATCGTCGAGAACACCAGCATGAAGGCGCTGCTCAAGACCCTGCACGTGGAGACCTTCCTGCTCGACCTGAAGGACAACCTGCCGGCGACGCCGCGGCTGCAGGGCTACCCGGCGGCGCTGGTCGATGCGCACACCCTGGAGGTGCAGGTGGAGAAGAGCCTGGGCATCACCGGGCTGTTCCGCCAGCTGGCCGAGCAGAACATCGAGGTGATCAGCCTTCGCAACAAGAGCAACCGTCTCGAGGAACTGTTCGTGTCCCTGGTCGAGAACAACCTGGCGAAGGTGGCGAAATGAGTCCGGAACTCACCTCCAACTGGGTCGCCCTGCAGACCATCGTGCGCCGCGAAGTGCGGCGCTTCATGCGCATCTGGCCGCAGACCCTGCTGCCGCCGGCCATCACCATGGCGCTGTACTTCGTGATCTTCGGCCGCCTGATCGGCAGCCAGGTCGGCGGGGTGGGCGAGTATTCCTACATGGAGTTCATCGTGCCGGGGCTGATCATGATGTCGGTGATCACCAACTCCTACAGCAACGTGGTCTCCAGCTTCTTTTCCAGCAAGTTCCAGCGCAACGTCGAGGAGCTGCTGGTATCGCCGGTGTCGCCGCACACCATCCTGATCGGCTACACCATCGGCGGCGCCCTGCGCGGCCTGGCGGTGGCGCTGATCGTCACCTTGCTGTCGCTGTTCTTCACCCACCTGCAGGTGCATCACCTGGGCGTGACTGTGCTGGTGATCCTGCTTACCGCGATCACCTTCTCCCTGGGCGGCTTCATCAACGCGGTGTATGCGCGCAACTTCGACGACATCTCGATCATCCCGACCTTCGTGCTGACGCCGCTGACCTACCTGGGCGGGGTGTTCTACTCGATCAGCCTGCTGCCCCAGTTCTGGCAGCACGTGTCGCTGGCCAACCCGATCCTGCACATGGTCAACGCCTTCCGCTACGGCATCCTCGGCGTTTCCGACATCGACATCCGCATCGCCATCGGCATGATGCTGCTGGCCAGTGGCCTGCTCTACCTGTTCTGCATCCGCCTGCTGAAGAGCGGAAGGGGCATGCGCCAGTAAGCGCGACGGGAAACATGGCGTCATAGGCTGGCGCCATCTTTACCTGTCGCTGACAATCGCGCGACGGCAGAGCCGTTAGACTCTCCGACTAACTCGAATTCCAAGAGGATGTGGATGATGCGTCGCGTGCTGTGGCCCCTGGTGCTGGGCCTGCTCGGCAGTGGTCTGGTGCTGGCGGAGCAGAGGCCGCTGATGGAGGTGACGCAGCCCGAACGCACGCTGGTGCGCGACGAGCTGATCACCTTCGGTTCGCTGCGCTCGGATGAGTCCACCACGATCCGCCCGGAAGTGGAGGGCCGGGTCGCCACCCTGCATTTTCAGGAAGGGCAGGCGGTGAAGGCCGGCGACCTGCTGGTCGGCCTCGACGACGCCATCGCCCGCGCCGAACTGGCCCAGGCCCGGGCCAACCTCGACCTCGCCGAAAAGAACCATGCCCGGGCGCAGATGCTCTACAAGCGCGGCGCCAGCAACGCCCAGGCGCTGGACGAGGCCAGTTCCCAGCAGCAGGCGGCCCGCGCCAGCCTGGCCCTGGCCCAGGCCCGCCTGGACAAGGCCCAGATCCGCGCACCCTACGATGGCGTGCTTGGCCTGCGTCTGGTCAGCGTCGGCGACTATCTCAGCGCCGGCGACGACATCGTCAACCTGGAAGTACTGGACCCGCTCAAGGTGGACTTCCGCGTGCCGCAGAAGGCCGTCAGCCAGGTGCGTGTCGGCCAGTCGATCGAGCTGGCGCTGGACGCCTACCCCGGTGAGCGCTTCGCCGGCCGCATCATTGCCCTCAACCCGCGCCTCGACGAGGTCGGCCGCAGCCAGGCCATTCGTGCCCAGGTGGCCAACGACGACTTCCGGCTCAAGCCCGGCCAGTTCGTCAAGGTCTCGGTGATCCTCGCCGAGCGCCCCCAGGCCCTGGTGATCCCGGAGGAAGCGGTGATGCCGGTGGGCCGCGACCTGTTCGTCAACCTGGTGGTGGACGGCAAGGTCGAGCGTCGGCGCATCCGCATCGGCCAGCGCTTGCGCGGCCGGGCCGAGGTGGTGGAGGGGCTGCAGGGCGATGAAACGGTGATCAGCGCCGGCTGGCAGAAGGTCGATCCCGGCGACGAGGTACGCACCGTCGCGCGTGGGGAAGGCGCATGACCCTGTCCGACGTCTGCATCCGCCGGCCGGTGTTCGCCACCGTGCTGTCGCTGATCATCGTGCTGCTCGGCCTGCTGGCCTACCAGCGCCTGGCGGTGCGCGAGTACCCGAACATCGACGTGCCGATCGTCACGGTCAACGTCATCTACCCCGGCGCCAGCCCGGAAATCATGGAGTCCCAGGTCGCGCAGCCGATCGAGGACGTGCTCTCGGGCATCGAGGGGCTGGACTTCGTCAGCTCCATCAGCCGTTCGGAAAACACCCAGATCACCGCCCAGTTCCGCCTCGGCACCAGCTCCGACGAGGCGGCCAACGACGTGCGCGACCGCCTCGGCCGGGTGCGCACCCTGCTGCCGGACGAGATCAACGAGCCGATGGTGCAGAAGGTCGAGGCCGATGCCCAGCCGGTGATCTGGCTGGCCTTCTACAGCGAGCGGTTCTCCGCGATGGAGATCACCGACGTGCTGGAGCGGGTGGTGCAGGACCGCCTGCAGACCATTCCCGGCGTTTCCGAGGTGCAGATCCGCGGTGCGCGCACCTACGCCATGCGCATCTGGCTCGACCCGGAGAAGCTGGCCGCCCACGACCTGACCGTGCAGGACGTGGAGGACGCGCTGCGCCGGCAGAACGTGGAGATTCCCGCCGGGCGCATCGAGTCGGTGCAGCGTGAGTTCACCGTGCTGTCGGAGACGGACCTGAAGACGCCGGAGGAATTCAACGACCTGATCCTCGACGACTCGCGCGGCTACCTGCTGCGCCTGGCCGACGTGGGCCGGGCCGAGATCGGCGCGGCCGACGAGCGCACGGTGGTGCGCTTCAACGGCCGCTCGGCGGTGTCCCTGGGCCTGGTCAAGCAGGCCACGGCCAACCCGCTGGAGATTTCCGATGGCCTCAGCCAGGCGCTGCCGGAGGTCCGCGAGCTGTTGCCCGAAGGCATGGAAATGGCCATCGCCAACGACAACTCGCTGTTCATCCGCGAGTCGATCAAGAACGTCTACGCCACCATCTGGGAAGCGGTGGTGCTGGTCATCCTGATCATCTTCCTGTTCCTCCGCTCCCTGCGCGCGACCCTGATTCCCCTGGTCACCATCCCGGTGTCGCTGATCGGCGCCTGCGCGCTGATGGCGCTGATGGGCTTCACGGTCAACACCCTGACCCTGCTGGCGATGGTGCTGGCCATCGGCCTGGTGGTGGACGATGCCATCGTGGTGCTGGAGAACATCCACCGGCACATCGAGCAGGGCATGAAGCCTTTGCAGGCGGCCTTCGTCGGCAGCCGCGAGATCGCCTTCGCGGTGATCGCCATGACCCTGACCCTGGCCGCCGTGTATGCGCCGATCGGCTTCATGCAGGGCACCTCGGGCAAGCTGTTCACCGAGTTCGCCTGGACTCTGGCCGGCGCAGTGCTGGTGTCCGGCTTCGTCGCCCTGACCCTGTCACCGATGATGTGCGGCCATCTGCTCAAGGCCCATGTACCGCAGCAGAAGCACGGCCGCTTCTACAACATGGTGGAAGGCTTCCTCAACGGCCTGACCTACAACTACCGGCACCTGCTGGAGCGCACCCTGCGCGCCTGGTGGGCGGTGGTGGCGCTGCTGCTGGCCATCCTGGTGCTGTGCGCCTGGCTGTTCACCGGCCTGCGCAGCGAGCTGGCGCCGACCGAGGATACCGGCACCATCGTCGGCTCGATCAACGGCCCCGATGGCGCCACCGTCGGCTACACCAGCCGCTACGCCAAGCAGCTGGAGGCGGCCTATGCCTCGATTCCCGAGACCAACCGCTACATGGTGATCGTCGGCTTCCCCACCGTGGCCCAGGGGTTGTCGTTCATGAAACTGGAGGACTGGGACAAGCGCGAGCGCAGCCAATTCGAGATCCGCGACGAGCTGCTGCCCAAGCTGCAGGACATCCCCGGCGTGCGCGCCTTCCCGATCAACCGCCCGCCGCTGGGGCAGAGCGCGCGCAACCAGCCGGTGAACTTCGTCATCCGCTCCTCGCTGGAGTACGCCGAGCTGCAGCAGTACGTCGAGCAGCTGCTGTCCGCGGTACGCGGCTATCCCGGGCTGGAGAGCCTGGACACCGACCTCAAGCTGAACACGCCCCAGCTCAAGGTCACGGTCAACCGCGAGCAGGCGGTAGCGGTGGGCACGGACGTGGCCACCATCGGCCGCAGCATGGAAAGCCTGTTCGGCAGCCGCCAGGTGACCCGCTTCAAGCAGAACGGCGAGCAGTACGACGTGCTGGTGCAGCTGGCTGACGTGGACCGCAGCAACCCCGAGGACCTCAACCGCGTCTACGTGCGCGGCCGCAACGACAACATGGTGCAGCTCTCCAACCTGATCGAGGTGCACGAGACAGTGGCGCCGCGCGAACTCAACCACTTCAACCAGCTGCGCGCGGTCACGGTCAGCGCCAACGTCGGCTCCGGCTACACCCTGGGCGAGGCGCTGGATCATCTGGAGGAAAAGGCGCGGGCGATCTTCCCGCCGGACACCCAGTTCGACTACACCGGCATCTCGCGGGATTTCAAGGAGTCCAGCAGCGGCGTGGCGATGATCTTCGTGCTGGCCCTGCTGTTCATCTTCCTGGTGCTGGCGGCGCAGTTCGAGAGCTTCTTCGACCCGCTGATCATCCTGTTCAGCGTGCCGTTGTCGATGGCCGGCGCGCTGCTGGCGCTGAAGCTGTTCGGCGGCACGCTGAACATCTATTCCCAGGTGGGGCTGGTCACCCTGATCGGGTTGATCACCAAGCACGGCATCCTCATCGTCGAGTTCGCCAACCACCTGCTGCGCGAGGGCCGCGAGCTGGGCGAGGCGGTGCTGGAGGCCTCGGTGCAACGCCTGCGGCCGATCCTGATGACCACCGGCGCCATGGTCCTCGGCTCGCTGCCCCTGGCCGTCGCCTCGGGCGCCGGCGCCGAGAGCCGCCAGCAGATCGGCATGGTGATCGTCGGTGGTCTGGTGGTCGGCACCTTCTTCACCCTGTTCGTGGTGCCGACCCTGTACAGCCTGCTGCGCCGCTGGAGGCCGATCATGGTGGAGCCGGCGCAGGCCCTGTCCTAGGTGGCCCTACGCCCGGGTAATCGGGGGCAGGCTCTGTACGGGCAAGGCCAGTAGAACCCCCCTCGTCATTCCCGCGCAGGCGGGAACCCAGTTGCGGGGCAAGGCGGCGCGTCCTTGGGTCCCCGCCTGCGCGGGGACGACGGGAGGTGAGGGACGCGCAGAGTCGTGCTGCCCGCCCTGTGGTCGATCAAGCGTCGCGGAAGATGATGGCGGCTCTCTCCAGGGCCACCGGATAACGGCCCAACATGGACGAGGCAGGCAGAAAACCCCCGTCATTCCCGCGTAGGCGGGAATCCAGTTGCGGGCAAGACGGCGCGTCCTGGGTCCCCGCCTGCGCGGGGACGACGAGGATGTGGGTTACGCGCAGAGTCGTGCAGCCCGCCCTATGGTCGATCAAGTGTCGCGGAAGATGATAACGGCTCTCTCCAGGGCTATCGGATAACGGCCCAGCACGGACGAGGCAGGCAGAAAACCCCGTCATTCCCGCGTAGGCGGGAATCCAGTTGTGCAAGACGGCGCGTCCTGGGTCCCCGCCCACGCGGGGACGACGGGGAGCTATGTGCGTAGGGGCTCGCCCTAGCCCGCGGGCAGCTCCAGGATAAAGCGCGTCCAGCCGCCCTCCGACTCGCAGCGGATGGTGCCGCCATGGGCCCGGACGATGGAGCGGGCGATGGCCAGGCCCAGGCCGGCGTGTTCGGCGCCTCCCTCGCGGCGGGCCGGGTCGGCGCGGTAGAAGCGGTCGAACAGCCGCTCGCGCAGTTCCGCGGGGATTTCCGGCCCCTGGTTGGCGACCTCGATCCTGGCGGCCGTCGCGCGAAGGCGCAGCTCGCCGCCGGCCGGGGTGAAGCGCAGGGCGTTGTCGATCAGGTTGGAAAGAGCCCGGCGCAGCAGCGCACGGTCGGCCTTGACCGTGCCGTCGGCCTCGATCCGTATGCTCACCCCGGCATCCTCGGCCAGCGGCGCGAAGTAGTCGGCCAGCACCGTCAGCTCGGCCTCCAGCGCCAGCGGCTCGCGGCGGGTCTGCAGCAGGCCATTGTCGGCCTTGGCCAGCAGGAGCATGTCGCCGACCATCTGCGCCAGGTGCTGCAGTTCCTCCAGATTGGAATGCAGCGCCTCGCGGTATTCCGCCAGTTCGCGGGGCTGGCCGAGGGTCACCTGGGTCTGGGTCAGCAGGTTGGACAGCGGCGTGCGCAGCTCGTGGGCGATGTCGGCGGAGAACGCCGAGAGCCGTGCGAAGGCATCCTCCAGGCGCGCCAGCATGGCGTTGAACGCCTCGGCCAGTTCGCGCAGCTCGGTCGGGGTGCCGTCCAGCGGCAGACGGGCGGTGAGCGACTGCGCCGATACCTGCCGCGCCACCCCGGTCATCTGCCGCAGCGGGCGCAGACCGCGGCGCGCCACCCAGGCGCCGAGCAAGGCGGTGGCCAGGGCCGAGAGGCCGACGCAGAGCCAGATCAGCCGCTGCATCTGGTCGAGGAAGTGCTGGTGGTGGGTGATGTCCAGCAGCAGGCTGAGGCGCGGACCGCCGTCCAGGCGCGTTTCCACCACCCGGAAGTCGGCGCCGTGGTGGCTCCAGCGGCTCGGCTGCCCATCGCTTGCCGGCAGGTGGGCCAGCTGCGGCTGGCTGGTGAACCAGATCCGACCATCCGCGCCCTGGATGCGCAGGGCCAGTTCCGGGTGACGTTGCAGCTCCTGCTCCAGCTGCGGAAGGCGCGCGGCCAGGCCGTCGCTGTCGCCGACGCCGCGCAGCAGCTCGGCGAACACCGCCAGCTTGCCTTCCAGCTGCTGGCGGTCCAGCTCGACGAAGTGCGCCTCGCTGGCGCGGGTGAACAGGGCGCCGGCGACCAGCGCCACGGCGGCGGCGCAGGCGGCAAACAGCAGGGCCAGGCGATTGGCGAGGGACATCAGGCGCGGGCCTCCAGCACGTAGCCCATGCCGCGCACCGTGTGGATCAGCGGCGCGGCGAAGCCTTCGTCGACCTTGGCGCGCAGGCGGCGGATGGCCACCTCGATGACGTTGGTGTCGCTGTCGAAATTCATGTCCCACACCTGGGAGGCGATCAGCGACTTGGGCAGCACCTCGCCCTGGCGCCGCAGCAGCAGCTCCAGCAGGGCGAATTCCTTGGCGGTCAGGTCGATGCGTCGGCCGCCGCGCTCGGCGCGCCGGCGCAGCAGGTCGAGGGACAGGTCGGCGAGCTGCAACTGGTGCTCCTGCGGCGCGCCGGTACCGCGGCGCAGCAGGCTGCGCACCCGCGCCAGCAGTTCGGTGAAGGCGAAGGGCTTGACCAGGTAGTCGTCGGCGCCGGCCTCCAGGCCGCGCACCCGGTCCTCCACCGCGTCCCGGGCGGTGAGGAACAGCACCGGCACGCCGAGGCCCGCGGCGCGCACGGCGGCGAGAATCTGCCAGCCGTCGCGGCCGGGCAGCATCACATCGAGGATCAGCAGGTCGTACTCGCCGGTCAGCGCCAGGTGCTCGCCGGTGGTGCCGTCGCTGGCCAACTCCACGGCGAAGCCGGCCTCGGCCAGGCCCTGGCGCAGGTACTGGCCGGTCTTGGGTTCGTCTTCGACGATCAGCAGTTTCATGGTGCTCTCGCGGAGGTTGCGCAGTCGGCTTTATACGCCAGCCGGGGCCCGCGCGGGGCGAAGCTGACAGAGATGTAATCTTCGCGTCAGCCTGGCGCCAGCGGCGGCGGCCTAGAGTGGCTGCCAGACCTACAGATGGAGCCCCGCCATGTCCGCACGTTTCTTCCTGCCGCTGCTCTGCGCCTTCAGCTTGCCGGCGCTGGCCGACGGCGGCCACTTCGCCTTCGGCAAGCCGGCCGATCCGGCCAGCGCCGGGCGCACGGTGGAGATCACCCTCGGCGAAATGTACTACGAACCGGCCGCCGTGCAGGTCAAGGCCGGCGAAACGGTGCGCTTCGTGCTGAAGAACGAGGGTGGTCTGCTCCACGAGTTCAGCCTGGGCGACGCCGCCATGCACGCCAGGCACCAGGAGCAGATGCTGATGATGCAGCAGATGGGCATGCTCGGCGAGAACGGCATCCAGCCCATGGACCACTCGAAGATGGGCCACGACATGGCCGGCATGGACCACGGCGAGATGAGCCACGACGACCCCAACAGCGTGCTGGTCCCGCCGGGCGGCAGCGCCGAGCTGACCTGGACCTTCGCCGAGGCCACCGGCCTGGAGTTCGCCTGCAACCTGCCGGGCCACTACCAGGCCGGCATGTTCGGCAAGCTGGACGTGCAGCCGTGAGGTGGCTGCTGCTCTGCGCGCTGCTGGGCGCGAGCCTGGGCGCTCAGGCCGGACGCTACGAACTGGTGATCGACGAGGGCGAGGTGCGCTTCAGCGACGGCAGCCGCCCGGCGCTGACCATCAATGGCCAGAGCCCTGCGCCGGCGCTGCGCTTCAGGGAAGGCGAGACGGTGGAAATCGCCGTCACCAATCGGCTCGACCGCATGACCGCGCTGCACTGGCACGGCATCATCCTGCCCTACACCCAGGACGGCGTACCGGGCATCAGCTTCCCCGGCATCGCGCCCGGCGAGACCTTCACCTACCGCTTCACCCTCAATCAGTCCGGCACCTACTGGTACCACGCCCACGCCGACTTCCAGGAGCAGGAGGGCCTGTACGGCCCGCTGATCATTGAGCCGAAGGGACGCGAGCCGTACCGCTACGACCGCGAGTACACCGTGCTGCTGTTCGACTGGCAGGACGAGAAGCCCGAGCGCACCCTGGCCAACCTGAAGAAGCAGGCCGACTACTACAACGACCAGCAGCAGACCCTCGGCGACTTCTTCCGTGATGTGGCTCGCGATGGCCTGGGAGCCACGGTCAAGGACCGCTGGGACTGGGGCAACATGCGCATGGCCAGGACCGATATCGCCGACGTTGGCGGCTTCCGCTTCCTGGTCAACGGCCGTGACGCCGAGCAGAACTGGACGGCGCTGTTCGAGCCGGGCGAGCGGGTGCGCCTGCGCATCATCAACGGCTCGGGCATGAGCTACTTCGACCTGCGCATCCCCGGCCTGCCATTGACCGTGGTGCAGGCCGACGGCAACGACGTGCAGCCGGTGGTGGTCGACCAGCTACGCCTGGCGGTGGCCGAGACCTACGACGTGATCGTCCAGCCCACCGAGGACAAGGCCTACGCCCTGGTCGCGGAGTCCATGGACCGGCGCGGCCAGGCCCTGGCCACCCTGGCGCCGCGCCAGGGCATGCGCGCCGAGGCGCCGCCGCTGCGTGCACCGCGCCTGCTGAGCATGGCCGACATGGGCGCGGGCCACGACATGGCGGGCATGGACCATGGCTCGATGGAGCATGCGCAGATGGCGGGCATGGACCATGCCGCCATGGGCCACGCCATGCCGGCAGAGGGCAACCCGGACTACGCGCCGGGCAGTGGCATCGCGCCCGAGCCGGTCGACGGCGGGCGCGTGCTGGTCTACGGCGACCTCAAGGCCATGCGCCCGGCCGCCGGCTACCGTGCGCCGGACCGCACCATCGAGCTGAAGCTGACCGGCAACATGGAGCGCTACTTCTGGTCGTTCGACGGGGTGAAGTACTCCGAGGCCGAGCCGATCCGCCTGAAATACGGCGAGCGGGTGCGCTTCCGCTTCGTCAACCAGACCATGATGAACCATCCCATGCACCTGCACGGCATGTGGATGCAGCTAGACAAGGGCAACGGCCGCTT
Source organism: Pseudomonas sp. GD03875 (assembly GCF_029840585.1). Taxonomy (NCBI): domain Bacteria; kingdom Pseudomonadati; phylum Pseudomonadota; class Gammaproteobacteria; order Pseudomonadales; family Pseudomonadaceae; genus Pseudomonas; species Pseudomonas sp. GD03875. Next base: position 51,992 of record NZ_JAOCCV010000006.1, on the reverse strand, counting down.
CAACCCACTCAAGCACGTGGTCAACGTCGCCCCCGGGCAGAGCCTGGAGGTGGACGTGCCGGTGGACGCCATGGGCGAGTGGGCCTTCCACTGCCACCTGATCTACCACATGGCCAGCGGCATGTTCCGCAAGATCGTGGTGGAGCAGGCGGACGGCAGCGCCCAGCCGTTCTACGACGAGCAGCCAGCCGCCAAGGAGAGCGAACATGCGCACCACTAATCTCGTCCTCGGCCTGTTGCTGGCCACTCCGGCCCTGGCCATGGAGCAGCACATGGACGCCATGCCGGTGGCCAAGCTGGCCGTCGACCATCTGGAGCGGCGCTTCGACGGCGACGACCAGGCGCTGGCCTGGGAACTGGAGGCGACCTACGGCAACGACCTGCACAAGGCGGTGCTGAAGAGCAGCGGTGAGCGCGTCGACGGCGGGCCGACCGACTCCAGCGAGACCCAGCTGCTGTACCGGCGCATGGCGTCCGAATTCTTCGACTGGCAGGCCGGCCTGCGCCACGACGACCAGCCAGGGCCGACGCGCAGCTACGCGGTGCTCGGCGTCCAGGGCCTGGCGCCGCAGTGGATCGAACTGGACGCCGACCTGTTCCTCAGCGAGCGTGGCGACGCCTCGCTGCGCATCGAGGCCGAGTACGAGCTGCTGCTGACCCGGCATTGGGCCCTGGAGCCCAAGCTGGAGTACGACCTGGCGCTGGATGACGATCGCGACCTGGGCATCGGCGCCGGCGGCAGCACCCTGGAGGCCGGGCTGCGCCTGCACTACCGGGCCAGCCCGCAGTTCTCGCCCTATGTCGGCTATGTCTGGGAAAAGACCTACGGCCGCTCCGGCGACTGGCTGCGCGCGGAAGGCGAGCATGACGAGGAGGGCGCCTGGGTAGTCGGCCTGCGTTTCTGGCTGTAGGGCGGGTGAAACCCGCGTGGCGGATTCGCGAGTTTCACCCGCCCTACGGGGAGATTCGGCATGGGGGTATACTGCCCGCCGTTTTTCCGCTTCCCAGGCCGTCGCCATGCAGCATCCCGCCGAACACTCGCCGTTGGGCAAGTCCAGCGAGTACGTCTCCACCTACAGTCCCGAACTGCTGTTCCCCATCCCCCGCGCCGCCAAGTGGGCCGAGCTGGGGCTGGAGGCCGGCGGGCTGCCGTATCGCGGCGTGGACTACTGGAACTGCTACGAGCTGTCCTGGCTGACGCTCTCCGGCAAGCCGGTGGTGGCTATCGGCGAGTTCGCGATTCCTGCCGATTCGCCGAACATCATTGAGTCCAAGTCCTTCAAGCTCTATCTCAACTCGCTGAACCAGACTGCCTACGCCGGCCAGGCCGAGGTTGAGGCGGTGCTGGCACGCGACCTGTCCGCCTGCGCCGGTGCGCCGGTGGCGGTGCGGGTGCGTGGCCTGGACGAGGTGGCCGCCGAGGGCGTGGCCGCGCTGCCGGGACGCTGCATCGACGACCTGGAGATCGAGGTCAGCGACTATGCTCACCCGCGCCCGGAGCTGCTGCGCCTGGCCGGCGACGAAGTGGTGGACGAGGTGCTCTACAGCCACCTGCTGAAATCCAACTGCCCGGTCACCGGCCAGCCGGACTGGGGCAGCCTGGTCGTCGACTATCGCGGCCCGCGCCTGGACGCCGCCAGCCTGCTGGCTTACGTGGTGAGCTTCCGCCAGCATCAGGATTTCCATGAACAGTGCGTGGAGCGGGTGTTCCTCGACCTGCAGCGCCTGCTGCGGCCTGAGCGGCTGACGGTCCATGCGCGCTACGTGCGCCGCGGCGGGCTGGACATCAACCCCTACCGCAGCACCGAGGCGATCGTTCCGGACAATCGCCGGCTGGTCCGCCAGTAGCGCCGGTCAGCTACCGCGGTATTCGCAGCCGCTGGTGCAGGTCTCGTGCACACGGATGCGCGAAAGCTCCGGCAGCAGCGGCTTGAGTTCGCGCCAGATCCAGATCGCCAGGTTCTCGCTTGTGGGGTTTTCCAGGCCGGGAATGTCGTTCAGGTAGTTGTGATCGAGGCGCTCGTAGAGCGGTGCGAAGATCGCCTTGATCTCGCCGAAATCCCGAATCCATCCGGTATGCGGATCGACCTCGCCCTCTATATAGACGGCCACGCGGAACGAGTGGCCGTGCAGGCGGCCGCACTTGTGACCGGCCGGGACATGGGGGAGGCGATGGGCGGACTCGAAGGTGAATTCTTTGAACAGTTCCACGGGCTTTTCTGCAGGCTGAGAGTGGGAAGAGGCCGGCACGGGCGTGCCCGATGTGTTTCCAGGCGGGCCGGCTGGGCCTCATTCTAACCTGCGGCTGGGCGGTTTCTTCTGGATAAAAACGCCAGAAACGAAAAGCCCGACCGAAGTCGGGCAGTTCGCTGTGATGGGGTTCACGGGGACAGTGAAGCGCAAAAGATGTGAAGAGAATGTGAAAAGCCGGCAACCGATTGTCGGGCCTGCGAGCGGTGCGGCTCTCAGAGTGGCTGCAGCCGCTCGCCCAGCCGTCCGCCATCCACCAGCTCGAGAAACTCGTCGCCGAGCCGCTGGCTCTCGGCCATCGCCTTGCGCCAGTAACGCTCGCGGCCGGCGTCGTCGCCCAGATAGCGCTTGAAGTCGGTACGGTCCGGCAGCTTGCTGTGGGGCAGGGCGGCCAGGTATGCCTTCGATGGGGCCAGCAGCAGGACATCCTGCAGCCGCCCGCTGTCGCCGCGGCGCCAGGGCAGGCTCTTGTCGAACCAGCCGGGCACCACCCTATCGGTGAAGTGCGGGTAGAGCACCACGCCGTCGCTCTGGTAGGGCAGGTCGAGGTGGTAGTCGAGCAGGCCACCGTCGCGGTAGGCGCCGGGCTCCAGGCCGGGAATCTCGCGGATCGCCTCCATCACCATGGGGATTGAGCCGGAGGCGAGCAGGGCGTGCCTCAGGTTGCCCTCCGCCAGGGTGTGGAAGTGCGAGCGGAAGTCGTTCAGCGCGGCGAGCGGCGGTGCGAGGCGGGCGTCGTGCAGGATCACCCGGTCGAAATGGCGGCCCAGGCGACTACGCCCCAGCAGGTTGTTGCCGATCACCGAGGAGAGCCCCAGGCCCAGCTTGCCGCGATGGTCGTGCTGGAGCAGCCCGTGGCTGCGCACCACCACGATGTTCAGGCGGTACAGCGGATTGTTCAGCACGGCGGCGTCCTGGCCTTCCAGCAGGTCGTCGAGCAGGCGCACGCAGCTGCGCGAGACCTCGGCCATGCTCACGCCCTTGGCGAAGCGCTGGCTGGTGTACAGCTCGCCCAGCCGGCGGATGCCCGCGCAGGCGTCGGGCAGGCAGGCGCTGGCGAAGCGCCAGGAGCCGATGGAGGCGCCGATCAGCGTCCGCTCGCGTGGCGCCCGCGGCAGCCAGTCGCCGAACAGCGCCAGGTCAAGGCCCTGGATGCCCAGCCCCTTGGGCCCGCCAGCGGCGCCAGGCAGAATACCGACGTCGGCCGGCTGCAGGCCGCGTTCGCGGATGCGGGCGAGGGCGCGCTTGCCGGCGCGCAGGCTGAGGGCGGGGGCTTTGACGTGGATGGCGGTCATGCTCGGCTCCGTGTGGCAAGCCAGCGATTATAGTGGCCCGGTCCGTCAGGCCAAGCGGCTTCAGGGAATGAATACCTTGCCAGTTGCGAGCCGCGGGGCGGTCCTCCGACAATTCAGCTTGAATTAAGTCGGCTTCACTATCGTGGGCACCGTAGACAACAGACACCCCCGAGGAGAACACCATGAACAAGCTGACCAGCCTTTTCGCCATCACCGCCCTGGCCACCACTGCCGGTATCGCCCAAGCCCGTGATCTGGGGCCGGACGAGGCACTGAAACTGCGTGACGCCGGCACCATCCAGAGCTTCGAGAAGCTCAACGAGGCCGCGCTGGCCAAGTATCCGGGCGGCAAGATCGAGGACACCGAACTCGAAGAAGAGCACGGCCGCTACGTCTACCAAGTCGAAGTGCGCGACGCCCAGGGCGTGCAGTGGGACGTGGAGCTGGACGCCAGCAACGGCCAGATCCTGAAAGAGCACCGGGATGACTGATGAAGTTCGTTGCACGCTATAGCGGCATCGTCGCCCTGGTCCTGGCCGTGCTCGCGCTCGATGCGCAGGCCCGCGACCTGGACCAGGACGAGGCGCTCAAGCTGCGCCGCGAAGGCGTCATCCAGCCGCTGGAAATGCTGATGGAACAGGCCCTGGGGCGATACCCCGGGGCCGTTCTGCTTGAGGCGGAACTGGAAGACGATGACGATGTGCTGGTCTACGAGGTCGAACTGCTCACCGTCGATGGTACGGTGCGCGAACTGGAACTGGATGCCCGCGACGGTCGCATCCTCAAGGACGAACTGGAGGACTGATGCGCCTGCTGCTGGTTGAAGACCATGTGCCCCTGGCCGACGAACTGATCGCCGGCCTGGGCCGCCAGGGCTACGCGGTGGACTGGCTGGCCGACGGCCGGGACGCGGTCTACCAGGGCGCCAGCGAACCCTACGACCTGATCGTGCTCGACCTCGGCCTGCCCGGCAAGCCGGGGCTGGAGGTGCTGCGCGAGTGGCGCGCGGGCGGGCTGGCCACGCCTGTGCTGATTCTCACCGCACGTGGTTCCTGGGCCGAGCGCATCGACGGCCTCAAGGCGGGGGCCGACGACTACCTGACCAAACCCTTCCATCCCGAGGAGCTGGCCCTGCGCATCCAGGCTCTGTTGCGTCGCGCCCACGGCCTGGCCAACCAGCCGCAGCTGGAGGCGGCCGGCCTGCAGCTGGACGAGAGCCGCCAGTGCGCGACCCGGGACGGCGAGACCGTCGAGCTGACCGCCGCGGAATTCCGCCTGCTGCGCTATTTCATGCTCCACCCCGGCCAGATCCTGTCGAAGAGCCACCTGGCGGAACACCTCTACGATGGCGAGAGCGAGCGCGATTCCAACGTGCTCGAGGTGCACGTCAACCGGTTGCGCGGCAAGCTCGGCCGCGAGGTGATCGAGACCCGGCGCGGCCAGGGCTACCGCTATGCCGGGGTCGGCGGGTGAGGTCGATCCAGCGCCGCCTCAGCCTGGGGCTGGCCGGTGTGCTGGTGGTGGTGGGCCTGGTGCTGGCGCAGAGCAGCCTGTGGCTGTTCGACCACAGCCTGCGCCGCTACCTGCAGGGCGACCTGAAGGACGAGACTCAGACCCTGCTGATCGCCCTGGTCCGCGGCCAGAACGGCATCCAGCTGGATGAGCGGCGCCTGGACCCGACCTTCCAGCGGCCTTTCTCGGGCCATTACTTCCGCATCGATTTCGCCGACCAGACCTGGCGCTCCCGCTCCCTGTGGGACCGCGACCTGCAGCACCCGCCGGCGCCGGGGTTGCAGGAGGGGCTGGGCGATGGCCCGCGCGGCCAGCGCCTGCTGGTGTACCGCGCCGACTACCAGCGCTTCGGCCAGGCATTCAGCATCAGCGTGGCGCAGGACTATACGCCGATCCTGGAGAGCTTCCGCCGCCTGCAGTGGCTGGGCCTGGGGCTGGGCGGCGCGGCGCTGTTGCTGATCCTGCTGGCCCAGCGCTACACGGTGCGCGCGGCGTTGCGGCCGCTGGAGCGGGTCCGCGGTCAGATCGCCCAGCTGCAGCAGGGCCGGCGCAGCGAACTGGATGCCCAGGTGCCCCAGGAGTTGGAGCCGCTGGTAGGGCAGATCAACCACCTGCTCAACCATACCGAAGACACTCTCAAGCGCTCGCGCAACGCGCTGGGCAACCTGGGCCACGCCCTGAAGACGCCGCTGGCGGTGCTGGTCAGCCTCAGCGAGCGCGACGACCTGCGCGACCAGCCGGAACTGCAGGCCACCCTGCGCGAGCAGCTGGCGCAGATCCAGCAGCGCCTGGAGCGCGAGTTGGGGCGTGCGCGGCTGGCCGGCGAGGCCCTGCCCGGCGCCCATTTCGACTGCGCGGCGGAGCTGCCGGGGCTGTTTTCCACCCTGGGCATGATCCATAGCCATGGCCTCAAGCTGGATTGGCAGGCCGAGCCCGGCCTGTGCCTGCCCTGGGACCGTGAGGACCTGCTGGAACTGCTCGGCAACCTGCTGGACAACGCCTGCAAATGGGCGGACGCGGAAGTGCGCCTGACTCTGGCGAAGGACGCCGAGGGCTATCGGCTGTGGGTGGACGACGACGGCCCAGGCATCGCGCCCGAGCGGCGCGAAGAGGTCGTGGGGCGTGGCAGCCGCCTGGACGAACAGGTGGCCGGCCACGGCCTGGGGCTCGGCATCGTGCGTGACATCGTCGATGCCTGGGGCGGCAGCCTGCGCCTGGACGACAGCCCGCTGGGCGGGCTGCGGGTGGAGGTGCGGCTGCCCGGGAACAAGCCTCGGGCCAAGGCAAGGTAATCCGAAGGCGTGTCAGGTGCGCGCGGCGCACCCTACGTCCCAGGTGCGCCGGGGAGCGCGGCGCTTACATGCCGTTGGTGAAGGCCGGGTCGGTCAGGTCGATGGCCGCGCGCACCGGCTTCAGCGCCGCGGCGTACTTGCCGAGGATGTCCAGGGCATAGTCGGCGCGGCGGCGGATGCGCAGGTCGCCCTCGCTGGCGGCCTCGCCCTCGTTCAGCACCGCTTCCACATGGCGCACGATCAGGTGTTCCGGCAGGTAGGCGATGCGGCAGTTCTTGTAGCCGGAGGCGCGCAGCTCGCTGATCGGGTAGGCACCGCCGACGCCGGAGGACACGCCGACCAGCAGCGCCGGCTTGTGCGCCAGTTCGGCCTTGCTCGTATAGAGGAAGAAGTTCTTCACCGCCGGGCAGGCCATACCGTTCCATTCCGGGGCGATCACCACCAGTGCGTCGGCGGCGGCCAACTGCTGCTGGTAGTCGGCCCAGGGACCCTTGTCGTCCGCCGGCCACAGCGGCAGAGAGCGCTCGCCCAAGTCGATCAGGCCGCTCCGTTCGGGGCTGGTCAGGCCCAGGTCGATCAGGCGCTGGCGCAGATAGCGGGCGACCTTGGCGGATTGGCTACCGGTGCGGCTGGAGCCGGCGATCAGGGCGATATCGAGCATCTTGGGGTTCTCCTGCGAATGACTGCGCGCAGGCTAGCGGCCGCTCTGCGGTGGGGCAAGGGGGTGAAGCGACAGGGCAGTGGACCGATGGCGCCAGCGCCCGTGCGGGCGCGGCGCCAGGGCTCAGACGCGGAACTGGTCCATCAGCCCCTGCTGGTGGTTGGCCAGGCTGTTGAGCGACTGGCTGACCCGGGCCGATTCGTCGGCCTGGTCGGAGAGCGTCTCGGTGACGTCGCGGATGTTCGCCACGTTGCGGTTGACCTCCTCGGCCACCGCGCTCTGTTCTTCGGCGGCGCTGGCGATCTGCAGGTTCATGTCGTTGATCACGCCGACCGACTCGCCGATCCGGCGCAACGCGGCGACCGCCTGCTCGACCTGCTCGACGCTGCCCTGGGCCTGCTTGTGGCTGCTGTGCATGGAGCCGACCACGTCGCGGGTGCCACTCTGCAGGTTCTCGATCACCTGGCGGATTTCCTCCACCGAGTCCTGGGTGCGCTTGGCCAGGTTGCGCACCTCGTCGGCTACCACGGCGAAGCCGCGCCCGGCCTCGCCGGCACGGGCCGCCTCGATGGCCGCGTTGAGGGCCAGTAGGTTGGTCTGCTCGGCGATGGCGCGGATCACCTCCAGCACCGAGCCGATCTGCTCGCTGCTGCTGGCCAGGGATTCGACCTCCGCCATGGCCGAGTTGAGTTCGCCGGCCAGTTGCTCGATGGAAAGGGTGGTGCGGTCGATCACCGCCAGCCCCTCGCGGGTGGCCGCGTCCGCGCCGCGCGCGGCCTCGGCGGCCTGGGCGGCGTTGTTGGCCACGTCGTGGGCGGTGGCGCTCATTTCCTGGGAGGCGGTGGCCACCTGGTCGATTTCGCGGAACTGCTGCTGCATGCCGGCGCTGGTCTGGCTGGCGATGGCGGCGGATTGGTCGGCGGTGCTGCGGGCGTCCTGCACCGAGCGTTTCACGTCGGCGATGATCGGCTGCAGCTTGTCGAGGAAGCGGTTGAACCAGCCGGCCAGCTCGCCCAGTTCGTCCCGCCGCGCGTATTCCAGGCGACGGGTCAGGTCGCCTTCGCCGCTGGCGATGTTCTTGAGCATGCTCGCCACGTCGAGGATCGGGCGGGTCACGCCACGGGCGGTCAGCCACATCAGGGCGATGCCGAGGAGGATGGCGACCAGGGCCAGGATCACCGTGAAGGTGGTGTCGCGGGTGCGGCTCTCGTCCAGTTGCTGCTCCAGCGCCAGGGCCGGGCCCAGCAGGACGGCTTTCGGCACTTCCAGCAGCACGCCCCAGGACTTGGCCTCGGGGATCGGCAGCAGCGGCTCGATCACCCGCAGCTTGTCATCCAGCTCGAGGAATTGGGACTGCCCGCCGGCGAGCAGCTGGCTGATCTGCGCGCCTTGCCTGGGGAAGGCGCTGGTCAGCGGCTTGCCGAGCTGGGCGGGGTCGCGGCTGTGGCCGGCCAGCAGGCCGGCGGGGCTGATGATGCTGACGTGGGCCTGGCCGTCGTACAGTTCGCCGCTGGCCTTCAGGCTGATCTGCTGCAGGCTCTCCAGGCTGATGTCGACGCCCATCACGCCGATCACCTTGCCGTCCTGCTCCAGGGGGAAGGCGATGCTGGTCATCAGGATCTGCTTGCCGTTGACGTCGTCGAAGTAGGGGTCGAGCACGCAGGTGCGGCGGGTGTCGCGGGGGCAGGTGTACCAGGCGTTGTAGGGCGCGCCGCTGGGGCCGGTGCTGGTGTCTTCGAGCTGCGTCTCGTCCATCGCCTCGGCTTCCAGGGTGCCGGGCACGGTCTGCGCCCAGTACAGGGAGAAGCGCCCCTTGTCGTTGCTGCCCAGCTCGCCCTGGCCGGCGAACAGCTCGTCCTTGCCGTCCAGCGCGTTGGCCTCGAACACCACGTAGAGGCCGAGCAGGCCGGGGTTGGCCTCCAGCGCGGAGCGCACCTGGCGGACCAGGTCCTCGCGCAGGTCGAAGGCGTCGAGGAAGCGTTTCTCGGCCTGGTCCTTGAGGAACAGCACCTGGCGCGAGAAGCCCTTGCCGTACTGGTAGGCATCCATAAAGTAGCGCTGGATGCGCAGGCCCTGGAGTTCGCCGCGCGAGGCCATGCGCAGGCGGGCGGCTTCTTCGAGCATCTCGGAGCTGGAGTCCCTGACCAGGGTGGCGCTGCGAGTGGACTGGAAGAGCGAAGCGCCCACCAGCAGGGTCACGATGGCGAGCAGGGAGAGGCCCGAGAGCAGAGTGATTTTCAACTGGATGGACAGGCGCGACAGCATGAGCAGGTCATTGAGTGTGCGGACGGCTGTTCGGGTTATCGGTAGCGGAGCCGCGGTCTTGAGCGTCCGCTGCCGACCCGGAGCCGCTTGATCCTGGATCACGGGGAAAGGCGAGGCGGAATTATGCACGCACTGATCAGGATATTGCACGCATCGCGTTTTGACAGAACCTGATCGTTCGGGCAGAGTTCTGCGCTTTTTTGCGGACGGTCTGCCTTGTCCGCGGTTTCGGAGTCTGTCTATGAACGCAGTGGTGGCCGCCGTCGGCATCATGCTGGCCCTCAGTCTGTGCCGGGTGCACGTGGTGATCGCGCTGATCGCCGGTGCCCTGGCCGGCGGCATGATCGGCGGGCTCGACCTGCAGGCCAGCCTCGCGGCCTTCAACAAGGGGCTGGGCGGCGGCGCCAACGTGGCGCTGTCCTATGCGCTGCTCGGCGCCTTCGCCGTGGCCATTTCCAGGTCCGGCCTGGCTCACGCCCTGGCGGACAAGGCCCTGGCCCTGGTCGGCCGCCAGCAGGCACGCGGCGGCGACCTGGTGGGCTGGCTGCTGATAGGCCTGCTGCTGGCGGTGTCGGTGTCGTCGCAGAACATCCTGCCGATCCACATCGCCTTCATTCCGCTGCTGGTGCCGCCGCTGCTGTACGTGATGGCGCGCCTGCGCATGGACCGCCGCCTGGTGGCCTGCGTGATCACCTTCGGCCTGATCACCCCCTACATCTTCCTGCCGGTGGGCTTCGGCAACATCTACCTGAACGAGATCCTGCTCGCCAGCGTGCGCAAGGGCGGGGTGGACACCACCGGCGTCAGCGTCACCCTGGCCATGCTGCTGCCGGCCCTGGGCATGCTCTGCGGGCTGCTGGTGGCGGTGTTCCTCAGCTACCGGGGCAAGCGCGACTACGACCTCGCCCGCATCGAGCAGGTGGAGAACGTCGCCGTGCAGTACAACCCCTACAGCCTGCTGGTGGCTGGCGTGGCGGTGGCGGCCGCGTTCGCCGTGCAGCTGTGGCTGGATTCGATGATCGTCGGCGCGCTGGTCGGCTTCGTGATCTTCTCCCTGTCCGGCGTGGTGCGCTGGCGCGAGGCGGACGACCTGTTCACCGAGGGCATGAAGATGATGGCGATGATGGGCTTCATCATGATCGCCGCCGACGGCTTCGCCGAGGTGATGCGCGCCACCGGCGAGATCGACAGCCTGGTCGGCTCCGCCGCCGGCTGGATCGGCCACAGCCAGGCTCTTGGCGCGCTGATGATGCTGCTGATCGGTCTGCTGGTGACCACCGGCATCGGTTCGTCCTTCTCCAGCGTGCCCATCGTCGCGGCGATCTTCGTGCCGCTGTGCCTGCAGCTCGGCTTCAGCCCGCTGGCCATCGTCTGCATCGTCGGTACCGCCGGCGCCCTGGGCGACGCCGGCTCGCCGGTGTCCGACTCGACCCTGGGGCCGACCGCCGGCCTCAACGCCGACGGCCAGCACGACCACATCTGGGACACCGTGGTGCCGACCTTCCTGCATTACAACCTGCCGCTGCTGGCGTTCGGCTGGGCCGCGGCGCTGCTCCTGTAGCCGGCGCTTCAGCTCCGCGCCGGGATGCCGATACACCAACAACACCGCTCCGACTCAGGCGGATAACCAGAAGGAATGGGACCATGCGTCTGACCCTGAAAACCAAAGTGCTGCTGCTGGCCCTGCTGCCGGTGATCCTCTTCGCCCTGGTGCTGAGCGGCACCGTGGCGAAGGTCCTGGCCGACCTGGCGGCCGACGAGGTGGCGGAGACCCGCACGCGCCTGATCGAGGAGAGCCGCCAGGAGCTGCAGCACTACATGCAGATCGCCCTCGGCTCGGTACAGACCCTGTACGACGGCGCCAGCCAGGGCGATACGGCCAGCCGCGAGCAGGCCATCGCCATCCTCTCCAAGATCAAGTACGGCAAGGACGGCTACTTCTTCGGCTACGATTCGCAGGTGGTGCGCCTGTTCCGCGGCGACAACCCAGCGGACGTGGGCAAGAGCTTCACCGGCCGCAAGGACCCCAACGGCGTGGCCGTCAACGACGAGCTGGTGCGCGTCGCCAAGGACGCTTCCCACTACGTGCAGTACAGCTCGCCGCTGCCCACCAACGAGAGCGTGCTGGTGCCCAAGCTGGCCTACAGCTACTACCTGCCCAAGTGGGACCTGGCGCTGGGCACCGCGGTCAATCTCGATGGTGTCGAGGCCCAGGTGGCCGAGGTCCGCGAGGCGGTCGAGGAGCGCGTCGGCACCATCATCACCAGCATCCTGGTGATCGCCGCGCTGATGCTGCTGGTGCTCGGCATCAGCGGCCTGGCCCTGAGCAACGCCTTCGTGCGCCCGCTGCAGCAGATCAAGGCCAATCTGGACGACATCGCGGCCGGCGAGGGCGACCTGACCCGCCGCCTGCCGGTGGCCTGCGACGACGAACTGGGCCAGCTGGCCGGCTCGTTCAACCGTTTCGTCGAGAAGATTCACGGCCTGGTGCGCCAGATCGCGGACATGACCACCCAGCTCACCGGCCTGGTGGGCGAGGTGGCCGCCCAGGCCCAGCGCTCCGAGCAGGCCATGGAGCGCCAGCGCCACGAGACCGACCAGGTGGCTACGGCGATCAACGAGATGTCCGCCGCCGCCCACGAGGTGGCCAAGAGCGCCCAGGGCGCTGCCGAAGCCGCCCAGCAGACCGACCGCGAGGGCCAGGCCGCCAAGCAGGTGGTGGACGGCAGCATCAGCCGCATCCATGCCCTGGTCGGCGACATCCGTGACAGCGGCCAGTCGCTGGACAGCCTGCAGCAGGACGTGCAGTCCATTGTCAGCGTGCTCGACGTGATCCGCTCCATCGCCGAGCAGACCAACCTGCTGGCGCTCAACGCGGCCATCGAGGCGGCCCGCGCTGGCGAGGCCGGGCGCGGCTTCGCCGTGGTGGCCGACGAGGTGCGCGCGCTGGCCAGCCGCACCCAGCAGAGTACCCAGGAAATCCAGGGCATGATCGACCGCCTGCAGCAGGGCACCCAGGCGTCGGTCACCGCCATGCGCCGCTCCAGCGACGCCGGCGAGGACACCAGCACCCAGGCCAACCAGGCCGGCGCCTCGCTCGACGCCATCGCCGGGCTGATCGGCACCATCAACGCGATGAACGCGCAGATCGCCAGCGCCGCGGAGGAGCAGACCGCGGTAGCCGAGGAGATCAACCGCAGCGTGCACCAGATCGCCGTGGCGGTGGACAGCGTGGCCGACGAGACCCGCCATGGCGCGGCCACCGCGCGCAGCCTGTCCGACCTGGGCGAGCGCCTGGGCGGGCTGGTGCGCCAGTTCCGCATCTGACGCCGGGCGCCGCCATGGCGCCCCTGGCCATCAGAAAGGCTATGTCCCCGTTATGTGTTGGTGACGCAATCCTGCTCTTGTGGGAGTGGTTGGGCGGCATTCCGATTGGCCGCGAAATTCGCGGATAAATCCGCTCCCACAGGCGTGCAACAACTAACGGGACATAGCCATCAGAAAAGCTCGCACTTAACGGGACGGCGGAGGGACTAAACAGCATCCCTACCGCCACCGGTTCCCGTCCATGCAAACACCGCTCATCGAACAGAAGTCCTTCGTCGCCCTGCTGATCGTGGTGACCATCGCCTTCGGCTGGATACTGCTGCCGTTCTGGGGCGCGCTGTTCTGGGCGGTGGTCCTGGCGGTGCTGTTCGCGCCGCTGCAGCGGCGCCTGGCGCTGCGCTTCGGCGGGCGCGGCAACCTGTCGGCGATGGTGACGCTGGCGGTCTGCCTGCTGGTGGCGATCCTGCCGATGACCCTGATCAGCCTGGCCCTGGTCAACGAGGGCAGCGCCATCTACCAGCGCATCGAGAAGGGCGACCTGGACATCGGTGCCTACGTGGAGCGCTTCAAGAACCTGTTGCCCGGCGTGCTGCAGAACCAGCTGGACCGCTTCGGCCTGGGCGACTTCGACGCGCTGCGCGACCGCGTCGCCAAGGGCGCCATGCAGGGCAGCGAGTTCCTGGCGACCAAGGCCTTCGACATCGGCCAGAACACCTTCCAGTTCCTGGTCGGCTTCTTCGTCATGCTCTACCTGCTGTACTTCTTCCTGCGCGACGGGCCGGAACTGGTGCGCACCGTGCGCACGGCGGTGCCGCTGGAGGAGTCGCTCAAGCGCCGGCTGCAGATCAAGTTCACCCGGGTGGTACGGGCCACGGTGAAGGGCAACCTGGTGGTCGCGGCGGTGCAGGGCGCGCTGGGCGGGCTGATCTTCTGGGTATTGGGCATCTCCAGCCCGCTGCTGTGGGGCGTGCTGATGGCTTTCCTGTCGCTGCTGCCGGCGGTGGGCTGCGGGCTGGTATGGGGGCCGGTGGCGCTGTACCTGATCGCCACCGGGGCGGTGTGGCAGGGCATCGTGCTGATCGCCTTCGGTGTGCTGGTGATCGGCCTGGTGGACAACGTGCTGCGACCGATACTGGTCGGCAAGGACACGCGCATGCCGGACTATCTGGTACTGATCTCCACCCTGGGCGGGCTGACCCTGTTCGGCCTCAACGGCTTCGTCATCGGCCCGCTGATCGCCGCGCTGTTCGTTGCCAGCTGGGACCTGCACCGCAACGGTAGCGAGGCGCCCCGGTTGCCCTAGGGACTGTTGGCGCGGCGGAGCTGGAAAAGCCGACCGCGGCCGTGATGCTGTTCCAGCCATGTCCCGAGGTGAGTGCCGCGTGCTTCCGTGGGAGCGGCCTTGGCCGCGAAGCTTCGGTGTCGGCCCTGTTCGCGGACAAGTCCGCTCCCACAGGGTTTGTGCCCGCCAACAACCGCCGGCTCAGACATGGCTTTCACTGGAGGCCGTGCGTGCTTGCCGGGCTCGCTCCTCAGGGGCTGGGGAGAAGGCCGAAAACCCCGCGAAACTGCCGGTTTCTCCTCTGCCTGACGCTCTCCCCTGAGGGGAGAGGGGAGTGAGCGTCTTCATGTGAACGGCATGACGGCCGTGGCCGGGTCTTTCATGGGCGCTGGCTCAGGGCACCACGGCCACCAGGCCGGCGTGCTGCACCAGCTCCAGCAGCGGCTGCGGGTAGACGCCGAGGACGAACACCAGCAGCGCGACGAACAGCAGCATGACGCCGCCGGTGCGCTGGCCCCAGTTGAACGGCGCGTCGTGACGCTTGAGGTTGGGCTCGGCCAGGAACAGGGTAACCATGACCCGCAGGTAGTAGAACACGCCGATGGCGCTGCCCAGGATCAAGCTGCCCAGCAGCAGCCACTGCTGCGACTCGACACCGGCGGCGACCACGTAGAACTTGCCGATGAAGCCGGCGGTCAGCGGGATGCCGGCCAGCGACAGCATCATCACGGTGAGCACGGCGGTCAGGTACGGACGGCGCCAGAACAGGCCGCGGTATTCGTACAGGGCGTCGGCGTCGCGGCCGCTGTAGGGCGTGGACATCAGGGTGATCACGCCGAACGCGCCCAGGCTGGTCAGCAGGTAGGTGGCCAGGTACACGCCGATGGCTTCCACTGCCAGGCCCTTGCTGGCGATCAGGGCGATCAGCAGGTAGCCGAAGTGGGCGATGGACGAGTAGCCGAGCAGGCGCTTGAGGTTGCTCTGCAGCAGCGCCAGCAGGTTGCCGAACAGGATCGAGGCGATGGCCAGTACGCTCAGCAGGTCGTTCAGCCAGCCGCCGCTGGTGACCGGGGATATCTGGTACAGGCGCAGCAGCACGGCGAACACCGCGACCTTGCTGGCGGTGGCCAGGAAGGCGGCGACCGGCGCCGGCGCGCCTTCGTAGACGTCCGGGGTCCACAGGTGGAAGGGCACCAGGGACAGTTTGAAGGCCAGGCCGATCAGCATCATGCCGATGCCGATCTGGGCGATCAGACTGGGCAGGCCGTTGGCCGCCAGCTGGGTGCCGATGCCGGCGAAGCTCAGGCTGCCGGACTCGGCGTAGAGCAGGGCCATGCCGAACAGCAGGAAGGCGCTGCCGGCGGCGGACAGCACCATGTACTTGATGCCGGCTTCCAGCGAACGCTTGTTGAAGAAGGCGTAGGCGATCATGCCGTAGGTCGGCACCGACAGCAGTTCCAGGCCGATGAACAGGCCGGCCAGGTGCTGCGCGCTGACCAGCACCAGGCCGCCGGCGGCGGACAGCAGCATCAGCAGGTACAGCTCTTCACGGTTGCCCGGATAGCCCTGCTTGCCCGATTCGCCGCCCAGGTAGGCGTGGGTCAGGGTGGTGCAGGCCAGCGTCGCGGCCAGCACCAGCGCCATGTAGTAGCAGGCGAACTTGTCCACCCGCATCAGCGGGGTGACCTCGATGGGCGTCACGCCGAGTGCCGGGATGATGGACAGCAGGGCGAGGTTGAGGCCCACCACCGAGAGGATGAAGGCCATGGCATGGTTGCGCTTCCAGGCGATGGCCAGCATCACCACGACGATGGTGGTGCAGGTGACCAGCAGCGGCAGCAGCGCGATGAAGTGTTGAGTCGTCAGTTCCATAGCGCTTGATTACCGGGCCGAGGCGAGTTGAGTGAGGGCGCCGCTGAACCACTGCTGCACGCCGTGCATGCTGGCGGCGGAGGTGTCGAGCACCGGTTGCGGATAGACGCCGAGCAGGATCAGCAGCGCGGCCAGGCCCAGCACCATGTACAGCTCGCGGGACTTGAGCGCTTCCAGCGGCGCATCGGACTTGGCGGGGCCGAAGTAGGCGCGGTGGATCATCGCCAGCGAGTAGACCGAGCCCAGCACCAGGCCGCAGGCGGCCAGGACCACGACCCACGGGGCGGCCGGGAAGCTGCCGATCAGGATCAGGAATTCGCCGACGAAGTTGCCGGTGCCCGGCAGGCCCAGGGCGGCGGCGGCGAAGAACAGGCTCACCGCCGGCAGCCACGGCAGGCGCGCCCAGATGCCGCCCATCTCGCGCATGTCGCGGGTGTGCAGGCGCTCGTAGAGCTGGCCGCAGAGGATGAACAGGGCGGCGGCCGACAGGCCGTGAGCCATCATCTGCACCACCGCGCCCTGCAGGGCGATGTGGCTGCCGGAGTAAATGGCGATCAGCACGAAGCCCATGTGCGAGACGCTGGAGTAGGCCACCAGGCGCTTGATGTCGGTCTGAGCGAACGACAGGAAGGCGCCGTAGGCGATGGCGAACACGCCGAGCCACATGGCGATCGGCGCGAACTCGGCCGAGGCGTTGGGGAACAGCGGCAGGGCGAAGCGCATCAGGCCGTAGGCGGCGGTCTTCAGCAGGATGCCGGCGAGGTCCACGGAGCCGGCGGTCGGCGCCTGGGCGTGGGCGTCCGGCAGCCAGGAGTGCACCGGCACCACCGGGAACTTCACCGCGAAGGCGGCGAAGAAGCCGAGCATCAGCAGGTACTCGGTACCAGCCGGCAGGTCGGTCTTCAGCAGGTCCGCGTAGTTGAAGGTCAGCACGCCGGTGGCGCTGTAGTTGACCAGCACCAGGGCGAGGATCGCCACCAGCATGATCAGGCCGCTGGCCTGGGTGAAGATGAAGAACTTGGTGGCCGCGTTGATACGCGAGTGACCCTTGCTGCCGCTATGACCCCAGAGCGCGATGAGGAAGTACATCGGCACCAGCATCATTTCCCAGAAGAAGAAGAACAGGAACAGGTCGATGGCGAGGAACACGCCGACCACGCCGCCGAGAATCCACATCAGGTTGAGGTGGAAGAAGCCGACGCGGTTCTGGATCTCGTTCCACGAGCACAGCACGGACAGCACGCCGAGCAGGCCGGTGAGGCAGATCATCAGCACCGACAGGCCGTCGAGGCCGAGGTGGATGCTGATGCCGAGACGCTCGATCCACTGGACCTTGAACTCGGCGGCCCAGACCGGATCGGCGCCGGGCGCCGGGGCCAGGCTGAAGTCGGCGCTGGCCCACAGCCACAGGCCGAGGCCGAACAGCAGGCCCATGGTCAGCAGGGCGATCCAGCGCGGCAGGGTGTTGCCGAAGCGCTCGCACTGCCAGCACAGCAGGCCGCCGATGAAGGGGATCAGGATTAGCCAGGGCAGGATCATGACGGGCTATTTTCCTTAATTCAGAAACAGGAGGGCGGCGAGCACGAGCACCGCGCCCCCGGCGATGGAGGTGGCGTACCAGCGCACCTGGCCGGTCTGGGCGCGGGCCAGCAGGCCGTTGCCGCCACGCACCAGGCGCGGCACCAGGCCGATGCCCTGGTCGATCGGGTCACGACCGAGCAGGCGGCAGATCAGCAGGTAGGGCTGCACGAACAGCTTGTCGTAGAGCCAGTCAAAGCCCCAGGCGGCGAACCACCAGGCCGACAGGAAGCGGCCCGGCGCGCTGGCGGCCACGCTGCCGACGAAGCGGCGCTTGCCGAGGAACAGCAGGGCGGCCAGGAGGATGCCGGCCAGGGCGATGGCGCCCGAGGCGATCTCCAGGCTGTGCTTGGCCTCGCCACCGGCGTGGCCGATGCTCTGCGGCAGCACGCCGGCCAGCGGCGGGGTGATCAGCGCGCCGATGAAGGTCGACAGCACGATCAGCGTGGCCAGCGGCAGGTTGTGGGCCAGGCCGTGGCCGGCATGGGCCTCGGTCTTCTGCTCGCCGTGGAAGGCGATGAAGATCAGGCGGAAGGTGTAGATCGAGGTCAGGAAGGCACCGGCCAGGCCCGCGTACAGCAGCCCGCTGTGGCCGCTGGCGAAGGCTTCCCAGAGGATCTCGTCCTTGGAGTAGAAGCCGGCGGTGACCAGCGGCAGCGCGGCCAGCGCGGCGCCGCCGACGATGAAGCTGGCGTAGGCCAGCGGAAGCTTCTTCCACAGGCCGCCCATCCTGAAGATGTTCTGCTCGTGGTGGCAGGCGTGGATCACCGCACCGGAGGCGAGGAACAGCAGGGCCTTGAAGAAGGCGTGGGTCATCAGGTGGAAGATCGCCGTGTCCCAGGCCTGCACGCCGAGGGCGAGGAACATGTAGCCGATCTGGCTCATGGTCGAGTAGGCGAGGATGCGCTTGATGTCGGTCTGCACCAGGGCGGCGAAGCCCGCCAGCACCAGGGTCACGGCGCCGACGATGCCGACCAGCTCGAGAATCTCCGGGGTCAGCAGGAACAGGCCGTTGGTGCGAGCGATTAGGTATACGCCCGCGGTCACCATGGTGGCGGCGTGGATCAGCGCGGACACCGGGGTCGGGCCGGCCATCGCGTCGGCCAGCCAAGTCTGCAGCGGCAGCTGGGCGGACTTGCCGACCGCGCCGCCGAGCAGCATCAGGGTGGCGATCCACAGCCAGTTGTCACCGGCGGCGTACTTCTGCGGCGCCAGTACCATCAGCTCCTGGATGTTCAGGGTGCCGAGGTTGAGGAACAGGATGAACAGGCCGATCATCAGGAACACGTCGCCGATGCGGGTGACGATGAAGGCCTTCAGCGCCGCGTTACCGTTGGGCACGTGCTTGTAGTAGAAGCCGATCAGCAGGTAGGAGCACAGGCCCACGCCTTCCCAGCCGAAGAACAGCACCAGCAGGTTGTCGCCGAGCACCAGCAGCAACATGCTGAAGATGAACAGGTTGGTGTAGGCGAAGAAGCGCGAGTAGCCCTCTTCGCCGCGCATGTACCAGCTGGCGAACAGGTGGATCAGGAAGCCGACGCCGGTGACCACGCCGAGCATGGTGGCGGACAGGCCGTCCAGATGCAGGGTGAAGCTCGGCGCCAGGCCGGCCACATTCATCCACTGCCACAGCTCCTGGGTGTACACGCCACCCGCCGGCGGATGGCCGAGGAACTGGAAGATCGCCCAGGCGGCGCTCAGCGCGGCCAGGCCGACCGAGCCGACGCCGATCACGGCAGCGGTGTTTTCCGAGATACGTCCGCGGGAGAAGGCCAGCAGGAACCAGCCGGCCAGCGGGAAGAGGAGGGTGAGGAATAGAAGGTTCATCCGCGCATCTCGCTGGCAGCGTCGACATCGAGGGTGTTGAAGCGGCGATACAGCTGCAGCAGGATCGCCAGGCCGATGCTGGCCTCGGCGGCTGCCAGGGTGATCACCAGAATGAACATCACCTGGCCGTCGGGCTGCACCCAGCGGCTGCCGGCGACGACGAAGGCGAGGGCGGTGGCGTTCATCATCACTTCCAGGCTCATCAGCACGAAGAGGATGTTGCGGCGCACCATCAGGCCGATCAGGCCCAGGCTGAACAGCACGGCGGCGAGGGCCAGGCCGTGTTCCAGGGGAATGGCATTCATGCGGTCGGCTCCTTGGCTTCGTGGCGACCCAGGTGGTACGCGGCGACCAGGGCGGCGAGCAGCAGCATGGAGGCCAGTTCGACCACCAGCAGGTACGGGCCGAACAGGCTGACGCCGACGGCCTTGGCGTCCACGGTTTCGAGGCCGATGGCGGCACCGCTCGGGCTGGCGAACAGGGCGTACAGCAACTGCGCCAGGAGCAGGGCGGAGAGGATGGCCGGACCGGTCCAGATGCCGGGCGTCAGCCACTTCTTCTCCTGCTCGGCGGCGGCCGGGCCGAGGTTGAGCATCATCACCACGAAGACGAACAGGACCATGATGGCGCCGGCGTAGACGATGATCTCCAGGGCGCCGGCGAATGGCGCGCCGAGGGCGAATAAGGTCATGGCTACGGCCAGCAGCGAGACGATCAGGTAGAGCAGGGCGTGCACCGGGTTGCTCCCGGTGATGACCCGCACGGTGGATGCCACGGCGACGCCCGCGGCGAGGTAGAAGGCGAATTCCACTCGAAGCTCCTTAGGGCAGCAGGCCTTTGACGTTGATCGGTTCGGCCTCGTTCTGCGCGGCGCCTTTCGGCTTGCCGGCGATGGCCATGCCGGCGACGCGGTAGAAGTTGTAGTCCGGGTTCTTGCCCGGGCCGCTGATCAGCAGGTCTTCCTTCTCGTAGACCAGGTCCTGGCGCTTGTACTCGCCCATCTCGAAGTCCGGGGTCAGCTGGATCGCGGTGGTCGGGCAGGCTTCCTCGCACAGGCCGCAGAAGATGCAGCGCGAGAAGTTGATGCGGAAGAAGTCCGGGTACCAGCGACCGTCCTCGGTCTCGGCCTTCTGCAACGAGATGCAGCCGACCGGGCAGGCCACGGCGCACAGGTTGCATGCCACGCAGCGTTCCTCGCCGTCGGGGTCGCGGGTCAGGACGATGCGGCCGCGGTAACGCGGCGGCAGGTACACCGGCTCTTCCGGGTACTGCAGGGTGTCGCGCTTGCGGAAGCCATGGCTGAAGACCATGACCAAGCTGCGCAGTTGGGTACCGGTGCCAACCACCACGTCCCATATGTACTTGAGCATTGCGTGTTTCTCCTTACTGGGCCGAGGCCAGCACGAGCGCGCCGGTCACCAGCAGGTTGATCAGAGTCAGCGGCAGGCAGAACTTCCAGCTGAACGCCATGACCTGGTCATACCGAGGGCGCGGGATCGATGCGCGCAGCAGGATGAAGATCATGATGAAGAAGCAGGTCTTGGCCGCGAACCAGATGAACGGGATCTGCGGCAGGAGGCCGAACGGGCCGTGCCAGCCGCCGAAGAACAGGGTCACCAGCAGCGCCGAGATGGTCACGATGCCGATGTACTCGCCGACGAAGAACATGCCCCATTTCATGCCGGCATATTCGATGTGGTAACCGTCGGCCAGCTCCTGCTCCGCTTCCGGCTGGTCGAACGGGTGACGGTGGGTCACGGCGACGCCGGCGATGAAGAAGGTACAGAAGCCGAAGAACTGCGGAATGATGAACCACAGGTTCTCGGCCTGGTAGTCGACGATGTCACGCATGTTGAACGAGCCGACCTGAGCCACGATGCCCATCAGCGCCAGGGCCAGGAACACCTCGTAGGAGACGGTCTGGGCCGAAGCGCGCAGGGCGCCGAGCAGGGCGAACTTGTTGTTGCTCGCCCAGCCGGCGAACAGCACGGCGTATACCGACAGACCGGCCATGGCGAAGAAGAACAGGATGCCGATGTTCAGGTCCGCGACGCCCCACTCCGGAGTGACCGGGATGATGGCGAAGGCCATCAGCATGGCGGCGAAGGCGATCATCGGCGCCAGCATGAAGATGAACTTGTCGGCGAACGGTGGCGTCCAGTCCTCCTTGAAGAACATCTTCAGCATGTCCGCGGCGATCTGGAACATGCCGAACGGGCCCACGCGGTTCGGACCGTAGCGGTCCTGCCACCAGCCCAGCAGACGGCGCTCGACGAAGCTCAGCAGCGCGCCGCAGATCACCACCACCAGCAGGATGACGATGGCCTTGAGGACGGCGACGATCACGTCGATCAGATCAGGAGTCAGCCAGCTCATTGCGCGGCCTCCTGCAGCCCGGTGGCAGTGGTACCTGCGATGGCCGCCGGAATGCCGGCGAAGCCGGCCGGCAGGCCGACCAGGCCCAGGGCCAGGTCTTCGCTGACCTTCACCGGCAGGCGCAGGGCCTGGCCGGCGACGGTCAGGCTGATCAGCGCGCCGTCGTTGACGCCCAGGCGGTCGGCCTCGGCCTTGGCCAGGGCGACGTAGGCGGGCTGGATGCGCTCCTGTACCGGTGCGGCGCGGGAGGAGTTCTCCTCGCTGCCGAACAGGTGGTACAGCGGAACGACCTGCCAGGTACCCTGGGCCGGGGCGAAGGCGCCCGGCACGGCGAACCAGGCCAGGGTCTTGCCCTGGGACTCGATCAGGCGCACGCCCGGGTCACCGGCACGCAGATGACCGCCGACCTCGTCCTGGAACTTGTTCCAGGCCTGCGGCGAGTTCCAGCCCGGCGACCAGGCGAACGGAATCTGCTGACGGTCTTCCTTGCTGCCGGCGTAGCCTTCCATGGAGAAGGCGAAGGCGGTGTCCTGGTCCTGCGGCTGGCGCGGTTCGTGCACGCTGATATTGGCGCGCATGGCGGTACGGCCGCTGTAGCGGTGCGGTTCGCGCGCCAGCTTGAGGCCCTTGATACGGAACGAGGCGCTCGGCGCGGCGTCCCTGATGCCGGCCAGCAGGCTGCTGCTGGCGGCGCAGGCGTCGGTGACCTGGTCCAGTTGGGTCCAGTCCACGGCCTTGCCCAGCAGGGTGCTGTGCAGCGCGTGCAGCCAGCGCCAGCCCTCGCGCACGAGGATGGTGCTGTCGTAGTAGCTCGGCTCGAACACCTGGAAGAAGCGCTGGGCGCGGCCTTCCTGGCTGACCAGGGTGCCATCGCCCTCGGCGAAGCTGGCGGCGGAGAGCACCAGATGGGCCTTGGCGGTGGTGGCGGTCTGCTGGTGGTCGGCGACGATCACCGCCTTGGCGACAGCCAGGGCGGCATCGACCCTGGCGGCGTCGGCGCGGCGGTACAGGTCGTTCTCCAGCACCACCACGGCGTCGGCCTGGCCGGACGTCAGGGCTTCCAGGGCGGCGTCGACGGATTCACCGCCGAACAGGGCGAGGCCCATGCTGTTGGCTTCCGGTACCACCAGGCTGATGGAGGCGTTCTTCTCGCGGTTCTTCAGGGCCTGGGCGATGTTCGCCGCGGCCTCGATGATGCTCTTCTCGCCGAGGGATGCGCCGGCCACGATCAGCGGGCGCTTGCCGGCCAGCAGGGCGTCGGCGATCAGCTGCACCAGTTCGGTGGCCTCGTCGTCCAGGCCGCTCACGGCCGGGGCGCTCGGATCGATGGCGTGGGCCACGGCGAAGCCGATACGGGCCAGGTCGGCGGGAGCTGCGTGCACGCAGGCCTCGGCGATGTCGTCCAGGCGGGTGGCGTCGACGCTGGCGATGAACAGCGGGTTCAGCGCGTCCTGGGCCACGTTCTGCACGGCGGCCATGTGCCAGTCCTGGATTTTCATCGAGGCGGCGATCTCGGTGGCCTTGCCCTTGACCGACTGGCGCAGGGCCAGGGCGACGCGCGCGGCGGTCTGGGTCAGGTCTTCGCCGAGGACGAACACGGCGTCGTGGTCCTCGATCTCGCGGATTGACGGCACCGGCAGCGGGCCGTTCTGCAGCACGTCGCGGATCAGGCGGATATTGTCCAGCTCGCGGGCGCCGATGCCGCTGTAGAAGTTGGCCTCGCCGACCAGTTCGCGCAGGGCGTAGTTGCCCTCCAGGCTGGCGCGCGGCGAGCCGATGCCGATCACGCGCTTGCCCTGCAGCAGCTCGGCGGCCTTGTCCAGCGCAGCGTCGATGCCCAGCTTCTGGCTACCCAGCAGCGGCTGGCGCGGGCGGTCTGCGCGGTTGGTGTAGCCGTAGCCGAAACGGCCACGGTCGCACAGGAAGTAGTGGTTGACCGAGCCGTTGAAGCGGTTCTCGATGCGGCGGATCTCGCCGTAGCGCTCGCCGGGGCTGATGTTGCAGCCGCTGGAGCAGCCGTGGCAGATGCTCGGGGCGAACTGCATGTCCCACTTGCGGTTGTAGCGCTCGGAGTGGGTCTTGTCGGTGAACACGCCGGTCGGGCAGACCTCGGTGAGGTTGCCGGAGAACTCGCTCTCCAGCACGCCGTCCTCGACCCGGCCGAAGTACACGTTGTCGTGCGCGCCGTAGACGCCAAGGTCGGTGCCGCCGGCATAGTCCTTGTAGTAGCGCACGCAGCGGTAGCAGGCGATGCAGCGGTTCATTTCGTGGGAGATGAACGGGCCGAGCTGCTGGTTCTGGTGGGTGCGCTTGGTGAAGCGGTACCGGCGCTGGTTGTGGCCAGTCATCACCGTCATGTCCTGCAGGTGGCAGTGACCGCCTTCCTCGCACACCGGGCAGTCGTGCGGGTGGTTGGTCATCAGCCACTCGACGACGCTGGCGCGGAAGGCCTTGGATTCTTCGTCGTCGATGCTGATCCAGGTGTTGTCGGTGGCCGGTGTCATGCAGGACATGACGATGCGGCCGCGCGTGTCGTTCTCGTCGGTGTACTGCTTCACCGCGCACTGGCGGCAGGCGCCGACGCTGCCCAGCGCCGGGTGCCAGCAGAAGTAGGGGATGTCGAGCCCGAGGGACAGACAGGCCTGCAGCAGGTTGTCCGCTCCGTCGACTTCGAAATCTTTGCCGTCTACGTGGATAGTGGCCATGGTTCAGGTTTCTTCTTACCCGCCGAAGCGGGCTTGGCTAATGGAATCACGGTTGCATCGCGGCCGCGGCCACGACGCCAATGCGTCAGGCCGGCACAAACTGCGCCGACGGTGCCGGAGCGGCCGTGCTGGCCACGCCAGCCTCGAACTCCGGACGGAAATACTTGATCGCGCTGCCCAGTGGCTCGACGGCGCCCGGTGCATGGGCGCAGAAGGTCTTGCCGGGACCGAGGAAATTGACCAGGCCGAGCAGGGTGTCGATGTCCTGCCGGGTACCTTGCTTGCGTTCCAGGGCGCGGAGGATCTTCACGCTCCACGGCAGGCCGTCACGGCAGGGCGTGCACCAGCCGCACGACTCGCGGGCGAAGAACTCTTCCATGTTGCGCAGCAGCGAGACCATGTTGATCGAGTCGTCCACGGCCAGGGCCAGGCCGGTGCCCATGCGGGTGCCGACCTTGGCGATGCCGCCGGCGAACATCGCCGCGTCCAGGTGCTCGGGCAGCAGGAAGCCGGTACCGGCGCCGCCGGGCTGCCAGCATTTCAGCGTGTAGCCGTCGCGCATGCCACCGGCGTAGTCCTCGAACAGCTCGCGGGCCGGGAGGCCGAAAGGCAGTTCCCACAGGCCGGGGTTCTTCACCTTGCCGGAGAAGCCCATCAGCTTGGTGCCCATGTCTTCGCTGCCCGGGCGGGCCAGGGTCTTGTACCAGTCCACGCCGTTGGCGACGATCGCCGGCACGTTGCACAGGGTCTCGACGTTGTTCACGCAGGTCGGCTTGCCCCATACGCCGACGGCGGCGGGGAAGGGCGGCTTGGAGCGCGGGTTGGCGCGGCGACCTTCCAGCGAGTTGATCAGCGCGGTTTCTTCGCCGCAGATATAGCGACCGGCGCCGGTGTGGACGAACAGCTCGAAGTCGAAGCCGCTGCCGAGGATGTTCTTGCCCAGCAGGCCGGCGGCCTTGGCCTCGGCGATGGCGCGATTGAGGTTGGCGGCCGCGTCGACGTATTCGCCGCGCAGGAAGATGTAGCCGCGGTAGGCCTTGAGCGCGCGCGCGGAGATCAGCATGCCTTCCACCAGCAGGTGCGGCAGCTGCTCCATGAGCATGCGGTCCTTCCAGGTGTTCGGCTCCATTTCGTCCGCGTTACACAGCAGGTAACGGATGTTCATGGATTCGTCGGCTGGCATCAGGCCCCACTTCACGCCGGTGGGGAAGCCCGCACCGCCGCGGCCCTTGAGGCCGGAGTCCTTGACCGTCTGCACGATGTCGGCCTGGGCCATTTCGGCCAGGGCCTTGCGCGCGGCGGCGTAGCCGTTCTTCGCCTGGTATTCCTCGAGCCATACCGGCTGGGCGTCGTCACGCAGGCGCCAGGTCAGCGGATGGGTCTCTTCGCTGCGGGCGATGCGGTTGGCCGGGCCGATGGAAGTCAGCGTCTTGGCGTTCATGCGTAGGGCTCCAGCAGCTTGGCGACGTTGTCGGCGCTGACGCCGCCGAAGGTGTCGTCGTCGATCATCACGGCCGGGGCCTTGTCGCAGTTGCCCAGGCAGCACACCGGCAGCAGGGTGAAACGGCCGTCGGCGGTGGTCTGGCCGGGGACGATGCCGAGCTGGTCCTTGATGCTGCCCAGCACATTCTCGTGGCCACCGACGAAGCAGGTCATGCTGTCGCACACGCGGATGATGTGGCGGCCCACCGGCACGCGGAAGATCTGACTATAGAAGGTGGCCACGCCCTCGACGTCGCTGGCGGGGATGCCGAGGATGTCGGCGATGGCATAGATGGCGCCGTCCGGCACCCAGCCACGCTGCTTCTGCACGATCTTCAGCGCCTCGATGGACGCCGCGCGCGGGTCCTCGTAGTGGTGCATCTCATGCTCGATGGCGTCGTGCTCGGCCTGGCTGAGCTCGAAGCGGTCGGTCTGGATCATGTTCTGAGAGTCTGCTGCTTGGCTCATGGTTAGCGGTCCACGTCGGCCATAACGAAATCGATGCTGCCCAGGTAGGCGATCAGGTCCGCGATCATGCTGCCGCGGATCACCGAGGGGATCTGCTGCAGGTGCGGGAAGCTGGGCGTCCGGATGCGCGTGCGGTAGCTCATGGTGCTGCCGTCGCTGGTCAGGTAGTAGCTGTTGATGCCCTTGGTCGCCTCGATCATCTGGAAGCTCTCGTTGGCCGGCATCACCGGGCCCCAGGAGACTTGCAGGAAGTGGGTGATCAGGGTCTCGATGTGCTGCAGGGTGCGTTCCTTCGGCGGCGGTGTGGTCAGCGGGTGGTCCGCCTTGTACGGGCCTTCCGGCATGTTGCGCAGGCACTGGTCGATGATGCGGATGCTCTGGCGCATCTCCTCGACACGGACCATGCAGCGGTCATAGGCATCGCCGTTGTGGGCCAGCGGCACTTCGAAGTCGAAGTGCTGGTAGCCGGAGTACGGGCGTGCCTTGCGCAGGTCGAAGTCCAGGCCGGTGGAGCGCAGGCCGGCGCCGGTGACACCCCATTCCAGCGCTTCCTTGGTGTTGTACTGGGCGACGCCGATGGTGCGGCCCTTGAGGATGCTGTTCTGCAGGGCGGCCTTGGTGTACTCGTCGAGGCGCTTGGGCAGCCAGTCGACGAATTCCTTGACCAGCTTGTCCCAGCCACGCGGCAGGTCGTGGGCGACGCCGCCGATGCGGTACCAGGCCGGGTGCAGGCGGAAGCCGGTGATGGCCTCGATCACCTTGTAGGCGCGCTGGCGGTCGGTGAAGGTGAAGAACACCGGGGTCATGGCGCCGACGTCCTGGATATAGGTACCCAGGAACAGCAGGTGGCTGGTGATGCGGAAGAACTCGGCCAGCATCACGCGGATGAAGTCGACGCGATCCGGCACCTTGATCCCGGCCAGCTTCTCGACCGAGAGCACGTAGGGCAGGTTGTTCATCACCCCACCGAGGTAGTCGATACGGTCGGTGTAGGGGATGAAGCTGTGCCAGGACTGGCGCTCGGCCATCTTCTCGGCGCCACGGTGGTGGTAGCCGATGTCCGGGACGCAGTCGATGATCTCTTCGCCGTCCAGCTGCAGGATGATGCGGAACGCACCGTGGGCGGACGGGTGGTTCGGGCCGAGGTTGAGGAACATGTAGTCCTCGTGCTCGCCCTGGCGCTTCATGCCCCAGTCTTCCGGCCTGAAGCGCGCGGCTTCTTCTTCCAGCTGCTGTTTGGCCAGGGTCAGGCTGAACGGATCGAATTCGGTGGCGCGCGCCGGGTAGTCCTTGCGCAGCGGGTGACCTTCCCAGGTCGGCGGCATCATGATGCGGGTCAGGTGCGGGTGACCCTGGAAAGTGATGCCGTACAGGTCCCAGACCTCACGCTCATACCAGTTGGCGTTGGGCCAGATGCCGGTGACGGTAGGGACGTTGAGATCGCCTTCCTTGAGCGCGACCTTGATCATGATGTCGCTGTTACGCTCGACCGACAGCAGGTGGTAGAACACGGTGAAGTCGGCGCCCGGCAGGCCGCGGCGCTGGGTGCGCAGGCGCTCGTCGACGCCATGCAGGTCGTACAGCATGACGTAGGGGCGCGGCAGGTTGCGCAGGAAAGTCAGCACGTTGATCAGCTGATCGCGGGCGACCCACAGCACCGGCATGCCGGTGCGGGTGCTCTGGACGGTAAAGGTCTCGGCACCGAAACGGGAGTTCAGTTCGACCACCACGTCCTGGTCGTCGGCCTTGTAGGGTGGAACGGACAGAATGCTGTCTGCAGTCATGGTCTCGGTCGCTATCGGCGGTGTGCGGCGTCAGTGAGCGGGCGCAAGGGCCGGCTCACACTTCGTCTGGGCTGCGCAGGTTGGTCACAGCGATACGCTGCTCGCGGCGCTGTTCCT
Source organism: Pseudomonas sp. GD03875 (assembly GCF_029840585.1). Lineage (NCBI taxonomy): Bacteria > Pseudomonadati > Pseudomonadota > Gammaproteobacteria > Pseudomonadales > Pseudomonadaceae > Pseudomonas > Pseudomonas sp. GD03875. Next base: position 23,899 of record NZ_JAOCCV010000006.1, on the reverse strand, counting down.
TCTGCGACGGCATTTCGGCACGGTAGATGCCTTGGTCGCCGACGACCCAGGAAAGCGGACGGCGCTCCTGGCCGATGGATTCCTGCAGCAGCATCAGGCCTTGCAGGAATGCCTCGGGGCGGGGCGGGCAGCCGGGGATGTAGACGTCCACGGGGAGGAACTTGTCGACCCCCTGGACCACCGAGTAGATGTCGTACATGCCGCCGGAATTCGCGCACGAACCCATGGAGATCACCCACTTGGGCTCCAGCATCTGCTCGTAGAGGCGCTGGATGACGGGCGCCATCTTGATGAAGCAGGTGCCGGCGATGACCATGAAGTCGGCCTGGCGCGGTGACGCACGGATGACTTCGGCACCGAAGCGGGCGATGTCGTGCGGGGCGGTGAAGGCCGTGGTCATTTCCACGTAGCAGCAGGACAGGCCGAAGTTGTACGGCCACAGGGAGTTCTTGCGACCCCAGTTCACCGCACCGCTGAGAACATCTTCGAGCTTGCCCATGAAGATGTTCTTGTGGACCTGATCTTCCAGAAGTGGATCGGCTACGGTCTCCCGCTCGCCGATCGGATATTGCTCGTTCGGAGCATCCGGATCGATCCGAGTAAGTTTGTATTGCATCGCCAAAGCCTCATTGTTTTAGCTTCGCCTGCCGATTGCGACGGCCTTCGGGTGCCCAGTCGAGCGCGCCGATACGCCAAAGATAGACAAGACCAGCCAACAGAATTGCTATGAAAACTGTAGCTTCGATCAGACCGGCCCAGCCGCTTTCGCGTACCGAGACTGCCCAAGCGAAGAGAAAGAGGGCTTCAACGTCGAAGATCACGAAGAGCATCGCGACCAGATAGAACTTTGCCGAAAGGCGAAGGCGTGCACTGCCGACCGGCAGCATGCCCGACTCGAAGGGATCGTTCTTGCTGCGTCCCCAGGCCTTGCTGCCGAGCAGGCTGGATAGACCGAGCATGAAGGCGATGAGTCCGAAGACCCCGAGCAGGAATACAGCGAAGGCCCAGTTATGGGACATGGTCGTTACCGCATCAGGCATTGCCGGTGCTCCTTGGGTAAAGGGGCGGCTTTTCTAGTAATGGTAGAGCAACCTGGTAGGGCTGCCCTGCAATTTGGTGGCGGCAATTTTATGCGTGCCTGACGTGGTAAGTAAATTTTTCCGAATAAAAAAATGAACGGCGAGACGCCGCCATTTTCTCCGAAAATCCTTCTGCGCCGCGTACTGCGGGCGCTACGCGGGAGTTTACTCCTTTGGTCTTATGGTTCTTTTCATCCGTGAATGACGCCTTTGTGAAAGAGTTTGTCGGTAATTGTTTACAGTGAGTCGCATTTATCCGCCATGAAAGATGATGGAGCGCATTGATTGAAAGTCGGTTTTCTATTTGCGCTGGCCGATATGGCCGGGCAAACCGGCTCGGCTGTCGATGGCGAATATCAGGGCGCCGCCACTCAGCGCGGCGATGGCCTCGTCGCGGTCAGCGTTCGCCAGGACCAAGCAGCCGTGGCTGCGTCCCGCCACGCCATGCTGGCGGACGAAGTCTTCCTCCATGTAGTCGCGGGCATGCACGACGATGGCCCGTCGTTCGGCATTGGCATTGCTTTCGCTCAGGCCCTGCAGACGCATGGACAGTCCGTGGCCGGGTTCGTCGCTGACATAGACGGAGCCAGTACGGAACACGCCGAGCGAACTGGCGTGGCTGCCCTCGATATCGGAGAAGGTGTCGGCGAAGCCATCGTGGTCGGGGTCGGAGCCGCTGCCGTGGGACACGCGATAGCTGTCCAGCAGGCGCAGGGTGCTGCGCTCGAACAGCAGGAATCGGGGCTGGCTGGAGTGCCGGGCGTAATCCACCACGGCAAAGTGCCGGTGGCGCTCGCCGCGCAGTTGATCGAGGATGTGATCCGCCGCACCGGGCAGCAGCTGCCGCAGGTCGCTGGCGACGGCGCCGTGGCAGGCGAGGCAGAGCAGGCAGGTGAGCAGGAAGTTGCGCATGATCGCTTCCGGGCGGGAAGCGCTCTTGTTACGCCAGCGCAGCTCGATCTTGCAAGAGGCGGAAACGAAGAAGCCCCGGCATCGCTGCCGGGGCTTCCCCTGATAACACCTGCGGCCAGGCCGCAGAGCCGGTTCCTATTAGTGGAACTGGTTCATGGTGTTGTCTTTACCGCTGGCTTTCAGAGCAGCTTCGCCAGCGAAGTACTCTTTGTGGTTGTCGCCGATGTCGGAACCAGCCATGTTCTGGTGCTTGACGCAGGCGATGCCCTGACGCAGTTCCTGACGCTGAACGCCTTTCACGTAGGCCAGCATGCCCTGGTCGGCGAAGTAGCCTTTGGCCAGGTTGTCGGTCGACAGAGCGGCGGTGTGGTAGGTCGGCAGGGTGATCAGGTGGTGGAAGATGCCGGCGTGGGCCGAACCGTCGCGCTGGAAGGTGCGGATCTTCTCGTCGGCAACCTGGGCCAGTTCGGTCTCGTCGTAGTCGACGCTCATCAGCTTGGCGCGGTCGTAGGCGGAGACGTCTTTGCCTTCGGCAGCGAAAGCGTCGAACACTTGCTGACGGAAGTTCAGGGTCCAGTTGAAGGACGGGCTGTTGTTGTAGACCAGCTTGGCGTTCGGGATCACTTTGCGGATCTCGTCAACCATGCCTTTGATCTGGCCAACGTGCGGCTTCTCGGTCTCGATCCACAGCAGGTCGGCGCCGTTCTGCAGCGAGGTGATGCAGTCCAGGACGCAGCGAGCTTCGCCGGTGCCGGCGCGGAACTGGAACAGGTTGGACGGCAGACGCTTCGGACGCAGCAGCTTGCCGCCACGGTTGATCACGACGTCGCCGTTGCCCAGGTCGGCAGCGGAAACTTCTTCGCAATCCAGGAAGGCGTTGTACTGGTCGCCCAGGTCGCCCGGCTCTTTGGTCACGGCGATCTGCTTGGTCAGGCCGGCGCCCAGGGAGTCGGTACGAGCGACGATCACGCCGTTGTCGATGCCCAGTTCCAGGAAGGCGTAGCGAACAGCGGCGATCTTGGCCAGGAAGTCGGCGTGGGGAACGGTCACTTTACCGTCCTGGTGGCCGCACTGCTTCTCGTCGGAAACCTGGTTCTCGATCTGGATGCAGCAGGCGCCTGCTTCGATCATGCGCTTGGCCAGCAGGTAGGTGGCTTCCGGGTTGCCGAAACCGGCATCGATGTCGGCGATGATCGGGACGATGTGGGTTTCGAAGTTATCGATCTGCGACTGGATTTCAGCGGCCTTGGCGTTGTCGCCAGCTTCGCGAGCGGCGTCCAGGGCGGTGAACAGCAGATCCAGCTCGCGGGAGTCGGCCTGGCGCAGGAAGGTGTACAGCTCTTCGATCAGGTCGGAGACGGCGGTCTTCTCGTGCATCGACTGGTCCGGCAGCGGGCCGAAGTCGGAGCGCAGGGCAGCGACCATCCAGCCGGACAGGTAGAGGTAGCGCTTGTCGGTGGTCTTCAGGTGCTTCTTGATGGCGATCAGCTTCTGCTGACCGATGAAGCCGTGCCAGCAGCCCAGGGACTGAGTGTACTTGGACGAGTCGGCGTCGTACTCGGCCATGTCTTTGCGCATGATGTCAGCGGTGTACTGGGCGATTTCCAGACCGGTCTTGAAGCGGTTCTGAGCGCGCATGCGAGCGACGGACTCAGGGTTGATCGCGCTCCAGCTGCTGCCTGCGGCTTCTTTCAGAGCGGCAACGGCTTTGATGTCGTTTTGATAAGCTGACATGGTCAATCCTTCAAAGTATGAGTTTGGTTGAGCACCGACTTCCCACCCAAAACCAACGTGCAAACAAAGCTTGCAGTGTTGCGGGCGACACCTGGCGGACTTCGAGATATTGACGGGGACGAGAGCGCAGCGGAGGGGGAGGAGAGGACGAAACAAGACAGTCCGAAAGAACAGGGTTTGCGGCTTGCCGGCTCGTGGATACCGTTGGGCGATGCAGGTTCTGGTCAGGCGGTCTGGCTGATAACGCTTAGGCTTCCCCGTCCCTCAGGACAACTTTCGTTCCAGTCGCAACCTCGTCGAAACGCCTTGTGGGCTGTTAGAACACGGACCGCCCCGAATGGTGTTACGGGATCGGTCTGGAGGCTCTGCAACAGAGCCCCTGGCTAGCGGGAGCGGCGCCATGATGCGCCTTTGGGCGGAGATTAGTCAACGATTTTGTAGTGCTTTCTTCGTGCGACTACATGGTCGCGCGGCGGACCTCAGTCGAGGGCTTCCACGCGGATGCGCATGCTCATGTCGTTGGCGCCGCGGGTGGACTGCTGGCGCAGGAAGGCCGAGTCCTCGCCGCGGCTCTCGCCGCTGACGCCGCCCAGGGGAATCCACTCGCCCAGCCGGCCGCTGACCCGGGTATCGGTGCTCTGGGTGTCGATCACGCCCTGCCGGTACTGGTTCACCCGGTCGTTGTTGCTGCTGATGCTGACGTGGACCATGTCGCCGGTGATGCTGGCGGTGACGTAGAAGCCCTGGTTGACGTTGCGGTACTGGGTGTTCTGGTAGACCTGGCCGTAGGGGCCGACGCTGGTGGTGGTCAGCGGCACGCTCTGGCCGACCTGGATCAGTGCGGGGTAGCCCTCGGTGGCCTGCACCTGCTGGGTGCCGCCGCTGCGGCTGTCGGTGGAGCGGCGGATGATGCGCACCTGGTCGCGGCCGCGCACTTCGCCGCGCCCGGCGATCACCTCGACATCGCCCGCGCTGGCGCTGCCGTCCACGCGGTAGCCGTCGCGGTCCTGGAAGCTGCTCTCGCTGGTGTCGACGCTGATCAGCAGGCGCCGCGGCGCGGTGTCCAGCTGCTGCAGCAGATCGCGTACTTCCCGGATCTTCTCCGGCGAGGCGTTGATCACCAACTGGTTGCCGTAGGGGCTGACCTTGCCCTGGCCGTCCAGTGTTGACTGCACCACCGGCAGCACGTCCTCGGCGGTGCGGTAGTTGAGCTGGATCAGCTCGGTGGCGGCCTGCAGCGGCAGGCTGAGGCCAAGCGACAGGGCGAGCAGGCAGGCGCGCAGGGTCATAGCAGGAAGCTCCGCAGGTCGGGGTCGAGAACGCTGATGTCCCAGGCTTGGTCGAACTGCGCCTGGCGCTGGCGCACGCGGCCGGGGTCGTTGTAGAGGGCGTAGCCGGCATATTGCTCGGGCGTCTCGCGCAGCAGCAGGCCATAGCTGTCGGCGAGCAGGAAGGCGCTTTCGTCGCTGGGGTGATCCGGATTGATCCTGCGGATATGCAGGTTGCTGGTGATGCGCCGCGCCAGGTTGAGCAGGCGGTGGCCCTGCCTGACCGGCTTGCCGACGTCACGCACCAGGATGCGCAGGCGATTCTTCGGGCTGGCCAGCAGGAAGCGGGTGCAGGCCTCTTGCACGCTGCTGTGGCTGTACAGCCAGGATTCCAGATCCGGGCTGTAGAGGCTTAGGCTGAGGCGCGCCTGTTGCAGCAGGGCCAGCGCATGGGCCTGGGCCTGCTCCGGGCGGCTGAAACGTTCGAGATCGGGATGCTGGCCCAGCTGAAAGGGCGCCGGTTCGCGCGTCTCCGTGGTCAGCGCTGGAAAGGTGTCCGGGTTGTGCACGGAAAAACGCCCCGGCGACTGGAAATCGATGGCCGGCAGTTCGGGCTCGTTCTGGTCATTCGGGGCGTTTTCTTCGCTCATGCCGTCGTCCTAGTCGCTATGGCGCACCATCAGTACGTGGGGAATGCCCGCCTCGAGGTACTCGTCGCCCTCGATGCAGAAGCCCAGGCGCTCGTAGAACGCGGCGGCATGCACCTGGGCGCTGAGCTTCTGCTCGCGCTGGCCACGCTGTTCAGCGGCCTCGATGGCGGCGCGCATCAGCGCTTCGCCGACCTTCAGGCCGCGCCAGTCCTTGAGCACCGAGACTCGGCCGATCTGGCCGTCCGCCAGCAGGCGTGCGGTGCCGATCGGGTAGTCGCCCTCGCAGGCGAGGAAATGCACGGCCTCGATGTCCTCGTCATCCCATTCGAGTTCGGCGGGCACCGCCTGTTCCGCAATGAATACCGCCTCACGGATGCGCCGCAGGTCGGCATTGTCCTTCTGCCAGTGGGCGAGGCGGACGTGGATCTCACTCATCGGCAAACTCCAGACTGCCTTGCTGGACCAGTTCGCGCACCAGTGTACGCCCGTCTTCGTCGGCCAACCAAGGCGCCAGGTTCTCGCCGTGCAGCGCGTCGGCGGCGCAGACCAGGCGCAGCAGTTCCCTCAGGTGGGGCGGCAGCAGGCGGCTCTGGCCGCTGGCGAACAGCACCAGGCCGACATCCACTTCGCTCCAGGCCAGGCGCGCGCTGGGGTTGCGCACCAGCACGGCGCCGTCCTGCAGGATGGCCAGGAATTCTTCCTCGCCGATCTCCGCGCCGCTCACCAGTTCGGGGTAGCGCGGCTCGGTCATGAACTGGCCGAACCAGGTCAGCAGCAGGCGCTGGTCGCCCATGTGCTCGGTCAGCAGGGCCTTGAGACGGTCGAGGGCGTCCTGCTGGATCTGGTGCGGATCGCTGGCCGGTGCCATGCCGGCGTCGCTGTAGCGTTCCTCGTCCGGCAGGAACTGGGCGAGGAAGTCGGTGAAGTGGGTCAGCACCTCGGCGGCGCTCGGCGCGCGGAAGCCCACCGAGTAGGTCATGCAGTCGTTCTCGGCGATGCCGTAGTGGGCCAGGCGCGGCGGCAGGTAGAGCATGTCGCCGGGCTCCAGCACCCATTCGTCGGTCTGCTCGAAGTCGGCCAGGATGCGCAGATCGGCGTGCTGCAGCAGCTTGCTGTCGGCGTCGCACATCTGGCCGATCTTCCAGCGGCGCTCGCCTTCGGCCTGGAGCAGGAACACGTCGTAGTTATCGAAGTGCGGGCCGACGCTGCCGCCGGGCGCGGCGAAGCTGATCATCAGGTCGTCGATGCGCCAGCTGGGGAGGAAGCCGAAGTCCTTGAGCACCTCGGCCACTTCCGGGACGAACTGGTCGACGGCCTGTACCAGCAGGGTCCAGTCGCGCTCCGGCAGCTTGGAGAAGGCATCCTCGGCGAACGGGCCGCGGCGCAGTTCCCAGGGATGCTCGCCGTGCTCCAGCACCAGGCGCGATTCGACTTCTTCCTCCAGCGCCAGGCCGGCCAGTTCGTCGGCGCTGATCGGGCTCTCGAAGCCGGGAATGGCCTGACGGACCAGCAAGGGCTTCTGTTGCCAGTAGTCGCGCAGGAACTCGCGGGGTGTGAGGCCGCCCAGCAGCTGCAGGGGAGTATCAGGATTCATGGCTAAGCCCTTGAAAGAGATGAAATGGCTGAAATAAAAACGCCCGGCTCAGCCGGGCGTTGGTAAGGCTGGTGTCGTTCAGATGCGCTTGGCCTGCGCGACGGCGTTGCCGATGTAGCTCGCCGGGGTGAGTTGCTTGAGCTCCTCCTTGGCGGCGGCCGGCATGTCCAGGCCATCGATGAAGGTGAGCAGCGCCTCCGGGCTGATGCCCTTGCCACGGGTCAGCTCCTTGAGCTTCTCGTAGGGGTTCTCGATGGCGTAGCGGCGCATCACGGTCTGGATCGGCTCGGCCAGGACTTCCCAGCAGGCGTCCAGGTCGGCGGCGATGCGCGCTTCGTTCAGCTCCAGCTTGCCGATGCCCTTGAGGCTGGCTTCGTAGGCGATGACGCTGTGGGCGAAGCCGACACCGAGGTTGCGCAGCACGGTGGAGTCGGTCAGGTCGCGCTGCCAGCGGGAGATCGGCAGCTTGCTGGCCAGGTGCTGGAAGATCGCGTTGGCGATGCCCAGGTTGCCTTCGGAGTTCTCGAAGTCGATCGGGTTGACCTTGTGCGGCATGGTCGAGGAGCCGATCTCGCCGGCCACGGTCTTCTGCTTGAAGTAGCCGAGAGAGATGTAGCCCCAGACGTCGCGGTCGAAGTCGATGAGGATGGTGTTGAAGCGGGCGATGGCGTCGAACAGCTCGGCGATGTAGTCGTGCGGCTCGATCTGCGTGGTGTAGGGATTCCACTGCAGGCCCAGGTCGCCTTCGATGAACTGCTTGGCGTTGGCCTCCCAGTCGATCTGCGGGTAGGCGGACAGGTGGGCGTTGTAGTTGCCCACGGCGCCGTTGATCTTGCCCAGCAGCGGCACGCCGGCCACCTGGGCGATCTGCCGCTCCAGACGGTAGACGACGTTGGCCAGTTCCTTGCCGAGGGTGGTCGGCGAAGCCGGCTGACCGTGGGTGCGCGACAGCATCGGCACGTCGGCGAACTTCACCGCCAGGTCGCGGATGGCGCCGGCGATCTGCTTCATCAGCGGCAGCAGGACGGTATCGCGGCCTTCGCGCAGCATCAGGGCGTGGGACAGGTTGTTGATGTCCTCGCTGGTGCAGGCGAAGTGGATGAATTCGCTCACGGCGGCCAGCTCCGGCAGCTTGGCGGCCTGCTCCTTGAGCAGGTACTCCACGGCTTTCACGTCGTGGTTGGTGGTGCGCTCGATCTCTTTCACGCGCTCGGCGTGCTCGACGGCGAAGTTCTCGGCCAGTTCGTTCAGCAGCGCATTGGCTTCGGCGGAGAAGGGGGAGACTTCGGCGACGCCTTCATGGGCGGCCAGGCGCTGCAGCCAGCGAACCTCGACCATCACGCGGAAACGGATCAGGCCGTATTCGCTGAAGATCGGGCGCAGGGCGCTGGTTTTGCCGGCGTAGCGGCCATCGACGGGGGAAACCGCGGTGAGCGAGGAGAGCTGCATGGAGGCGTTCTCGGACAGGTCGGTCAACGAAAAGGGCGCACATTATACATGAAATCGCCCGGCTCGGCCGCCGGCTAGCGAGCGGCCGGTCGGCGGGCGATCGAAAGGAGGCTGGAGGCGAAGATCAGCGCGGCGCCGACCAGGGAGGCGGCATCCGGCATCTCGCCCCAGCGTAGCCAGGCGACGATGCCGGCGAAGACGATGGCCAGGTAGGCGAAGGGGCCGATCAGGCCGGGCGGGGCCAGGCTGTAGGCCTTGGACATGACGATCTGGCTCACCGTGGCGAGCAGGCCGATCACCAGCAGTAGGCCGAGCTGGTGCTGGCTCAGCGGCTGCCAGGCCCAGGTCAGCGGCACGGCGGAGATCAGGGCGCTGAACAGAGAGAAATAGAAGACGATGCGGAAGGCCGGCTCGGTGTCGCTCATCTCGCGGATGGAGACGAAGGCGAAGGCAGCCAGGATGCTGGCCGCCAGGCCGATCAGGGCCTGGCTGTCGAGCAGCGCCTCGCTGGGCTTGGCCACCAGCAGCACGCCGACCAGGCCGATGGCGGTGGTGACCAGCATGCGCCGGGTCAGCGGCTCCTTGAGCAGCCACCAGGCCAGCAGCGGGGTGAACACCGGCGCCGCGTAGGTGAACAGCATGGCGTCGGCCAGCGGCAGGTGGGCGATGGCGTAGAAGAAGCAGTACATCGCCGCCAGGCCGTAAGTGGTGCGCCACATGTGCGACTTGAGACGCCCCGTCTTCAGCGGGCCGGTGCCTTTCAACAACACCAGCGGCAGGAAGAACAGCACGCCTACCAGATTGCGGAAGAACACCACCGACTCGTTGTTGACGCCGCTGGACACCTCGCGGATGCCTACGCCCATCAACGAGAACAGCAGGGCGGAGAGCGCCAGGAGCAGGGCGCCCTGGACGGGTCTGGAGCTGCGGCTGGGCAGGCTCACGTCAGCTCCGCAGCAGCGGGTAGAGTTCCTTGAGCAGCTTGCCGCGGCCGAGTACCAGTTGCCAGCGATGGCCGCCGAGCTGGCGCCACAGACGCGCCGAACGGATGCCGGTGAGCAGCAGGGCGCGCACCTTGGCGGCCACGGCCGGTTGTTGCAGGAAGCGCATGTCGCCGTGCACCTGGATGCGCTGGCGGAAGGTGCTGATGGTGTCCTGGTAGAGCGCGCCGCAGGCGGCCACCACGTTGTCGTGGGTCAGGCCGAAGTGCTCGACCTGGTTCTGGATCTGGTCCAGGCGGCTGCCGACCACTTGCAGCAGGTCCTCGCGCTTGGCCAGCTGGCGCTCCAGGCCGAGCAGAGCCAGGGCGTAGCGTAGCGGCTCGCGTTGCAGGCTGGCTGGGTTGCGCTCCAGGGTGCTGACCAGCGCCTTGTAGCCCTCGCGCAGGTTGAGGTCGTCGCCGCCGTAGACCTCCAGGGTGTTCTTCGGGTCGCGCACCAGCAGGCTGCCGAGCAGGCAGCCGAGCTGCGCGTCGCTGACCTGGCCGGTGCGGGCCAGCTTGTCCACCAGGCTGGCAGCCTGGAACACGGCGGAGAGGGCGATCAGTTGTTCCTGAACGGGGCTCATGCGCGCGGGGCTCCTTCGGCACAGGGCTCGGCGACCTCGATCACGCCGCCGCCCAGGCAGACCTCGCCGTCGTAGAACACCACGGACTGGCCCGGGGTGACGGCGCGCTGCGGCTCGTCGAACACCGCCTGGTAGCCGTGCTCGGTCTTCTCCAGGGTGCAGGCCTGGTCGGCCTGGCGGTAACGCACCTTGGCGGTGAGGCGGCGCGGGCTGGAGAGGTCGACGGGGTTGACCCAGTAGATATCCGAGGCGAGCAGGGAGCGGGAAAACAGCCAGGGGTGGTCGTTGCCCTGGCCGACGATCAGCACGTTGCGCGCCAGGTCCTTGTGCAGCACGTACCAGGGTTCGTCGCCGGCGTTCTTCAGGCCGCCGATACCCAGGCCCTGGCGCTGGCCGATGGTGTGGTACATCAGGCCGACATGTCGGCCGATCACCTCGCCCTCGGTGGTCTCGATGTCGCCCGGCTGGGCCGGCAGGTACTGCTTTAGGAAGTCGCTGAAGCGGCGCTCACCGATGAAGCAGATGCCGGTCGAGTCCTTCTTCTTGGCGGTCGCCAGTTCGTACTTCTCGGCGATGGCGCGGACCTGCGGCTTCTCCAGTTCGCCGACCGGGAACAGGGTGCGGCCGATCTGCTCGCCGCCGACGGCGTGGAGGAAGTAGCTCTGGTCCTTGTTCGGATCGAGCCCCTTGAGCAGTTCACTGCGGCCGTCCACGTCGCGGCGGCGCACGTAGTGACCGGTGGCGATCAGGTCGGCGCCGAGCGACAGGGCGTAGTCGAGGAAGGCTTTGAACTTGATCTCGCGGTTGCACAGGATGTCCGGGTTCGGCGTGCGCCCGGCCTTGTACTCGGCGAGGAAGTGCTCGAACACGTTGTCCCAGTATTCGGCGGCGAAATTGGCGGTGTGCAGCTGGATACCGATTCGATCGCACACGGCCTGGGCGTCGGCCAGGTCGGCCATGGCGGTGCAGTATTCGGTGCCGTCGTCCTCTTCCCAGTTCTTCATGAACAGGCCTTCCACCTGATAGCCCTGCTCGAGCAGCAGGAGGGCGGAAACGGAAGAGTCGACACCGCCGGACATGCCGACGATCACTCGGGTATTGGCTGGTTCGCGCATGGGGACTTGGAGAGGCTGACGGCGGAAAGTGGGCGATTCTATCAGGAGCGGGCGGCGTGGGGCGAATAGGCCGGGCCGCGATCGGCCGGATCGCGGATCAGGCTCAGGTCGTGGCGTGCGCCGGCCAGGTAGTCGTCGATGCAGCGCAGCACCAGCTCGCTGCGCCAGCGTTCGGGCTGGGCGGCCAGTTCCTCGCGGGTCAGCCAGCGCGGGCCGATGATGCCGTCGTCCAGCGGCGAGTCCGGCAGGTGGCGCAATGGCCTGGCGGCGAAGCATACGCGCTGGTAGGTGACGCCGTTGCTCGGCGCGGTATAGAGGTAGATGCCGGTGACGGCGGTCAGCTCCACCTGCCAGCCGGTTTCTTCCAGTGTTTCGCGCAAGGCGGCCTCGATCAGACTTTCGTCGGCTTCCAGATGGCCGGCAGGCTGGTTAAATACCGCCTGGCCGTCGGCCAGTTCCTCGACGAGCAGGAAGCGCCCCCGATCCTCGACGACGGTGGCGACTGTGACATGGGGAGTGAAACGCATTGCAGGGAACCTCTACGATTCGGCGGGTAACAGTCTGCTACGACCCGGGTCGAAGCAATCTCGGGCCGAGCTGCTAGGATTGAAAGCGCCCTTGGAGGGCATTTTTGTAGCGTCTCTGTAGTTTGACTACAAGAATGGCGCCTAACCAGGATTCAAGCAGTCTAGGCTGTCGCCGGGCTGTCAGTAAATGGCGAAAAGTGCGTGACTTTCTGTAGAAAAACTACAAGAATGCGGCACCTTTCCGAGACCCAGAAGTATCGTCCGTCGCATTACCCGTGTGGCGGATTGTCAGACCACGAAAACAAACGGAGTCCAGCATGGGATACCAGAAGATCCAGGTGCCTGCGAACGGCGAGAAGATCACCGTCAACGCCGACATGTCCCTGAGTGTGCCGAACAACCCGATCATCCCGTTCATCGAGGGTGACGGCATCGGCGTCGATATCAGCCCGGTAATGATCAAGGTCGTCGACGCCGCCGTCGAGAAGGCCTATGCCGGCCAGCGCAAGATTGCCTGGATGGAGGTCTACGCCGGCGAGAAAGCCACCCAGGTCTACGACCAGGACACCTGGCTGCCGAAGGAAACCCTGGACGCCGTCCGCGACTACGTCGTCTCCATCAAGGGCCCGCTGACCACTCCGGTCGGTGGCGGCATCCGCTCGCTGAACGTGGCCCTGCGCCAGGAGCTGGACCTGTATGTCTGCCAGCGCCCGGTGCGCTGGTTCGAAGGCGTGCCGAGCCCGGTGAAGAAGCCGGGTGACGTGGACATGTGCATCTTCCGTGAGAACTCGGAAGACATCTACGCTGGCGTCGAGTGGAAAGCCGGTTCGCCGGAAGCGATCAAGGTCATCAAGTTCCTCACCGAGGAAATGGGCGTCAAGAAGATCCGCTTCACCGAGAACTGCGGCATCGGCATCAAGCCGGTTTCCCTGGAGGGTACCAAGCGTCTGGTGCGCAAGGCACTGCAGTACGCCGTGGACAACGATCGCAGCTCCGTGACCATCGTCCACAAGGGCAACATCATGAAGTTCACCGAAGGTGCCTTCAAGGAGTGGGGCTACGAAGTGGCGCGTGACGAGTTCGGCGCCGAGCTGCTGGACGGCGGCCCGTGGATGCAGTTCAAGAACCCGAACACCGGCAAGAACATCGTGGTCAAGGACGCCATCGCCGACGCCATGCTGCAGCAGATCCTGCTGCGTCCGGCCGAGTACGACGTGATCGCCACCCTGAACCTGAACGGTGACTACCTGTCCGACGCCCTGGCGGCCGAGGTGGGTGGTATCGGCATCGCGCCGGGTGCCAACCTGTCCGACACCGTGGCGATGTTCGAAGCCACCCACGGTACCGCGCCGAAGTATGCCGGCCTGGACAAGGTCAACCCGGGCTCGGTCATCCTCTCCGCCGAGATGATGCTGCGCCACATGGGCTGGCTGGAAGCTGCCGACCTGATCATCAAGGGCACCAACGGCGCCATCGCCGCGAAGACCGTGACCTACGACTTCGAGCGTCTGATGGACGGTGCCAAGCTGCTGTCCTGCTCGCAGTTCGGCGACGCCATCATCGCCCACATGTAAGGGCGGGCGGAAAGAGCGGCGGTGGTCCTCGGACTGCCGCCGGTCCTTCCCGAAGAGTCCGATGCCGGTTGCCGGCATCGGATTTTTTTATGCCCGACGGAATCCGGGATGGTGCTGAATGCCCAATGAAAAGGCTATGTGCCCGTTAGTTGTTGCGCACCTTGTGGGAGCGGATTTATCCGCGAATTTCGCGGCCAAGGCCGCTCCCACAAAAGAGGGATCGGTACAGCAACACGTAACGGGGACATAGCCAATGAAAACGGCGCCCTGGGGCGCCGTTTTCATTCAGCCGCGAGGATCAGCCCTTGTAGCGCTGCAGCACCAGGGTGGCGTTGGTGCCGCCGAAGCCGAAGCTGTTGCTCATCACGGTGTTCAGCTGCACGTCACGGGTCTCGCGCTGGATCGGCAGGTCGGCCACGTCCGGATCGAGCTCCTCGATGTTGGCGGAGCCGGCGATGAAGCCGCCCTGCATCATCAGCAGACAGTAGATCGCCTCGTGCACGCCGGCGGCGCCCAGTGAGTGGCCGGACAGGCTCTTGGTGGAGCTGATGGCCGGCGCCTTGTCGCCGAACACTTCGCGCACCGCGCGGGCCTCGGCGGTATCGCCGACCGGGGTGGAGGTGCCATGGGTGTTGAGATAGTCGATCGGTGCGTCGACGGTGGCGAGGGCCTGCTGCATGCAGCGCACGGCGCCTTCGCCGCTCGGCGCGACCATGTCGTAGCCGTCGCTGGTGGCACCGTAGCCGACGATCTCGGCATAGATGGTGGCGCCGCGCTTGAGCGCGTGCTCCAGCTCCTCGACCACCACCATGCCGCCGCCACCGGCGATGACGAAGCCGTCACGCTTGGCGTCGTAGGCGCGGGAGGCCTTTTCCGGGGTCTCGTTGTACTGGGTGGAGAGGGCGCCCATGGCGTCGAACAGGCAGCTCTGGCTCCAGTGCTCTTCCTCGCCGCCACCGGCGAATACCAGGTCCTGCTTGCCCATCTGGATCTGCTCCATCGCGTGGCCGATGCAGTGGGCGCTGGTGGCGCAGGCGGAGGAGATGGAGTAGTTCACGCCCTTGATCTGGAACGGCGTCGCCAGGCAGGCCGAGACGGTGCTGCCCATGGTGCGCGGTACGCGGTACGGGCCGATGCGCTTGACGCCCTTCTCGCGAAGGATGTCGATGGCCTCCATCTGGTTCAGGGTGGAAGCACCACCGGAGCCGGCGATCAGGCCCACGCGGGGGTTGGAGATTGCTTCCGGGGTGAGGCCAGCATCCTTGATCGCAGCTTCCATTGACAGGTAGGCGTAGGCGGCGGCGTTGCCCATGAAGCGTAGCACCTTGCGGTCGATCAGCGCTTCCAGATCGAGGTCGACGGAGCCGGACACCTGGCTGCGCAGGCCCATTTCGGCGTATTCCGGGTTGAAGCGGATGCCCGCCTTGCCGGCGCGCAGGCTGGCGGAAACGGTGTCCTTGTCATTGCCCAGGCAGGAAACGATGCCCAGGCCGGTGATCACGACGCGACGCATGCGGAAATGTCCTTCAGAAGCTGTCGGTAGAGGTGAACAGGCCGACGCGGAGGCCTTCGGCGCTGTAGATTTCGCGACCATCGACGCTGACGCTGCCGTCGGCGATGCCGAGGATCAGCGAGCGGCTGATGGTTCGTTTGATATGGATGGTGTAGGTGAGTTTCTTCGCGGTGGGCAGTACCTGACCGAAGAACTTCACTTCGCCCGAGCCCAGGGCGCGGCCGCGGCCGGGGTTGCCCTGCCAGCCGAGGTAGAAGCCGACCAGCTGCCACATGGCGTCGAGGCCCAGGCAGCCCGGCATGACCGGGTCGCCCTCGAAGTGGCAGGCAAAGAACCAGAGATCCGGGTTGATATCGAGTTCGGCGACGATCTCGCCCTTGCCGTACTTGCCGCCGGTGTCGCTGATATGAGCGATGCGATCGATCATCAGCATGTTGGGGGCGGGCAACTGCGCATTGCCCGGGCCAAACAGCTCGCCGCGGCTGCAGGCGAGCAATTCTTCCCGGGAATAGGCGTTTTGCTTGGTCATGCGAACTCCTCAATGGTCCCCCGGACGGGGCTTAAAGCTGTGCCGCTTCTGTTCTTGTGTAGCGGCAGACTAGTCATAGACTGTTGCGTCATGGTGAAAGTCACAGCCCAGTGTGTACACCTGTATACCGGCATAACTTGTCACAGATCATGACCGTGGGTGCAAAAAGTCTAGTCCTCCTGATGCGGCTGGTTGCGCCGGATCAGCCAGCGCGTCAGGGCGCGCTCCAGATCGGCGCGTTTGAAGGGCTTGGCCAGGTAGTCGTTCATGCCCGCCTGGAGGCAGGCTTCGCGGTCGCCCTGCAGCGCGTTGGCGGTGAGGGCGATGATCGGTGTGTTGCAGTGCGGCGACTGGCGGCGGATCTGCCGGGTCGCCTCGTAGCCGTCCATGATCGGCAGGCGGCAATCCATCAGCACCGCGACGAAACGCTGGGGGTCGAAGCGCTGCACTGCCTGGGCGCCATCGCCGACCAGTTCGACCCGGTAGCCCAGGCTGCGCAGCATGGCCTCGATCACGGTCTGGTTGACCGGGTTGTCTTCCACCAGCAGCACCTCCAGACCTTCGCCGGAGTTGTCGTCGCTCTGTATCCGTGGCGTTTCGAGGGTGCTGCGCATGTTGAAGGGCAGGGGAATCTCGAGGGTGAACACCGAACCGATGCCTTCCTCGCTGCTGGCATGGAGGGTGCCGCCCATGCGCTCGGCCAGGGTGCGGGCGATGGACAGGCCCAAGCCGGTTCCACCATAGCGGCGGGAAATCGAGCTGTCGGCCTGCTGGAAGGCATCGAACATGTGCTCCAGACGCTGCGGGGCGATGCCGATACCGCTGTCGCGCACCGCGCAGGTGAACCAGAGGATGTCGTTGTCCAGCGGCTGCCAGTGGGTCTCGATGCGGATGCCACCTTCCTCGGTGAATTTCAGCGCATTGCCGAGCAGATTGACCAGTATCTGGCGGATACGGGTGGGGTCGCCCTGGACCTCGAATGCCTCTAGGCCCGGCGGCTTCTCCAGGCGCAGGTAGAGGCCGCGCTGCTGGGCGCTGTGCTGGAAGACCTGGATCGAGTCCTGCAGCAGCTCCTTGAGGTTGAAGGGGATGCGCTCCAGTTCGAGGGCACCGCGCTCGATCCGGGAGAAATCGAGGATGTCGTTGATGACCTTGAGCAGGTGCTCGGTGGATTCGATGGCCAGCGCCGCGTATTCCGCCTGCTCGTGGTTCATCTCGGTGGTTTCCAGCAACTGCAGCATGCCCAGCACGCCGTTCATCGGCGTGCGCAGCTCGTGACTCATCATCGCCAGGAAGTCCGACTTGGCGCGGTTGGCCTGCTCGGCTTCCTCGCGTGCCTGGATCAACTGCTGCATGGCCTCGCGCTGCTCGCGGCTGGCGCTTTCCAGTTCCTCGGCGAGGTTGTTGATATGCCGGGCGAGGCCGCCCAGTTCGCTGGTGTCGGTCTCCGGTAGCGTGGTCCGGTAGTCGCCGGCCTTGATCGCCTCCACCGCCTTGCCCATCTCGCTGATCGGCTGGGACAGGCGCCGGGCCAACTGGCGGGCGAGGAAGAAGGTCAGCAGCAGCGCGAACAGCGCCAGTATCGTGGCCTTGAGCAGGATCGCCTGCTGGCGGCTGGTGAAGGTCTCGTCGGACATGCCGACCACCACCCGGCCCAGGTATTCGTCGGCGCCCGAGGCTTTTTCCCGGCGCACGGAGGCATGGAAGATGTCCACCTGCGAGGCCGCTGGGTCCTTGTGCTGCTCGACGTAGACCAGAATGGTCTCGGCCTTGTCGCGCACTTCCAGGAAGCGGACGCTGGGCGTCTGCAGGGTGGCGCGCAGCAGGCTTTCCAGGGCCTGAGTGTCGCCGGCGGCGACACCGTGCACCACCGCCGGCGCCAGCTGGTTGGCCATCAGCTGGCCGGACTGGTTGATCTCCTGGCGCAGGTCTTCCAGGCGCGAATAGGTGAAGAAGCCGGTCAGCAACAGAGTGAGCAGCAGCGCCGGGCCTACGCTGATCAGCTGGGTACGGGTGTGGATGTCCCAGTTCCAGCCGAACATCAGCGGGTTTCGCTCTCTGGCCGGCGGAACAGCGGGGAGCGCGCGGCCAGGCATTGCGGGAGTTGCGGATGGCAGAACGGAACGGTGTGCACGGAACGGCCTTGTTCTCTGGCAGGACAGCCGCATGTTAACCGAGAAGCCAGGCTTTGCCAGCGCTTGCTGTGGCGTGGGACTGGCCGGTCGGCCGAGGCTCCATGATAATGAGGCATCCGCCGTCGACAGATGGCCCGCTGTGGAATTCCTATGACCGAGCAACAACCCGTTGCAGTACTGGGTGGCGGCAGCTTCGGCACCGCCATTGCCAACCTCCTGGCCGCCAACGGCCAGCGCGTCCTGCAGTGGATGCGCGACCCCGAACAGGCCGAGGCCATGCGCACCCGGCGCGAGAACCCGCGCTACCTAAAGGGCATCAAGCTGCTGCCCGGTGTCGAGCCGGTGACCGACCTGCCGACCACCCTGGCCGCCTGCGAGCTGGTGTTCGTCGCGATTCCCTCGTCGGCCCTGCGCAACGTGCTGCAGCCGGTAGCCGGCGCCCTGGCCGGCAAGCTGCTGGTGAGCACCACCAAGGGCATCGAGGCCGACGGCTTCAAGCTGATGAGCCAGATTCTCGCCGAGGTGGCGCCCCAGGCGCGCATCGGCGTGCTGTCCGGGCCGAACCTGGCGCGCGAGATCGCCGAGCACGCGCTGACCGCCACGGTGATCGCCAGCGAGGATGAAGAGCTCTGCCAGCGCGTGCAGGACGCGCTGCATGGCCGCACCTTCCGCGTCTACGCCAGCCGCGACAGCTTCGGCGTGGAGCTGGGCGGCGCCCTGAAGAACGTCTATGCCATCATCGCCGGCATGGCCGCCGCCCTGGGCATGGGCGAGAACACCAAGAGCATGCTGATCACCCGCGCGCTGGCGGAGATGACCCGCTTCGCCGTCACCCTCGGCGCCAACCCCATGACCTTCCTCGGCCTGGCCGGGGTCGGCGACCTGATCGTCACTTGTTCCTCGCCCAAGAGCCGCAACTACCAGGTGGGGCATGCCCTGGGCGAGGGCCTGTCGCTGGAGGACGCGGTGGCGCGCCTGGGCGAGGTGGCCGAGGGCGTCAATACCCTCAAAGTCTTGAAGAACAAGGCAGAGGAGTTGCAGGTCTACATGCCGTTGGTCGCCGGTCTGCATGCCATCCTGTTCGAGGGGCGCACCTTGGAGCAGGTGATCCAGGGGCTGATGCGCGGCGAGCCCAAGACGGATGTGGACTTCATTTCACCCAGCGGTTTCTGATCCAAACGGATTCTGAGAAAGGAGAGCACCATGAGCGAACCGAGCAAGGAACTTGAGCGCGAATCCATCGCCCTGCGGATTCTGTGGATGGTGATCTTCACCATCGTCTGGCAACTGGCCGAGATCGTGCTCGGCGGCGTGGTCCTGCTGCAGCTGGGCTACCGCCTGTTCTACGGCGCGCCCAACAGCGGGCTGCAGTCGTTCGGCGACAGCCTGAGCCAGTACCTGCAGCAGATCGGCCGCTTCGGCACCTTCAACACCGAGGAGAAGCCCTGGCCCTTCGCCGACTGGCCGACCCCGCGCGCGCCGGAGGACAACGAGCCGCACTCCATCCCGCCGGCACCGCACCCGGTACGCGACGAAGAACCCAAGCTGTGACCCTCTGGCTGCTGCGCCACGGTGAGGCCGAACCGCGTGCGCGCAGCGACGCGGAGCGCGCCCTCACCGAGCGCGGCCGCAAGGAAGTGCGCAGAAGCGCCGAGCATCTGCGGGGGCGGCCTCTGCGGCACATCCTGGTCAGCCCCTATCTGCGTGCCCGGCAGACCGCCGAGCTCGTGCGCGAGACCCTTGGCCTGGCGCTGCCGCTGACCACGGTGGACTGGGCCACGCCCGACGATCCGCCGCGCGCGGCCGCCAGCCATCTGGACGACTATCCCGGCGAATGCCTGCTAGTCAGCCACAACCCGCTGCTCGGCAGTCTCTCCGGCCTGCTGATCCATGGCCATCTGCAGCAACCCCTGGGCCTTCACACCGCCAGCCTGGTGGTGCTTGAGGGTGACGTGATTCCAGGCCTGATGCAGCTTTCCGCCCTTCATCACCCCTAGAGGGTTTTGCGTTGAGTCTGCCCCCGGTCCCTGGGGCAGTCTTGCGCTCCTGTAACATTTCTTCACTTGCGACGCCTCCTGACGCGTGGAATATTCAACCAAGCAAGTGCTTGGTTGCTCCCTGTGACAAAAACAAAAAACAAGGAGGCCCCGTGGCCAGTGCCGTCCGTTTGCCGCTCGAGGTGTTTTTCGAGCGTGAGTCGCGTCACCCGAACAAGACCTACCTGATCCAGCCGCTGGGCGGCGGGCAGGTGGAGCAGCTCACCTGGGCCGAGGTCGGCGAGCAGGCGCGGCGCACCGCCAGCTGGCTGCGCAGCCTGGAGCTGGAGCCGGGCAGCAGGATCGCGATCATCTCGAAGAACTGCGCCCACTGGATCGTCACCGACCTGGCCATCTGGATGGCGGGGCACGTCTCGGTGCCGCTCTATCCCAACCTCACCGCCGAGTCGGTGCGCCAGGTGCTGGAGCACGCCGAGGCCCGGGTCGCCTTCATCGGCAAGCTGGACGACTGGCCGGCCATGGCGCCCGGCGTGCCGGAGAGCGTGACCACCGTAGCGCTGCCGCTGCACGCCGACGGCAGCTTCGACCGGCTGTGGAGCGACCTGCAGTCCTGCTTGCCGATCCAGGACACGCCACGCAACCATCCCGATCACCTCGCCACCATCATCTATACCTCCGGCACCACCGGCATGCCCAAGGGTGTGATGCACAACTTCGGCAATTTCGGCTTCACCGCCGGCCACGCCACGGAGCTGTTCGGTGTCAACGAGAGCGACCGCGCCTTGTCCTACCTGCCGCTGTGCCACGTGGCCGAGCGCATGTTCGTCGAGCTCAACTCCCTGTACAGCGGCATGACCGTGTTCTTCGCCGAGAGCCTGGACACCTTCGTCGAGGACCTGCGCCGCGCCCGGCCCACGGTGTTCTTCGGCGTGCCGCGGATCTGGACCAAGTTCCAGATGGGCGTGTACGCGCAGATGCCGGCGAAGAAGCTGGACTTCCTCCTGTCCATCCCGCTGCTCGGCCGCCTGGTCGGGCGCAAGGTGCTCCGTGGTCTGGGACTGGACGCCGTGCGCTACGCGCTGTCCGGTGCCGCGCCGGTGCCGGATGCGCTGCTGGCCTGGTACCGCCGCCTGGGGCTGGAGCTGCAGGAGGTCTACGGCATGACGGAAAACTGCGGCTACTCCCACGTGTGCCGCCCCGGCCGCTTCAAGAAGGGCTGGATCGGCCAGAACAACCCCGGTGTCGAGGTTCGCATCAGCGAGGAGGGCGAGGTGCTGGTGCGCAGCGGCTCGACCATGCAGGGCTACTACAAGGAACCGGGCAAGACCGCCGAGGCGATGACCGAGGATGGCTTCCTGCGCACCGGCGACAAGGGCGAGCAGGACGCCGAGGGCAACCTACGCCTGACCGGGCGGATCAAGGAAATCTTCAAGACCAGCAAGGGCAAGTACGTGGCGCCGGCGCCGATCGAGAACCGCCTGGCCGTGCACACCCACATCGAGCAGGTCTGCGTGGTGGGCGACGGCCTGCCGCAGCCGCTGGCGTTGTGCGTGCTGTCCGAGGTGGCGCGGCGGGAGTCGCGCGAGCAGCTGGAGAGCAGCCTGCGGCGCCTGCTGGCGGAAACCAACCAGGTGCTGGACAAGCACGAGCAGCTCAACGGGCTGGTGCTGGTGCCGGAGGTCTGGGCGGTGGACAACGGCTTCCTGACCCCGACCCTGAAGATCAAGCGGGCGTCGGTGGAAAACGCCTATGGCGCGCACTTCGACACCTGGGGCCAGGGCCGCGGCGAAGTGGTCTGGCATCGCTAGCCGGCCGGGGTTTCACCGAACCAGCTGCACGAACGGGAGCCCCTAGGGGCTCCCGTTGCGTTACGGGCGGAACACCTCGTCGAGCAGTTGCCGCATGTCGGCCCAGGAGCGCTCGTCGGCCCCCTTCTGGTAGCCGAGGTCGAGGCCATGGCCCTTGTGCGCGTCGGCGTCCGGGTTGCTGAAGCCGTGCTTGGCGCCGGGCAGCTCGACGAAGCGGTAGTCGGCGCCGGCCTTATCCATCTCGGCCTTGAAATCGGCGACCTGCTGCGGCGTGATGAAGCTGTCGGCGGCGCCATGCTCCACCAGCACCCTGGCCTTGACGCTGCCCGGCGTGGCCGGGGTATCGGTGACCAGCGCGCCGTGGAAGCTCACCACCGCTGCCAGCGGCATGCCCTGGCGGGCCATGTCCAGCACGATCCGGCCGCCGAAGCAGTAGCCGATCGCGGCCAGGCGTTGCGCGTCGGTCTGCGGCTGGGCCTTGAGCAGTTCGAGGCCGGCCTGGAAACGCGCCCTCGGCGTCTGCGGGTCGGCCATGACCGCCTTCATGAAGGCACCGGCATCCCCCGGGTGCTGGGTGTTCTTGCCTTCGCCGTACATGTCGACGGCCAGGGCGCTGTAGCCGAGTGCGGCGAGGTCGCGGGCGCGGCGCTTGGCGTAGTCGTTCAGACCCCACCATTCATGCACCACGATGACCCCGGGGCGCGGGCCTTCGATGGCGTCGTCCCAGGCGTGGTAGCCGATCAGCCGGGTACCGTCGGCGGTGGTGTAGGGCATCTCGCGGACCTGCACCTCGGCGAGGGCGAGGGGGCTGCACAGCAGCAGGGCAAGCAGTAGATGACGCATGACAAATCTCCTGGCGGGTGATGGCGGGTCGAGGCAGCTTAGCGGCCCGCGTCCGAAATGGCCCGCAACTGGTTTACCGCTTCCGTTTCCACGTGCCCCTGATCATCGCCTTCCACGAAGGCCGCGCAGCTTGCCGTGGCGCTGCGGTATACCGCGATCACGCTGCCCGGCCCGCCGCCGGTGTGCCCGTGCGTGTACAGCCCACACGTCGTCGGCCCCTGCATCAGGCCCAGGCCGTAGCCGGGCGCGGCCCAGGGGCGGCCCGGCAGAGGTCCGCCAAGCAGGTGCGGTGTCTTCATCTCGTCGAGCAGACGGGGCGGGAGATAGTCGCCACCCAGCAGGCAGTCCAGCAGCAGGGCTGCCTGGTCCAGTGGGCCGACCAGCAGGCCATGGTAGACCCAGGCCGGGTCGTAGCCGGCGGGCGCTCCCGCGCCCCAGTCAGCCCGTGTGCGTGCCAGGCGCGCACGAGACACGTCCAGCGGCGCCAGCACGCGCCGGCTCAGCGCTTCGTCCAGCGGGAGATCCGTCAGCCGTTCTATCAGCCGGGCGACATACAGATAGCCGACATTCGAGTAGCGCCATCCGGCTCCCGGCGTGTAGCGCAGCCGAGTGGCGTCCAGGCGTTGAAGCATCTCTTCGGCCGGCCAGGGTGTTTCCTGACGGGCGACGGCGGCATGGTAGTCGGCAAGCTCCCCGTAGTCCGCCAGGCCCGCCTCGTGGCGCAGCAACTGGCGCAGGGTGAAGGGGCCTTCGGCCACCTGGTCGTCCAGCGCGACCAGGCCGTCCCGCACCAGCGACAGGGCGGCGGCCGAGAGCACCGTCTTGCCGAAGCTCCACCAGGGCAGAAGCTCGTCGGACGGGGCGGGTGTTAGCAGGGAGCCGTTGCGAACCAGGCAGAAACGCATCGTTCGACCCCGAGCCTCAAGGTGCCGGTGGTTTGTTCGGGCCCGGCGGGGTGATGCCCATCGAGACGTAGATGCTGGTGAACCGATCCATGCCCATGTCCGCCGGCTTGACCCATTCCACGGGCACGTAGAGCAGGCCGCCGCCCACCGGCACCGGTGCGGTGGGCACCAGGATGGCGAAGTAGGCGCGGCCGTCGATCTCGACCGGTTGGGGGTTGGGCAGTAGCGCCAGCACTGCGGTGCCGTCGCCGCCGAAGAAGCACCAGACCGGGCTCATCGCCCCCACGTCGGCGTTTTCCTGCTGGTCGAGCAGGCCGACGAAGCGGTCGGCCAGGCCGTACAGGTTGCCGAGTAAAGGGATGCGCCGCAGGGTGCGATCGAACAGGCGCTGCAGCGGGCCCTTCAGGCCGAGCTGGACGGCCAGGCCGAGCGGGTAGAGCGCCACCACCAGCGCGACGGTGCCGAGCAGCCAGGCCAGTTCCTGGCTGCTGACGAAGGGCTGGCCGAGCCCGGCGAACAGCTTGCCGACGGTGCTGGAGGGGCCGATCAGGCGGTTGAGCAGGCTCACCACCCAGCCCAGCAGGGCCAGCGAGAGGGCCAGCGGCAGCAGGGCGAGAAGGCCGGCCAGCCAGGTGGCGAAGAGGGAGTGGAAGCTGCGTTTGAACATGGCGTGGGTCCGTGGCGAGGGCGCCCCAAGGCTA